>JBDQOY010000173.1:0-4864 GCA_040260935.1 Pirellulales bacterium
ATCTCGGCCGGCTGCGATCGGGTGACGTCAGCCCGCCGAAGGGACCGTCATAAAAAAACTCCGCCCGGGGTTGGGCCCCCCGGGCGGAGATCACTGGCCGAAGTCGGGCAACGGTTATCCGTTCGACCGAACGTTTACACTCACTTGGCGGTCACTGTCCGGCTGACAGCAACGATCTTGAAACCGTTGTTGACCGCAGCGGAAGCGTCCGGAGTTGGAGCGACCGGGGCTTCGATCCCGCAAGCGGGCTCGCAACCACAGGCCGGCTCGCAACCGCAAGCTGGCTCGCAACCACAGGCCGGCTCACAACCACAGGCCGGCTCACAACCGTTGTCGCAGCAGCTGTCGCAGCAGCTGTTCCGACGGTGCAGACGGGCCATGCAACGCTTCTTCGCTTCGTGAAGGTCACGGAGCAGGTCACGCAGCGGAGTCTTGCAGCACCGCTTGCTGCAGCACGAAGTGCAGCCAGCGTCGCAGCAGCCGTCGTCACAGCCGTTGTCGCAACCACAGGCCGGCTCGCAACCGCAAGCAGGCTCGCAGCCACAGGCAGGCTCAGAACCACAAGCTGGCTCGCAACCGCTGTCGCAACCATCGTCGCAGCAACTGTCGCAGCAACTACGGTTCCGCTTGCACCGCTCGAACAGCCCCTTCAGGCCGCCGAACAGGTCACGCGACTTGCACTTCCGGCCGCAGCAGGAGGTGCAACCAGCGTCGCAGCCATCATCACAACCGCAAGCCGGCTCGCATCCGCAAGCGGGCTCACATCCGCAAGCCGGCTCGCATCCGCAAGCAGGCTCACAACCACACGCAGGCTCACAACCGCAAGCCGGCTCACACGAATCACAGCAAGAATCACAGCAGCCCTTTCCGAGCATCCGATCGAGGAGCTCAAAACCATAGGACTGACTACACATGGTGACACCGAGGACCAGTGCACCGAGAAACATCATACGCTTCATCGAGCCACATCTCCTTTGCTTGTGGATCACGCGAGGATGATCGACCCCGACCGCGCGGTTTTTGTCACCCCGAGGGAGTGATCCACGTACTCAAATCTGCGACAGGCCTGTCGAGCCATTCCGTGACTCGAGAACTTCAGGTTACTGCCGCCCCCTTTTGGTTGCCCGACGGGCACAGTGATGCCCCGGGGGACAGAGGGGCTATCGGCGGACGAGGGAAACAGGCTTGAGTTGGCTCTAAGTTTTTTTTCCCCAACGACTTAGGTCGTTCTGTTAGGCAAAAGATACCGGCGGCTGCGGTTGTAGCGGTGGTGTGGGGCGTGGCCGGATAACCGGTAGAGTCGGTCGCTGCGTTCGCTTCCACCGGCAGGGTTTGCCCTCGGACCGAGCCGACTGTGGGGAGTTTTCCGGTGAGGGTGTCCCTGCGGTCGGTCTTCCTCCCGCGATCTCCGGGGAACGTTCCTCTCTCGTTGACAGCCAGCAGGCCGGGCGTAGACTGCCGCTCGAATGTTCGGCGACCCGTGAAATGGTTGACTTTGACGGGTGAACAGGGAACACCGGTGGAACTCCGGGACGGCCCCGCCGCTGTAATCAGGTGATCAGGCTGCTAAGCGTCACTGCTTCTAAGAGAGCGGTTTGATCAATTCGGCTGACATGTGTTGCCATTGCGAGGAGGTTTCGGCCCGTTCGTGAGAAGGCGTCAGTCGAAACGGCCTGAGAGTCAGAAGACCTGCCGGCATTCAGAGGACCACGTGCAGCTGCGAGGGCGGCTTTACGGGTACGGCCCGCATGTGTGGGCCGGTGTGTGATGGCGAAGGTCGGTCTGCGCAGGCACGGCCAGCGAAAGCTGGTGCTCATTGTGTTGGCCGCATGGAGTCGCGGAGAATGAATCCGGTTAGAAAAACATGTCCGGCCTGCGCGCAAGTGGGCCTGCCGCAGGGGTTCTCCCTAATTGAACTGCTCGTGGTGATCGCCATTATCGGCGTGCTGGTGGGCCTGCTCCTCCCGGCGACGCAGGCAGCTCGGGAAGCGTCCCGCCGCACCTCCTGCGCGAGTAACCTCCGCCAGTTGGGCATTGCGATGCATGGCTACATTGCTGCCAATAACGATCGCCTGCCGCCCCTGAAGGTCGATGACGAAGACCGCATTGCCGACACCCTGGCCAACCCGTCCAACAATCCCTACGCCGGGAAAAGCCGCTACTGGTTTGGCGAGGTTGACGAGAATCAGGCAGTGCTCGCCGACCGCCTTGACTTTGAGGCTGGGACGCTCTCCCCGTTTATGGAGGGCAACATTCAGGCCTACCAGTGTCCAAACTTTGGGCCCGATGCGGTTGAGCAGTTGCGGTACGGAAAGATGGCCACCGGCTTTGACTACAACTCCAACCTAGGGCCGGGTACGGTCTGGGACTGGTCAGCATGGCCCGGTGTGTCGCTCCAGGATCGAAACCTGCGGCACCGACTCAGCCGGGTTCAGGAGACCACGCGAACGATTGCCTTTGCGGAAAGTGCGATCATCTATTTTCTGGCCCCCTTCGCTCTCCGGGAGAATCTGGGAGGGCTTCAATTGCCGACCAGTACCGATCCCCAGGTGCATTTCAGGCATGCGGGAGACTTCGCCAACGTTGTCTTGGTGGATGGCCATGTTGAGGCCTATCCGTATCGGTTTCGGGCTGGCCCGTGGAGCAGCCAGCCCCAGATTGCCCAGATGCAATTCCATCGTGTAGGCATCGTGTGCGATGGCTCGCCCAATGACGCGACGGCGGCCGACGCCCTGTACGATCTCCAGTAATCAGCCCCTTTGATGGAGCCAAGGTTGTGAAAGACACTCGACTCTGGGTTGTGGGGGGTGGTCTTGCGGTGACGGCTTGGCTGCTCGCTCCGAGCCTCTTCCCGCCACAGCCTCCGGCCGTGGCGGCTGAGGATCTGCCCGTGGTCCGGTATGTCTGCCGCGAGAGCGGAGCGACCTTTGACCTGCCGCTGGCGGCAGGGCCACTGGAAAACCCTGAAACCGGTCGGCCGACGCTGGTGCCGGCGGTCTACGATGCCCGCCGCAAGCGCTGGAAGCCGGGGCCGCCCCTCGAGGTGATGCACCGGATGGGTCTGCTGCAGCAGCAAGCGGCTGAGTAACTGCGAGCGGTTGGTGCCTCCGGCGTGGATGTGGTGTGCCGATGCCTTCAAATCTCTCCTGCGATGGTACCGACGGGCCGATTCTGCATCGCAATGCGACTGCCTGGGATCGACTGGCCGCGGCAAGAGGGCCGCTGGCCCAGCCGGCGGTCGATGCCGCCTTTGCGGACCCACGGGCCTGGCTCGGAACTGGCGGGCCACCCGGACGGCCCTGGTTGCCAGAGCGTTTGGTGGGGTTGGAGATCCTCTGCCTTGCTGCCGGTGGCGGAAAGCATGGTCCGCTCTATGCGGCCGCTGGTGGGCGGGTGACCGTCGTTGACATCTCTGCAGCGATGCTGGAACTCGATCGTCAGGTGGCTCGTGAGCGGCACCTCGAACTGACGCTGGTGCAGACCTCGATGGACGACCTCGGCATGCTGCCCGCGGGACGGTTTGATCTGGTGATTCAGCCGGTGAGTACCTGCTACCTGCGCTCGGTGCAGCGGCTGTTTGCCGAAGTGGCCCGCATCTGTCGGCCTGGTGGTCGTTATCTCAGCCAGCACAAGGCACCAGCCAGCCTCCAGGCATCCCTGACGCCGAACGCAGCTGGTCGCTATGAGCTCAACGAACCCCTGCCCACGGCAGTCCGGCCCCGTCAGCCGCTGCCGCCGGCTCCGCCATCGCCGCTGCGGGAGGCCGGCACCGACGAATTTGTCCACTCGCTGAGTGAACTGCTCGGCGGCATCTGCGCTGCCGGTTTCGGAATCGAGGATTGCTGGGAACCAGCCGAAGCCGATGCGGCCGCCCGACCTGGAACGTACGGACACCGAGCCCGGTATCTGCCGCCTTATCTGCGAGTCTTGGCCCGCCGCCATGGACCGGGGCCGGCAACGCGGCCGGTCTTGGTACAGTAGCAGAGAAAAGGAGACCGACCGATGATCTGCATGAATATTGTGCTTCAGGTAAAGCAGGCCACTGACGTCGAGACGGTTCGAGCCTTGCTCACTGACGCCATGCGGAAGAGTCGGCAGGAGCCGGGCTGCGAGCGGTTCGATGTCTATCACTCCCAGGCTGATGCCAGCCGGTTCACCCTCGTTGAACATTGGGTCTCTCAGGAAGCCCTCGATGCCCACCGCCTGGCAGAGGCGTACACCACGATCTACAAGCCTCAGGTAATCCCCCTGGTGGACCGGGAAGGACACCCGGTGACGTTGCTTGACTAGGGTAGGTTTTGTCCGTTCCCGTTGCCGTCTGTCTTTATACTTGCCGCCGCATGCTCCTCTTGATCGACAACTACGATTCATTCACCTGGAATCTCGTCCAGCGACTTGGCGAGATTGCGCCCGGCTTGCCGGTTGAAGTGCATCGCAACGATCAGATCACGGGGGACGAGATCGCCGCCAAGCAGCCCAGCCACCTGGTGATCTCTCCGGGACCGTGCACACCTGATGAAGCTGGCGTTTCCTGTGACGTGGTTCGCCGATTCGCTGGCCGGATGCCAATCCTGGGCGTCTGCCTGGGGCATCAGTCGATCGGGCAGGTGTTCGGGGGCAGGATTGTTCGGGCCAAACAGTTGATGCACGGCAAGGTCGATCAGATCGAGCATACGGGGGCGGGACTGTTCGCTGGTCTGCCCTCACCGCTTGAGGCCACCCGCTACCACAGTCTGGTGATTGATCCGCCAACGCTGCCGAAGGAATTTGATGTCGATGCCTGGGCGGCAGCCCCTGACGGCAGTCGAGAGATCATGGCGATTCGGCACCGGACGCTGCCAATCTTCGGGGTTCAGTTCCATCC
>JBDQOY010000174.1:0-2675 GCA_040260935.1 Pirellulales bacterium
CCGACGACGACCATGGTGCCGACGATGAACCGCCCCATATGGTAGAGGAAACCGTGGCCTTCGACTTCAATCCACACTGCGGCTCCAGGACCGTTCTCCCCCCCCTGCCGTCGTTCGACGTCGATGGCGTCAATCTGCCGGACCTTCGACTGGCGTGGGGACGACGGGTTTTCAAAACTGCTGAAGTCGTGTTCTCCAACCAGGTGGGCTGCCGCAGCCTGCATGGCGGCGATATCCAGGGTTGTCTTCCATTGCCAGACGAACGGCTGGGCCAGTACGGGGCGGGTGCGGGCATCGTGGATGCGGTAGCGGTACCGCTTCCTGACCGCAGCGGTGCTGGGATCAAAATCATCCGGCGCTGCCGCAGCCGACAGCACGACCACATCCCGCGGCAGATTGGCATTGAGTGCCCGCTGCCAGACGTCGGGCGGATGATCTTTCGCGGTGCTGAAGCCAACGAGTTGGTCGACCGCGTGGACGCCGGCGTCGGTGCGACTGGCACCCTTGGGCAGAATTGTCTCGCCCGACACAGCCGTGATCGCTTCGGCCAACACCCCCTGCACCGTGCGGCGGCCCGGCTGGGCCTGCCAACCGCTGAAGCCGGCACCGTCATAGGCCAGTCGCAGGGAGAGTGTCTGGCCCATCGGTTCAGGCTAGTCCCGCCGCCAGCCGCTCGGCAATCTGCACGGCGTTGGTGGCGGCCCCCTTTCGCAGGTTGTCTGACACGCACCACATCGCCAGGGCATTTGGGCCGGAGGGGTCGCGGCGGATACGGCCCACAAAGACATCGTCCTGCCCCCCTGCCCCACGTGGCATCGGATACTTGCCGGCGGCCAGGTCGTCGATGACGGTCACTCCTGGGAAACCGGCCAGCAACTGCCGGGCCTCGTCGGGGTCGAGAGCCTTCTCGGTTTCGATGACGAGGGTTTCGCTGTGGGCGTCGGCCACGGGCACGCGGACACAGGTGGCACAGACACCAATGGACGCATCGCCAAAAATCTTCTGGGTCTCGTAGACCATTTTCATCTCTTCGCTGGTGCCGCCGCCGTCGCGGAGCGAGCCGATCTGCGGAATCAGGTTGGCCGCAATCGGATGGGCAAAGATCTGCGGTGATTCCGGGCTGCCGGCCAGCCAGGCAGTGAGGCCGTCTTTCAGTTCGGTGGTGGCAGCCAGTCCGGCACCACTGACGGCTTGATAGGTGCTGACGATGACCCGACGAACGCGGGCGGCGTCGTGCAGGGGCTTCATCACCATCACCATTTGGGTGGTGGAACAGTTGGGGCTGGCGATGATGCCTTTGTGGGTGGCGATTGCCTCGGGGTTGATCTCGGGCACGACCAGCGGCACGTCGGGCTGCATGCGAAAGTGGGCGCTCTCATCGACGACAACGGTTCCGCGTTCGACGGCCCACGGCACGAACTCAGCCGCCACCTCGTCTGGGGTACTGCCGATGGCAATCTGCACGCCGGTGAAGGCGTCTGGGGTGAGTGCCTCAACGGTGAACTGCCGCCCCCCTGCCTCGACCGTGCGGCCGGCCGACCGGGGTGAGGCCAAGAGTTTGAGCTGCCGGGCCGGGAAGTTCCGGCTGACGAGAAGGTCGAGAATAATTCGGCCGACGGCACCAGTGGCACCGACCACGGCGAGCGTGTCAATCATGAACGTGGTCCAACTACGGGAGGCTGCGGAATGGTGGCCCCACGACCACCAAGGCCGGAAGGCAGGAAGGCCATGTTGGCAACGAGCATCGCCAGGCCGAACTCCATCATGCCCATTGCGAGGCCAATTCCCAAGTGGACCGGGATGGCAATCGCCAAAATTAGTGGTCTAGTCAGCCGGGGCCAGATCAGTGCCGCGTAGGAGATTTCCCAGAAGAGCGTGCCGAGGGTCAGGGCATTGATGATGAGCGGATGCCAGGCGAGGAAGGTCAGGTCAAGCGTTCGGTACTGGCTGTTGGCCAGTGCGCCCCACAGGGCGGTGCCTTCCCACCAGCTTGCTCCCAAGAGTTTGCCGGTGCCTGAAAAAAAGTAGAGCACGCAGAGGTGGATCTGGATCAGTCGCAGAGCGATCGTTGTCCGCACGCTCGGCCCCTGCGTGACGAACCGTGGCCAGAGCAGCTGGTCCAGCGACAGCCGAGCCCCGGCCGGGCCGATCACCAGCGGCACAAGGACCAGGCCGATGGCATCGTCAAAGCCAAAGGCGTTCAGCGGGGCACGATTGACCGCACTCAGAAATCCAAGCAGTGCCACGAGGGCTGCCACTGGCGTGGCCAGGCCCAGTGTCAGAAGTGCCGAGGCCACCAGGGTGCCTATGGCCAGCAGCCGGACGCTGGTGGCTGAGCCAGCTGAAAAATACCAGCTCCAGTGCCAGGGCTGATCATTCAGCCGCCAGACGTTCGCCGGAGCCTGCCAGGCGGTGCTGCTAAAAAAGCCTTCAGCATCAAGCAGCCAGATAATGCTGGACCAGGTGAGCAGCCCACCGGCGAGAATGCGTAGCAAACTGAGTAGTAGCGGGTCAGACGGGGTGAACCAGAACCGGTTCCAGCCAATGCCCCAGGCGGCTAGCCAGGAGGGCTGTGGTGGAGACACGCGAACCTGCGAGGCGTCGGTCATTGTGTCACCCCCTTTCGCCAGGTGTACCGGCCCTGGGGCATCACGAGGTCATCCCCTCCCCTGCCC
>JBDQOY010000175.1:0-3416 GCA_040260935.1 Pirellulales bacterium
GTGGGTTGAAATTGCCGGCCTGCTGGTCGTGGCGTCCGTACCAGTCGGCGGCTGGTCAGGACTCGATTATTTCCTCGCACCGATGCTGCGACGGTTTTGTCCGCTTCGCTGTTGCTGCAAGGCTGAGTAAGTCGGCCGGTTTCACCCGTTTTTAAACTTTCGACGCTTTCACATCGTCTCGCGAACACCTTTTCAGGAGAACCCTCCGCGATGAACCTCACGCCGGAACAAAAGATTATTGGGCAGGAAAACTTCGCTGATGCGGTGGCTGTTACCCGTCGCGATTTCCTTTCTGGGACCGTTGCCGCCGGGCTTGCCACCGGTGCCGGGCTCGGCTCCATCTACTTTGGGTACGGAGCGAGCGTCGGAGATCCCCTGCGGGTTGGCTTCATTGGCACGGGGGACGAAGGCAGCGTGCTGCTTGGGGCTCATAACCCTGAGTACCTCAAGGTGGTGGCGATTGCCGACATCCGTCCCTACAACGTGTTCCGTGCGTTTCATGGCGATATCTCGAGCCCAACTGCCCAGCAGGTGCGGCCCGGGCTGATGGCCAAGTATGGCTGGAAGACGGAGGATGAGGCCCGCAAGCAGGTGAAGGTCTATGGCGCCTACGAGGAGCTGCTGGCCAACGATGAGATTGAGGCGGTGGTGATTGCCCTGCCCTTGCATCTCCATGCCGAGGCGGCGATCAAGGCGATGCGGGCGGGCAAGCATGTGCTGACCGAAAAGCTGATGGGTCACTCAATCCATGAGTGCAAAGAGATGGGGCGGACCGCCAGGCAGACCGGCAAGCTGTTGGCGACCGGACATCAGCGGCACTACAGCGTGCTCTACGACAATGCGGTGCACACGATCGGCAATGCCCGGCTGATCGGCGACCTGCACTCCATTCGGGCCCAGTGGCATCGCGGCAACCTTCCCGGGAAGGACAGCTGGAAGCCGCCGCTTCCGGGCGATGAGGAGTTGCTGAAAAAGCTGGCCAGTTGGCGGCGTAAACTGGAAGAGTCAAAGCCGGCGGAGGTCGAGCTTTGGGCCAAGCGGGTTGCCCAACTGGAAGCCCAGTTGGCCGATAGGAGCGTCGACGCCGCTGCCCACGGGTACACCGAGATACGCTTGCCGGATGGCACTCCCCGGACGCCGCTTGAAGAACTGATTCGCTGGCGGCTTTGGAACCGCACCGGCGGCGGCCTGATGGCAGAGCTCGGCAGCCATCAGCTCGATGCGGCGGGCATCTTCATTTCGGCGATGCATGGCAAGGGGAAGAAGGTGAAGCCGCTGACGGTGACTGCTGTCGGCAATCGCAGCATTTTCCCTGCGGACCGCGAAGTTGATGACCATGTCTACTGCATGTATGAGTATCCCGCTCCGGGCTACGAAGAAGATCCCAACAAGAAGATTGTCGTCACTTACTCGTCCATCAATGGCAACGGGTTCGGTGGCTACGGCGAAGTGGTGATGGGCACAGAGGGCACGCTGATCCTCGAGCAGGAGCAGAACGTGATGCTCTACAAGGGATCCTCCCGAGACACCCGCGTTACCGTCGCCAAGTCGAAGACTGGGGCCCCGGTGCTCGACACGACCGAGAGTGGTGGCGGGCCGGTCACGGCCGTGTCAGCGACGCCTGGCGACAAGCCGCCGCCGTCCCGAGGCTACACCGAAGAGATGGAGCACTGGGCCTGGTGTATTCGCAATCCTGATCCTGCCAATCAGCCCCGCTGCAAGCCCGAGGTGGCGATCGCGGATGCGGTCATTGCGTTGGTCAGCAACGAGGCGTTGCGGAATCCTGAGACCCAGTCCCGGATTACGTTCCAGGATGAGTGGTTCGACATCGCCAGCGACGCCACGCCGGAAGGGGTGAAGCCCGATCTGACCAAGCAGCGGTACACGATCTGACGTGCGGCACTGGTGGCCGCTGCCGCAGCGGGACAATCAGCCGATATCGAGGAACGGATCGCAGCGGTCGTCCGGCCCGAGGCCGAGCAGGCTCCGCAGTGTGGTGCACTCCTCTGCGCTCAGTGGAACAAACACCACGGGGTCCTGCACCATCGTTGGGTCCGTCAGACGGTAGCCGGTCACATGCGAGCCGCTGATGATCGGCTGCCGGCCGTAGCCGTACATCATGTTGTCGACCTTCTCGAAAAAGTCGCCCAGCGTGATGGCTTCGGGGTGTGGCTTCCGAATGTAGAACAGCTCGATGACGTCTTTCCAGAAGTGCGGCACGAATGTGGCGCTTATGTCGGCATGGCCGACACAGTCGCGGTTGGTCCCTGCAATCAGCGTGGGGAGGTGAGCAAGCTGAAGTGACCGGTCGTGGCACCGTTCAACAATGCCGTTGCTGAGGTTGATCATGAAGTCGGCGCTATAGCAGTCGTCACAGATGATGGTCAGGGTGCCCAGGTCGATGGGGGCATCGCTCCCGGCGGGGGTGGCAGCGGTAACCAGCGTGTCGGCAAGCTGCTCAACAGGAATGTGATAACTCTGGATTTCAGTTGGCAGGCCATGGCCAAGCACGACGATGGTGGTGGGTGCAGCCTTTGGCTGGGCAGCAGCAGTGACTGCCTTCAGGAAGGCAGTGGCAACGTCGGCCAGGGATTCAGCCGGATCGGTCTTTTTGAAGATGGTGGCGGTGCAGTGATAGGCAGTTGCCAGGGCGGTGATCTCTTTTGGGGCGAGGCCGTGGTCAGGGTCGAGGAGCCCAATCAGGGAGCGGCCCGGCGCGATCACGGCTGCGTCGGCAACCGCGGTGCGTTTGGCATCGATAAAGCGGGCCAGAGCCACCAGTCGGTCACGGCGTTCAGTAGTCGGCAGGCTGTCGAGTGTGGCGGCGTGCCGCTGCGCCAGGTGGTAGAGCGACGGCTCAATCTGGCGGTAGTGCTTTGGCGTGGTGCCGAGTGCCGTGGCGATGGCCGGTGACTCGTCCCGCTGAAACGTGGCGAAGTCGGCGGCGCAGGAGGGGCCAGAGAACGTCAGCAGGAGAACTCCTGCGGCGGCCAGAGTGACGCGGGGGGCGAGGTCTGCGGGGGGCATCAGAGCAGGTCCTTGGTTGACGCAAGGGGCTGGGAAGCCGTTCGGCCGATGGCGGCTGGCGCGGAGCAGGACGGATTATACGGCCGGCCAGATTTCCGGCAGATGGCTTGACAGCCAGTCGACCGATAGATACTGTACAGAAATACACCACTTTGGCCTGTCGGTTTTCTCATGCCTGCTGCCACGCCCGCTAGCCATTCCTCCGCTCCGCTGTCAGCCACGCGGCT
Source organism: Pirellulales bacterium (assembly GCA_040260935.1). GTDB lineage: Bacteria > Planctomycetota > Planctomycetia > Pirellulales > UBA1268 > UBA1268. The sequence goes on from JBDQOY010000175.1 coordinate 3,255, forward strand.
GCAGACGCTCAAGCGGCTTTGCCGTGTACAGGCAGACGCGGCTGCTGCCTGTACGCAGCGGCTGACGGTGAGCAGTGGGCTGCCCACGCTTGACCACCTTTTGCCACATGGCGGGCTGCGGCTGGGCAGCCTCGTGGAATGGCTTGAGCCCCCGGCTGACAC
>JBDQOY010000176.1:0-2586 GCA_040260935.1 Pirellulales bacterium
CCGTGCAATTCTCTGAGACACCGTGTAAGATGCGTTTCCGATAGGAATCGCGGCTTCGTCCAGTGGGTTTCGGGTTTTGGCCGACCAGCCCGATTAAACTGATGCGGCGATTCACTGTGCAGATGGCATGAGCCAATGCACAAATCAGCCGGTTGGAGGCAGTGAGTCCAAACGCAAAAGTGAGCCTGCCCTGCGAGGTCGGTTTGCGGGTAACAACCAATCAATAGTCCAGTCCGTACCGAACGAGAAGAGAACGACCATGAGTCCGATGCCCGGCAAGAAGCGATTTTCCAAGACGCCCCGGAAGCGATCCAAGCCGAAGCCGAAGATTAAGAGGAAAGACCCGGTCTTTATTGACGGCGTGCGGCCGCGGCCGATGTTCGTCGACTACAAGGACCTCGATCTGCTCGGCAAGATAGTCAATCGGCAGGCCAAGATTATCGGTCGTCGGAAAACCGGGTGCACAGCGGCGAGCCAGCACGCCGTGACGCGAGCCATCAAGCGGGCCCGGTTCATGGCGCTGCTGCCCTACGTTGCGGACTGACGCGCCATTCAGACTCATGCCAGGTGAAGCATCTCCAGCAGAGTGGTTTCGTTGCCGCCGGCTGGTGGAGTTTCGAGATACCGACGCTGCGGGTATTGCCCACTTCTCGGCGTTCTTTTTCTGGATGGAGTCGGCTGAGCATGCCTTGTTGCGGCATTGCGGTCTGAAGGTGGTCGATCATGCCCCGGAGGATGCTGAGGTACTCCGTCAGGAACTCTCCATGGTCAACGACGCGGAGGAACTTGAGGTGAGTTGGCCCCGTGTCTCTGTGACGGCTGATTATCAGGCGGCGGTTCGGTTCGGGGAGGAAATCGACATCGCCGTCGGTGTCGCCGATCTCGGGCACGCGAGTGTCACCTATGGCTTTCGGTTTGAACGGGCCGGTCAGCTCGTTGCGACAGGAAAAGTCGTGGCGGTGCGGTGTCTGATGCGAAGGGGCCAAAAACCGCTGCCGGTCAAGATTCCGGCTGGGGTTGCCGCGCGGCTTGAGCCGCATCGTCTGCCAGCGAGTGCCTTTCCGGCCTCTTCAGCCTGACGAGGCCGCGGCAGATCATGACGCTCGTGCTCGAAGTCGATGCGGTATCGAAAGCGTTCCCGACCCCAGCCGAACCGCTCGTAGTGCTGGAACGGGTGAGCCTTTCAGCTGAAGCTGGCGAGCGGCTTGTCGTGACTGGCCCAAGTGGGTCTGGAAAGAGCACGCTGCTGGCGATTCTCGGTGGGCTTGAACCACCCACTGCCGGGCACGTCTGTGTTGCTGGGGTTGACCCGTTTCGGCTGTCAGCAGCCGAACGGGCGGCGTTTCGGAATCAACGGATTGGCTTTGTCTTCCAAGAGCATCATTTGCTGGAAAGCTGCACTGCAATTGAAAACGTCCTGCTGCCCGTACTCGCGACCGGCCGAGCCTCGGCGGCGCAGGTGGAGCGAGCCCGCCTGTTGCTTGATCGGGTTGGCCTTGCCTCTCGCGAACGGCACCTCCCCGCCGAGTTGTCGGGCGGCGAGCGGCAGCGGGTGGCGGTGGCCCGGGCGGTGATGCTTGAGCCCATGCTGCTTCTCGCGGATGAGCCAACCGGTCAGCTCGACAGCCAGGCTGCCACAGACGTGGTCGATTTGCTGACGAGCGTGGTTGAGGAAATTGGAAGTCTGCTGCTGGTTGTCACGCACGATGACCGGATTGCTACGCGTGTGGCCGGCCATCCGCAGGGGCGTCGGCTGCACATGCTTGATGGACGACTGCTGCCATGACGCGGCCAGCCAATGTCCCCGGCGTGGCGGGAACCCTGCTGACGCTTGCCTTTGGGATGAGTCGGCAGTGGTGGCGTCATCTGCTTGCTGTGGCGGCAGCCACCGCCGTGGTGACGGCTCTCCTCGTCGGCAGCCTAGGGGTCGGCGATGGCATGCAGCAGGGCCTACGGCGGCAGGCGGCTCAGCGACTCGGTGGAATAAAAGCGGCGGTTCTTAGCCAGACCCCGTTCCAAGCCGATTTGGCTCAGCGACTTGCGAGTGCCCTGCAGGAGGCTGGCGGAGCATCAGCGATAGCCCTTGTGCCTGCCAGCCTGCGGCAGATCACGGTGACCCGGCCGGCCAGCACCGGCCGCTCAAGGGCGACGAGTGTGGCATTGCTCGTGGGCTGCGATCAGCCGGCCACGCTGGGGTTTGCGAAACCCTGCCCCGAGGTGCTCGGCGAGGGGGTTGCGCTGAGCGAACATCTGGCCGCCGTGCTGGACTTGGCTGTCGGGGATGCTGTGGTGCTCAGAGCGGCAACCGGCTCGCCCATTCCGGCCGATACTCCGCTGGGCGATCGGAGGGACCGCAGTCGCAGCCGCCGGCTCCGCGTTGCCGCCCTCCTCCCTCCCGGTAGCGCGGGTGACTTCTCGCTGCAGCCGTCACAGCCTTCGCTAGGGGTTGCCCTGGTCTCGCTCGCTGTGGCTCAGGACCTGCTCGAGCAACCAGGCCGAGCGGATGTCATCCTGGCAACCCAGGCCGATGCTTCCCGCGCAAGCTACCCGCCCACGCGGGCCTTGGCGGAGACGCTGACGCAGAGG
>JBDQOY010000177.1:0-15764 GCA_040260935.1 Pirellulales bacterium
GTCGCCATTGCCGGTCTTCCAGAACCAGTGCCAGTTGTACGGCACGAAGTTCGGGTTGTACTGCTCAAGGACGGCCGGCCCCTTCCAGAGGTCCCAGTTGAGGTTGGCCGGAGGCGGGCCTGACTCCTTGAAGCCGATGCCATTCCGGGGCTTGCAGCAATAGCCATAGGCAATCTTCAGCCGGGGCAGGGTGCCGTCCTTGAGTGCCTCGTGGAGGCCGGCGATCCCAGCGTCACTTCGCCGCTGCGTCCCGTGCTGAATCACCACGCCGTATTTCTTCTGGGCCTCAACCGCAACGCGTCCTTCCACGATGTCGTGACTGAGCGGCTTTTCGACGTAGACGTGCTTTCCGGCCTGTGCGGCTAGGATCGTCATCAGCGAGTGCCAATGGTTCGGGGCTGCGATGGTGATCGCGTCGATGGTTGGGTCATCGAGCACGTCGCGGAAGTCGGCCACACCCTTAGCCTTTGACTTCCCTTCGGTTCGCTTCTCAAGCACCTTGAGCGTCCGCGCCAGCACATTCGCGTCCGGATCAACAACAGCGGCAATCTCGACATCCTTCTGTCCAAGGAACCCGCTAATGTGCTGCTGACCACGGCCATTCAAGCCGAGTACAGCAATCCGCACCCGGTTATTGGCTCCTGCGAATGCCTGCGGGACCATCGCACCAGTGGCTACCAGACCACCAGCAGCAATCGATCCTCCCAGGAACCGGCGTCGTGACGCAGCAATCATGTTCGACATACCTCAATCTCCTTCAGGTTTTTCCAAGTCAGCTTCACAGGGCCGGGGAATATCAAATCCCTGCGTGGGGAAGGGAAACTGGACGGAAACGCAGCAGCCCCGGCGACTCCCTTGCAACTTCGGAAGACCTCCCTCAGTTTACCATGTCCTCGCATTGATTCTTCTTACCTCACCTCGCAGGACACAGCGAGTGACCATAATGACCATATGAAGATGACCATTCCTAGTCGACCGTTTCGGGTCCTCATTGTCGATGACGACCCACCATCGGCTGACCTCCTTGCCAAAGACCTTCGTCAGATCGGCTATGAGGTCTCGGGGGTCTTTTCTGTCAGCAGCGATGTGCTTGCCACCGTCCAGCGAACCACCCCCGATGTGGTGCTCTTGGACATCGGACACCCTCCGCACGGCAACGCGGTCAAAACCGCCCACCTGCTTCGGCAGGCCGTAGATGTCGTCCTTGTCTTCCTCGCCGGGCCCGAGGCTGAAAACGCGGCCAGTGACGTCGCCGACTTTTCGCCCGCCGGCTTTCTCGGCAAGCCCGTGCGGCCCCATGACCTGCAGGTGACACTTGCATTGGCCCTGCGACGGCACGCCCACGAGGCGGCCGAACGCAAAAGCCTCCAGTCACTCGCCCAGACCGACCCTTTGACTGGGCTCGGTAACCGTCGGCATCTGTACGAAACACTCGACAACGAATGGGAACGATGCCGCCACGATGGCAGCCCCCTCGGAATCCTGATGATCGACATCGACCACTTCAAACAATTCAACGATTCCTGTGGCCATGCCGCAGGCGATCGCTGCCTGACGCAGGTCGCGGGCACGTTGCTGAAAGCCTGTGGTGCTGCCGGCGCGACGGTCGGCCGCTGGGGTGGCGAGGAGTTTCTCGCTGTCCTTCCCGGCGAAACCGCCGAGCAGGCCTGCCATTTTGGTGAGCAGCTCATCGCACAGGTGGCAGCCACCACCGCGACGTCACCTGACCAGGGCGACCAGCCCCCAGTGACCATCTCCGTGGGGGCTGCGGTGGCCTGGCCAGCCGCGGTCGAAGGCGGCTGGCAGGTGCTTGTCTCTGATGCCGATGATCGCCTCTACGATGCGAAACTCGCGGGTCGCAATCAACTGGTGAGCAAGCCGCCCCACGACGACGGGTCCCGGCAGCAATGAAAACGGGCGGCATCCACTCAGGATGCCGCCCGTTGTTTTCACACGCACAGGCCCGCACGCGGGCCAGCACAGTCAGCGAGCGTTGCTCAGCCTGTGACCATCGCCTTGAGGTTCTTCAGGGCCCGCACGCGAACCTTGACGCTGGCCGGCTTGGCCGGACGGTCCTGCAGTTCACCGGTGAAGGGGTTCTTGACGTTCTTCTGGGCCGGACGAGCAGGCACCTTCCGACGCTCAATCTTCACAAGACCCGGAATCGAGAACACGCCGACGCCGTTCGACTTCAGCGCGTTGCCGATTTCTTCGGTCAGCGACTCAACCACCGCGACCACGTCCTTCTTCGGCAGGCCAGTCGTCTCGGAAATCGCCCGCATGATCTCTGTCTTTGTCATTGGCTTTACGCCGGTCTTCTTCGCCATTCGCTCATGCCTCCCAAGGGAAATAAAAAGGGGTGCGGTAACTCGTACGACCGCATTTCGGTGCTCGACCCACATCCGGTCGCTTGCGAGCGTGATTAGATTCAAGAAACCCAAAAATGCAAGGGAAATACCGCATTTTTTAGGACAGTCGTCGCCCCCACCAAAACCAGCCCCCTCCTCGGAAGGGGTTTCCTCCGGAGTGGCCGACGATCTGTCTGCTCCCCACACTGCCGTCCTTTTTACGGGTTTTGTGTGGCATTTTGGCAGCTTATACGACAAATTCCTGCATTCTCGGTAAATATAAGGCAGGTAGGCATCAGCTGGTTCCGGAGCGATTCCTGGGCAACTGGCGTGTCTGCATCACCATGAGCCTGAGCGTGAGGACGATCCCATGCCCCACCGATCCAGTGCCCCTGCCACCCGTGCTCGCCAGCCCGACGCACCCAGAGCACTGTCTGCACCCCCGGCTCAACCGCAATGGCACGCAACTGGCTTGCTGTTGACGCTGGCCGTTCTCACAACGGGCTGCCTCCTGTGCTGGCCGCTCATGCGGCTCGCCGCGGCACTCGAGGTAGTTGCACCAGATCACGACGAGGACGAGCCGCTGACGGCTACCGGCGTGTTTCTGCCGCGTGAGCGACTTCGCGAGCGCCAGTTCGACCAGGCCCAACGGCTGATTGCCGCCGGCCGCATGGCTGACGCCACCACACTGCTCGACGAGATGCTGGCAGCCGAGGATGACTTTTTTCTTGAGGGTGACGAGGCTGATGACCAAACCTTCCAGAGCATGAAGACCCGGGTCAATGACCTGATTGGCAGCCTGCCCCCCGCCGGCCGTGATGCCTACAAGCTTCAATTTCGCAGCCGTGCCGATCGAGCCCTCGCCGCCGCCGTCGCTGCGGACGATCAGGACGACATCGTTCAAGTGGCTCGCCGCTGGTTTCACACCGAAGCCGGCCAGCGGGCTGCGATCATGACGGCTGAGGTGCTGCTGGAAGCAGGGCAACCCCTCGCCGCAGCAGCCTGGCTCGATCGCATCGAGAACAGCCCGCACCGCCTGCTGCCCGTGGCGGTAGCAGACGCCGTCGCCTTCATGCGAGCCGCCGCTGAACTCGCCACCGCCGACCCGGCTGTCCGCCCAGACCTGAGCGAAAGAATCACGGGCCTTCCGAAGGCCGGCCGCCTGGCCGCCGCCCTTGCGCCACAAGCAACGCCGGGAGCCAACCGGCCAGCCGCCGCAGTGGCCAGTCTGCGGCGGGGGAGCCCGAGCCGGAATCCAGTGACCTCTGCCGATCGTCCACTGCTCGTGCCCCGCTATCGCGTTCCGCTGACCCTGCACCCAGAAGAACAACGGCTGCTGGCCGAACGCCGGGAATACTTCAGCGAACAAGACCTGCCCATTCTGCCAGCCGGCACACCGGTGGCGGTCGGTAACACCGTCGTTGTGCACTCCCGATCCGGCGTTGTCGCGATCGACTTCGAAACCGGCAAACGGACCTGGCTGCAGGGGCAACTCACCAGTTCGGCAATCGTCGATGACGATGACGACGATGAGGGAAGGGAAGGGCTTCATCCACTCGACAGTCTGTTTCGTGACACCGCGTCAACCTCACTGGCCAGCGATGGCCAACGGGTCTTCGTGGTCGAATCGCCACGCCGCAGCACCAGCCCACTGCGGCAGCGAAACCCAGCCGCCGCAGCCCCCTCGGCAAACCGGCTGATCGCCTACGACCTCGAGGACGGACACGTCCATTGGCAACTGCCACACGAAACCGAGAAACCTCAAGACCGCTGGTTCCTCGGCAGTCCGCTGCCACTGGGGAATGAACTCTATGTGCTGGTTGAACAACGCCAGCAAATTCGCCTCGATGTCCTCGCTGCCGATACCGGAGAGACCGTCTGGTCCCAGCCTCTGGCAGAGGTTGATATCGATCATGCCATCGCCAGCCGACAAGAACGCCGCTTCGCCGGCCTCTCCCCGGCCTTCGCCCACGGCGTGCTGATCTGTCCGACCGGTGCCGGGGCCACGATCGCCGTTGATGCAACCACCCGCACCCTGCGGTGGGCCTACCAGTTCGCGATTCCGAAGGCGGCCACCATCCACCGGCTGGGCAACGGCATGCAGGTGGAAATGGGTGTTCCTCGCGGCAGAACCGGCGGCGGCTGGCTCGATTCCGTTCCAACCATCGCTGGCAACCATGTCCTGCTGACGCCAGTCAGTTCTGACGAAATGCACTGCCTGGACCTCCGCAACGGCGACGTGCAGTGGAAGATTCCACGCAACGAGCACCTCACGATCGCAGGGGTCGTTGGCTCCCGAGTGCTTCTGCTGGGGCAACAGGCTGCCACGGCCATCTCAATCGATGACGGGCAGGTGCTCTGGGGCACGCACGATGGTTTTGACGAAAGCCGACTCTGCGGCCGCCCACTGCTCACCGAAAGCCGCCTGTTCGTCCCACTGACCACCCCGGCCGTTGCTGAATTTGATCTGGCTACAGGCCGCCTGGTGGGTAGTTCGCCGGGGCGTGACCAGACTCTGCCCGGCAATCTGATTGCTCATCGTGGTGAGATTCTTTCGCAAGGGCTCGATACCCTCGATGCCTATCACCAGACGGCCGTGCTCGAGCGGGCTATTGAAACAGCGTTGCGAACCAAGCCGGACGACCCCTGGGCCATCGGCTGGCGGGGGCACCTGCGGCTGGCCGCTGGCGAAACGACAGCAGGCCTGAACGACCTCCGCTCGGTCTTTGGGCCGGCAGGCACTCAGCCCGCCCCTGCCGTCGTGGCCCGGGCCATCAGGTTTGCACTCGACCATGATTTTCCCGCTGCCGCCGACTGCTGGCAGGAAGGGGCGAGGCTGGCCGACTCCGCGAGGCTCGCGGCGGCGATTCACCAGGCGGCAGCGGCAGGCTCCTTCGCAGCCAACAAACCGGCAGCCGCCTGGGCCGTCTGCCAAAGTTATCTGGTGAGCTCCCCCCCCGGACAACCTGCCGCCATTCCCGAACCGCTCGTCCCTGACCGGGCGGACCCCAGCCTGTGGCTGGCCGACTCACGCTGGTTCCAGCGGCAGATTCATCGGCTACTCGATGATCCTGGTCAGACAGGCCTGACCGTCCCACCGGCCGTACGCGAGCAGGTTGCTGAGGATCTGGCTGCCATCCTCACCACAGCCCGTGAGCAGCCCACCCTGGCCGAGCAGTCCGCCGCCCTGCGGCTTGCAATCGACCGCGTTGGCAATCAGCCATCTGCCAGAGAGGCCCAAGCGTCGCTGCTTGCCGCACTCGCGTCGCTAGCGGCCGAGCAGTCCGGCATGGCGTTTCAGGACAGACAACTGGAGCACGACCTGCTCGACCTGCAGCTGCGGGAACCAGCCGGTGCCGGCGTGCCCATGCCAGCCGCTCTCGGTCAGCCCTCGGCGTTAGTCAATGAAACCGCCTGGCCGCCAGGCCGCGTCGAGGTCAGCAAGCAGGACATCCCTGCCGGGAACGGCGACATGTTCCAGACCGCTACCTCTGTCAGCCTGACACACACTGCAGCATCGGCCTTTCCCGGGGCCACCCTGGAAGCGCGAAACGATACCCTCGCCCTGCGGGACCGTTACGGCCGGCAGATCGGCAGTCCGCTGGTACTCGATCTCCCTCGGCAGCAAGGCCGGCAGTTTCTCGGAGGTGATCCACGTCTTGCGGCAACGACCGCCTTCCTCGTGAGCCGCGTTCTGCTGGTGCAGACCACCGGCAGCCTGTTGGCCTATGAGATCGGTGAGCCTGTCCACGGCGAGAACCGGTTGCTCTGGGCGATGGTCCATCCCACTTCCGATAGCCCTCTGCGATACACCAGCCGGGTTCGGGAGGAAAACGACCGACTCCGGCTCCTGCGCCCGCTCGGCCTGCTGCCCCTGGGCAGCCAGGCAGGGCCGCAGCCATTGCATCAGGTTCTACGCACGCCTGACTTCCGGTTGGGCCAGCCGCAGCTCACGGGAGTGCCGGTGATCCATGGCACAACACTCGAACTCCGCGATCTCCAGACCGGCCGGATACTCTGGCGGCGACGGCAGATTGCCGCCCAGGCAGAGGCCTTCGGCGACCGCGACCTACTCTGCCTGATTACCCCAGAAGGCACCGATTCACTGGTGCTCTCGATGGCAGATGGGCGACAAGTTGCCCAGCATGATCTCCCCCCGCGACCGCAACGACTCGCCGCTGTCGGACGCCAACTGCTTGTTCTGGCTGACGATGTTTCGGATGCCGAACAGCTCACCCTCACGACGCTCGATGCGGCCAACGGTGAAACGACGCCAGCGGGCACATGCGACCGGATGGCCCGGGCAGTGCGGGCCGCTCACGGACTGTTCATGACGGTCGACCCACAGGGACAGTTGACCACCTTCGATGTCGCTGGCAGCCGAGTCATGTTCTCGACCAAACTTCCCGCGATGGTGGCTGATCTGCGACAGATCGCCTGCATCCCCTGGAACGATCGATACCTGGTGTTCATCAGCCGAAACGAAACGGCCAGAGACAAACAGCGGTTCAACGGCATCGGATTGATCCAGCCTTTCAGCGTCCGGGGCGAACCGCGGACAATTGAAACCGGTAGCCTCTGGGCCCTTGACCGTCTCACCGGCGATCAGCTCTGGTCAGGCCCCGCCTCTGTGCAACGCCATGTACTCCACGTTCCGCAGCCAGCCGGCTTACCCGTGATGGTCTTTGCCCGACGACTCCACATGGATCGCTCCGGCCAGCCGGGAGGCCGGCCGGTGCCCGACCGCCCCAGGCAAAGCCTGCTCTGTCTCGACAAGCGCACGGGAGCCATGCTCCATCTCGACGACAAAATTTTGCTGGAGCCGCGGGAGTCTGCCCTGGCGGCCAGCCTGGAAATCAAGGGTGACCCAATCACCGCCTCTGTTCACCTCCAGATGAGGCCCCGCCATCAGATCGGCGGGACATTCCCTGAGGTTGTCCTCCGATTCACGGATGAACCGGCGGTTGCAGCCGCTCCATTCCGGGCAGAGGATCACCCGCTGGTCTACACTGATATTGCCAGCGAGTTTCAGTTCTGGCTTGAGAAGGCGATCATGCTGTTTGAATAGCAATCTCTCCATCTGCGTGTTCTTGTGCTGCACCTTCCTGTCCTGCTTTCGCCCCCAATGCCTCACCGAAAACACCCGGGCATTGTCGCTGCCCTGTCCGCGTTCCTGGGGGCCGTGATGGTGCTGCTTGGTGGCCCACCGGGGAGAGCGACGGCACCCCAGGCAATCGCAGCACCGCTGGACGTGAACGAAGCTGTCCGCGGAGGACTCGACTGGCTTGTCGCCACCCAATCACGGCGGGGCAACTGGGCCGCCAACGAAGGACGGTATCCCACTGCCATGACCGCCCTCGCAGGCACTGCCTTGCTGCTGGAAGGCTCCACGCCAACCCAGGGTCGGTATGCCGATGCAATCGCGCAAGCGGTTGACTTCCTGATCAGCCGCTCACGGCCCAACGGCCTGATCGGTGATCCGAAGACCGACGATCGCTACACCTACGGCCATGGCTTTTCAATGCTCTTCCTCTCTCAGGTGCTGGGGGAAGAAGAGGACGTCCACCGCCGCCAGGAACTGATTCGAGTGCTCGAGAAAGCTGTCGAGTTCTCCGGGCGGGCCCAGACCCCCGACGGGGGCTGGGGGTATGTCAGCGCGAAGGACGGGAACAACTTTGACGAAGGCTCAACCACCATCACCCAGGTTCAGGGGCTGCGAGGGTGCCGCAACGCCGGCATTTCAGTCCCCAAGGAAATCATCGACAAAGCCATTGCCTACATCCACGCCTGCACAATGCCCGACGGCGGCGTGCAGTACAGTTCCAAGGGGGGTGGCGGCCGACCGGCTATCTCAGCAGCCGCCATTGCCTGCCTGTTCAACGCCGGGGAATACGACGACACCCACGTCCCCCGCATGCTGGCCTATGCTGAGACCCACCTTGGCAACATTGCCAACACCGGGTTCGGGCACTGGCACTACGCCCACTACTACTACGCCCAGGTGATGTACCGTGAGGGGGGGAGCAAGTGGAACGACTACCGCCGCCAGATCGAAAAGCGACTCTGCGCCGAGGCCACCCGGGAACGGGACGGAGTCTTCTGGCAGCAGGGCTACATCGGCTCGGTTTACACCACGGCCACCAACCTGACGATCCTACAGTTGGATAACGGCATGCTGCCGATCTATCAGCGGTGATCGAGCGGGGTCGCACCGTTGGCTTCACCGGTTGCTCCTGCCCGTCTGATTCCACCAGCCTGCCGCTGCTTCCAATGCATGAGTGGCTGGAATAACGGCCGCTGAGTAAGATCTGATTACGCGGCGGTGGGTGTTCCACCATGCCGCGAGCCGACGCCCCACGCATCTGGAGCCGTGCATGCCGCCCGAACCATCCTCTCCTGCCGCAATCGACAGGCTGCATGAAGCCCATGAAAAAATCGTCTCGCAACTCTCCCGCGTGATTGTCGGCCAGCGGCAGGTGATTGATGAACTGCTGATCTCGCTTTTCTCCCGCGGGCACTGCCTGTTGGAAGGTGTGCCTGGCCTCGCCAAAACCCTGCTGATCAGCACCCTTGCCAAAAGCCTTGATCTCTCCTTCAGCCGCATCCAGTTCACCCCTGACCTGATGCCGGGCGACATTGTCGGCACCGATGTGCTGGAAGAGGACCGCAGCGGGGGTGGCCGCCACCTCCGGTTCCTGGAAGGGCCGCTGTTTGCCAATGTGGTGTTGGCTGATGAGATCAACCGAACGCCCCCCAAGACCCAGTCGGCCCTGCTCGAGGCTATGCAGGAACGCAGGGTGAGCGTCGGCCGGACCCGCCACCGACTCTCTGATCCTTTCTTCGTGCTGGCGACGCAGAACCCAATCGAACAGGAAGGCACCTACCCGCTGCCTGAAGCTCAGCAGGACCGCTTCATGTTCAAGGTCTTCGTCCGCTACCCGTCGTTCGAAGAAGAGTTTGAAATTGCGCGGCGAACTACCGGCTCGGCCATGGCCGACGTCGAACCGGTGCTGACTGCCGCCGAAATCATCGCCCTGCAAGAGACCGTGCGGGAAGTGCCCCTCAGCGACCATATTGCCCGCTACGCCCTGGCACTCGTCCGGCAAACACGGGTAGGCGAGCAGGGGGTGCCTGACTTTGTCTCGGACCAACTCACCTGGGGTGCCGGCCCCCGAGCCGTGCAGTTTCTCATTCTCGGCGCCAAGGCCCGGGCCCTGCTGGAAGGCCGCTCACACGTGACGATTAAAGATGTGCAGGCCCTGGCAGCGCCCGTCCTGCGACATCGCATCGTTGTCGGCTTTGCTGCGGAAAGCGAGGGAGTCACGGCCGACTCCATCATCGAACGGCTGATTGAGTCGACACCTGCCCGTGAGGATGAACTGACGCGTGACCCCCGGTTCCAAACAATATTTGCCTCCTGAGGTCCTCGCCCGGATCGGCCGGCTCGACCTCCGGGCGCGGGCGGTTGTCGATGGCGTCCTCACCGGCATGCACAAAAGCCCCTACAAGGGCAACTCGGTGGAATTCCTCCAGCATCGGGAATATACCCGCGGGGATGATCTGCGCCGGGTCGACTGGAAAGTCTGGGGGCGGCAGGATCGTCTCTACATCAAAGAGTTCGAGGACGAGACCAACCTTCGGCTGTTCCTGCTGGTCGATGGCTCTGCCAGCATGGATTACACCCCGCCCCGATTCCGGGATGGGCCGGGGCTGACCAAGTACGACTATGCGGCCACCCTGGCAGCCAGTCTGGGATGGCTCGGTCTCTCTCAGGGTGATGCGGTTGGCTGTGCCGTCTTCGACAACCAGGTTCGGGCCAGCCTGCCAGCCCGCACCAGTCGCTCGCATCTGGCTGGCCTCGTCTCCGCGCTTGAGCAACCCCGGCAGAAGCAGCCCTCCGACTTTCTGGCAGTGCTCCGCGGGCTTGCCGAAACGCTTCCCCGCCGAGGGCTCGTGGTGATCTGCTCGGACCTCCTCGGAGATCGGGCCGGCGTCTTCAAGGGGCTGCAGTTGCTCCGCCAACGGGGCCACGACCTGGCGATCTTCCATGTACTCGACGATGACGAACTCGACTTTCCCTTCGAGGGACCGACCAGGTTCGAAGGGCTCGAACTCCCCGAAGAACTGGCCTGCAACCCCCGAGCCCTGCGGGCCGGGTATCTCGAGGCCATTGAGGCGTTTCTGACGGAGGTTCGTACCCATGCCGCCCGGGCGCGGTGCGACTACCACCTGGTGCGGACGAGCCAGCCGATCGATTCTGCCCTGGTGAACTTCCTGGCACGCCGGGCCCGTCTGCGGGCCTGACCGCTGCCTGCCGCCAGCCGGCACTCGGCACCTGAAGCAAGACATTCATGCCAACCTTCGACTTCACAACATTGCTCTGGTGGGGGCTGCCCTTTGCGGCAGCACCGGTGGTCATCCACCTGATCAACCTCCTCCGCCACAAGGTCGTCCGTTGGCCAACCATGGAGTTTCTGCTGGCCAGCCAGCGGAAATACCGCACCCAGATTCTGTTGAAACAGTTGCTCTTGCTCCTCCTGCGGGTGTTGGCCATCGTCGGCCTCGTCGGCCTCCTCGCCCAGCCCCGTTGGACAGCCGGTCTCGGACGTCTGCTCGGCGGCCAGCAGACGACCCATGTGGTCCTGCTCGACGACAGCTTCTCAATGGGTGAAACCCTTGCGGCAGGGACGACTGGCGAGGCTGAAGAGGACGTAACCGCCTTCGTCCGCGGTCGCCGCATGGTCGCCCGCCTACTCGATGACTTGGCAGCAACGCCGGGCCGCCACACCATCACTGTTGGACGTTGCTCGGAACTGGCAGCATCTTTGGAGACAGCCACACCGGCCACCGAGGAGGCGACGTCCGACCGGTTCGACCTGCGTGACGAACTGATTTCGCCGCAGAATCTTCCGGCATTGCGTCGGGTCGTGGATGGCCTGAGGATTTCTGCCACTGCCACCGGTCCGACGGATGCTCTCCGCAGTATTCCACCACTCTTGAGTGGTCAGGCCGCGGGAGTTCTCTGGCTGATCACCGACCTCCGCAGCCGCGACTGGCAGACATCCGAACCAATGGCCGACATTCTGCAGCCTCTGGCTGCAGCGGGAGTTGAAATCCATCTCGTCGATGCCGCGGCTGGTGCCCCCGACACCGACAGTGAGCCCGCCACACAGCAGCCCAATCTGACCGTTGAGCGGATTGAAATGGTCGGGGGTGTTCCCGCCAGCGACGTCCTGCTGCCCTGGCAGATCACCCTCCGCAATCACGGCACCCATCCAGTCGGCCCGGTGCCGCTGGCGATCAGGGAAGACGGTCTGGACCGCCCAGGGGTGCAGGTCGATGCCATTCCTCCCGGCGACACTGCAACGGTGCGGTTTGAATCCCGGTTTCCGAATGCGGGCGGCCATCTGGTTGAGGTCGAACTTCCCCCCGACCGACTCGCACAGGACAACCAGCGGACTGCCGCCATCGAGGTGGTCGACGAGGCTGACGTGCTGATCATCGCCCCAGCCAGCGGAGCAGGGGGGGAGAGCCCTGACGCGTTCTACCTGGCAACCGCGCTCAACCCTGGCGGGGCCGCTGCGACCGGCCTGCGGCCCCGCATCGAGCCACCACAGGCCTTGGCAGCCCTCGACCTCGGCCAGTTTGACTCCATCTGGCTTGTCGATGTCGGTCGGCTGACTGCAGCCCAGATCGCTTCCCTTGAAACCTATGCCCGAGCCGGTGGTGGTGTCGTCTTCTTTGTTGGTCCGACGACGTCCGCGGAAGCGATAAATACCTCACTGTTTCGCGATGGCGACGGCCTCTTTCCAGCCCCGTTGGCCGGGGCGGTCGATCTGCTGCCCGACCCCCGCAATCCGGATGCCCCTGATGTCATTGCCGAAACCCATCCGGTCGTCGCGATTCTCAGCGGTCGCCGGAACCCGTTCCTCGATGCCGTGCGGATCGACCGCTACATGGCGATTGATCGTAGCTATGCCCCTCCCGCCGACAGTGGCTTTCGCCGACTGCTGTCACTGCGGAATCGGGCCGCCCTCGCAGTTGAACGCCCCTTCGGCAACGGCCTGGGCGTGGCGATCCTGACGACCGCCGGTCCGGTCTGGAACAATTGGTCGCGGAACAATCCCAGTTGGGTTGTGGTCATGCTCGAGCTTGAGGGTCAGCTGGCCCGCCTCCGGCAGCAGCACACCGAACTCCTGGTCGGGCAGCCCTTTGACGTCGCACTCGAACCGGGAATCGATCACATCGATGTCGACTTTCAGCGACCGCCGCATGGCGCGATAGTACGGCAGGTAGCCTCTGCCACGGCCTCCGGTCAGTTAACCGCAAGGCTGACCGAAACGGACACGCCTGGTGGCTACACCGCTCGCTGGCAGACGGTCAATGGCACACCGCGAGAGCAACTGGTTGCGGTGAACGTCAACCCAGCTGAGGGCAGTCTCAGTCGTCTCTCACCCGCTGACCTCGGCAACGTCTTGGCCGGCGTGCCCTTCACCTATGATCGTGCCGATCTCCTCCAGGCCAGCGGTGACCGCGGCCGCGGAGCGTCTCTCCTCCGTCCCCTGCTGCTCCTGCTGCTCTGCATCCTGCTGGTGGAACAACTCGTGAGCTATGTGGTCAGCTACCATCCGGTGCGGCGGCGCAGTCCCTGACACGCGTTGGCAACCGCTTCTGTCCCCCCATCCTCTCCTTGTCATTCATGCTCGTCTTCCCTCCACTGTCCCCGTCACCTCTCCCGGCCGTGTCCGAGCAGGTTGCCTACCGCCTCTCCAGCGGGCTGGTCGACAGTTTCACCGAGTGGTGGCAGATGCCGGCATTGGTGCTGGGCGTGACGGCCGTGCTCGGCATCGTGCTGTGGATCTACCACCACGATGCCGCGGGTGTGCCGCGGTGGCAGGGGGTGCCGCTGGCAGTTCTGCGGGTCGGCCTCCTCGGCATTCTGCTTGTCGCCCTGCTCGATCTGCAGCGAACGGCGGAACATGAACTGCAGTTTCCGTCGCGGGTTGCCGTGCTTGTTGATGCCAGCGCCAGCATGACGCTGACCGCAACCACTCCAGCCACCACAAGTCCGTCCCCGCCGGAGGCCGCCGCCAGTCGGGCCACAATCGCCCGCAACCTGCTCACGGACGGCGGCCTGGTGGAGGCACTCCGCGGCCGGCATGAGGTGGCCGTCTGGCAGTTCGCGACTGGCCTTGAGCCGGTCACCGTGTTTCCACTCGCCGCTCCAGACAGCAATCCGGTGGCCACCACTGGGGCACCGGACGACTGGCAGGACGCGTTCCTCCCGCAGGGGAGTGAGACACGACTCGGGGAAGCCCTGCTGGAAACCCTCCGTCGCGAACAAGGCGAGTCACTCGCTGGCATCCTGCTGCTCACCGATGGCGGCAGTAACGCAGGCGTTGACCCCATCCGAGCAGCAGCGGCCTGCGCCGATGCCGAGGTGGCGGTCCACCCAATTGGCCTCGGTTCAGAGCATCTACCGAGCAACGTGCGGGTGGCGGACCTGCTCGCTCCGGCGCGGGTCTTTCCCGGCGACCGGTTCAGCGTCACCGGCTACCTCCAGGCGCAGGGGCTCGAAGGTCAGACGGCCCGCGTCGAACTCGTCCTGACCGATGAAACCCTCCCAGCAGCCGGGCCGAATCAGGTGAGCGGGACGATCCTCGACACCACGGAAGTCCGCCTCGCCGGCGATGGCGATCTGCTGGCAGTCCGGTTTGATCTCGACGGTCTGAATGAGCCTGGCAGTCGGGCCGTGGCGATCCGGGTTGTGCCTCCGGCCGCTGACAGTCGCGCTGGTGACAACCTCGAAGCGGCTGACATTGAAGTGGTTGCCAGTGCAACAAATGTGCTGCTGCTCGCAGGTGGTCCAGGTCGAGAGTACCGGTTCCTGCGCAACGTTCTCACCCGGGACCGAAGCGTTGCCGTTGATGTCCTGCTGGGGTCAGCCCGCCCGGGCCTGTCTCAGGATGCCCGGCAGATTCTCACAGAGTTCCCCGCAACAGCCGAAGCCCTCGATGCCTATGACGTGGTGGTGGCAATCGACTGTGACTGGCACCAGTTCGACCCGGCAGCCAGCGCTCGGCTAGAGCGGTGGGTCTCCCGTGATTCCGGTGGGCTGCTGCTGATGGCTGGCGGCGTGTTCATGGAGAGCTGGCTCACCGACAACCAATGCGAATCGATTCGCAATCTCCATCCGGTTGAACTGCGGCGGGGTGAGCGGTTGCTCCTCACCCGGCAGGGCAGTGCCAGTGACCCACGACCACTGCGGTTCAGCCCCGATGGAGAGGACGCCGAGTTCCTCTGGCTGACACCCAACCGAATTGCCAGCCAGACGCTCTGGTCTGAATTCCCAGGGGTCTACGCCTGCTTCGACACCATCACCGCCAAGCCAGGGGCAACGGTCTACGCTCGGCTGGGGCAGACGGATGGCCTCAGTCTGGCAGGTCAGGAGCCCATCTACTTTGCCGGCCACCTCTACGGATCAGGCACGGTCTTCTACAGCGGGAGCAGTGAGCTCTGGCGGCTCCGGGGTGTTGATCCCACAGCCTACGAACGCCTGGTCACCCAGCTCGTCCGGCATGTTGCCCAGGGACGTCTGCTCCGAGGCTCAAGCCGTGGCCGCCTGCTGCTGGAACGCGACCGCTTCCCGGTCGGTGAAACCGTGGTGGTGCGGGTTCTTTCCGATACCCCTGACAGGCGACTCGACCTGCAGGTGATCACCCCTGAAGGACAGCGCCTCCCGGTGCCCCTGCTGGACGACCCCGTTCGTCCTGATGTTCGCCAAGGAAGTTTCATCGCGGCGAATGAGGGCAGTTGGCGGCTCGCCCTCACCATCGACGATGATCACACCAGCCAGATCGTCCGTCGGCTTCAGGCCACACTGCCTGACCGGGAACTCGCCCGCCCAAAACTTGAGCGACCGCTGCTGGAACAACTTGCGACGGCCACCGGCGGCAGCTCCCGGTTCCTCACCGACGCGGCCTGGTCCGCGGCCGATACGGCCCGGTTGCTTGAGACGCTCCCCGACCGGTCCCGCCGTGAATATGAACGGGGCGCAGCTGACACGGACTTCAAACGCTTACTCAATGCAGTTCTGCTGGCCGCTGGCATCGGACTGGTCTGCCTGGAATGGACCCTCCGCCGCCTGGTTCGACTTGCCTAACTGATTCACCTGGCCTGAGACGCCGCCGCTCCCTTCCCCCGACATCGTTTCATGACTCCTGCCTCCCAGCCCGTGCCTGCCACACCGCCACCAGCTGGTGGAACTCGGTCTGCCGACCTTGCGCGGATCCGGCGGTTCCTTGACCGCGTGCGGCGGCAGGCCCGCCGCTGGATCTGGATCGAGGCACTCGCCCTGAGTTGTTTAGCAGCGGCGAGCTGGTTCTGGACAACACTCTGTCTCGACTGGCTTGTCGA
>JBDQOY010000178.1:0-10393 GCA_040260935.1 Pirellulales bacterium
ATCGGGTGCCATCGGCCGGTCACGGCACCCGACACGGTCACCAATGGAAGGGGATCGTGAACGTAGGCCGTCGTTTTTCCCGGCCTTCACGCATGTGCCGGTCGTACCCAAACGTGGCCATGCTTGGCCCACCCGGTGGCGGCAAGACGATGCTTGCCAAGCGGATCCCGACCATCCTGCCACCGCTGTCCGCTGAGGAAAGCATTGAGACCACGCGGATCTACAGCGCCCTCGGCTTGCTCGGGGCAGGCCAGCCGTTGCTGGCCACCCGGCCCTTTCGGGCCCCGCACCACACCATCAGTGAGGCCGGCCTGATTGGGGGGCGGTCGGTGCCAATGCCGGGAGAAATCAGCCTGGCCCATCACGGCATTCTCTTCCTCGATGAGCTCCCAGAGTTCAACCGCCGCACCCTTGAGGTGCTCAGGCAGCCGCTCGAGGATGGCACCGTGACCATCAGCCGGGCCCGGTCGACCACCCGGTTCCCGGCGGCCTTCATGCTGGTGGCGGCCTTCAATCCGTGTCCGTGCGGCTATCGGGGCGACCCCCGCCGGGACTGCCAGTGCACCGTGCCGCAGGTCGAGAGGTACATGAGCAAGATTTCAGGCCCGTTACTCGACCGCATCGATATTCACCTGGAACTGCCCGCGGTGCCGTTTCGGGAACTCTCGGCCCGACGGGGCGGCACCTCCAGCGAAACTATGCGGCAGCAGGTGTTGGCCGCCCGCGACCTTCAGAGGCACCGCTTCGGGCGGGCCAGGCTGGCCGCCGCCAGGGCTGCCAACCCGACCTCTGACACGGCTGCCCCATGCTGCAACGCCCGGATGACCAGCCGTCAGATTCGGGAATGGTGTCCGCTCGATGGGCCCGCCATGGAACTGCTGCGAGCTGCCGTGTCAGACCTTGGGCTGTCGGCCCGGGCTCACGACAAGGTGCTGCGGGTTGCCCGCACCATCGCCGACATCGACACCTCTGCCACCATCACCTGCGGACATCTCAGCGAGGCAATTCAATACCGTCTGCTCGACCGAAAACTCTGGACGTAACTCGCCCCCCGCATGCGATCGATCTCGACAGGGCCTGCCACAGCGCGGCAGACTGCCGGGCGTCGAGGACCCAGCGGGTCGTTTTCGCGGCCCTCACCACCTGCCCCTCCTTGCCGCCATGATGCCGTCCCACCCCATGCCATCGTCGGCCCGCCTGCCCTGGTGGCGGTTTGCCGTCGCTGCAGTGCTCGCCGGCTGCGGCCTGCTTGCCTTGGCACTCGACGTGCCTGTAGCCGTCTGGTTTCGCGGACAACCGCTGCCGAGGGAGGTAATGCGGTACCTCAGTTTCTGTGAAGTCTTCGGGCATGGCCTAGGAGTCGCCGTGATCATGATCGGCGTGTTCTGCCTCGACCCCTCGTTGCGCTTTCCTGCCCTGTCCTGGCCGGCCATTCGCTGGCCCACCTACCAGACCACCGCAGCCCGGCGACACGCCGCCCGGATGCTGGGCGGGCTGGTCGCCGGGCCCCTGACCGTCCTGCTGCTGAAGCAGGCCATTGACCGGGTCCGTCCCCGGGCAGCCAATCTGGCCGAGGCTGTGTCTGCGGTCGATACCTTTGGCCGCGACCTGCTCTCCGCCGGCCCGCACGGAAGCAGTGACCTGCACAGTTTTCCGTCCGGTCATTCGGCAACGGCAGCTGCCTTGGCCGCGGTGCTGATCTGGAAATATCCCCAGGGACGCGGGTTCTTTCTGACTCTGGCAGTCAGCGCCTGCCTGCAACGCTTGGCCAGTTCCGCCCACTACCCCAGCGACGCCTGCTTCGGCGCCGCCCTCGGGGTGCTTGGCGCGGCAATCGTCCTCGGCCGGGAACCCACGCCCCGCACCTCCAGCGACCCAGCCGCTCCGCCACAAGCGACCAGCCCACCCAGAACCAAACCCTAACCAACGACAAGCGGTTGGGTTTGGTATGCTGAAGGGCTGTTCAGGGACCGCCGCCAATCTGGCTGCCCTCCCCTCCGCCCATCTCCTTCGCTACCCAACGCACTGATGCCTCCAGCCAAACGCGCCCAAAAAGCAACCCGCGCCAAATCCACCACCGCTCGAAAGACCGCCACCCCGGCGTCTGAAAAGCGGATTCTGCTTGTCGACGATGATGCCGAGATCATCGAGTCGATGCGGACCGTGCTGGAAGCCAAGGGCTACCAGGTTCTGATCGCGCGGGACGGCAGCCAAGGAGTCGCGTTGGCGGAACGGGAACTGCCCGACCTGGTCGTCCTCGACATGATGATGCCCAAGCGGAGTGGCTTCCTTGTGCTCGAGCGGTTGCGACGAGGGCACGATCACCCCCTGCGAATCATCATGGTGACGGCCAACGAGGGCAGCCGGCACAAGGCGTATGCCGAAATGCTCGGGGTTGATGACTACATCCGCAAGCCGTTCGCGATGGATCGTCTGCTGGAAAGCGTCAAGAAACTGCTCGGCTAAACCCTGTCGGCCACGCGGCTGATTCCACCCTGTCCCCGGTCGCAGCGAGCCGACTTGCCCGCCGGGCGAGCCTCACCCTCGCTTCGCCAGCCTGCGCATTTTCGCACGTATGGGTGGGAATTGCGGCTTGCGAATTCTTCAAAAAACTTCTGTTTGTCGGTGACAGCCCCCGGGTTAGAACGAAGAGGTGCCCGGCAGACTTCCGCCGGCCCGGGCCGGTCGCTGCGGCGTTGCCGCAAACACACCTGCACGTTTCATTCTTTCGCGAACACACCTGATGTCCTCGACCCTCGACACAACCGGAACGTTCGCTGGAGGCGGCCCGCTCGGAGGTGGTGACGACGTCAAGGAACGCGTTCGCGAGGCGGTCGATATTGTCGATCTCGTCGGCAGCTACATCTCGCTCCGCCGCAATGGTCGCAACTTTGTGGGGCTCTGCCCCTGGCACGACGACTCGCGGCCCAGCCTGCAGATCAACCCAGAGCGGCAGACCTTTCGCTGCTGGGTCTGCAACGTTGGGGGAGATGCCTTCAGCTTTCTGATGCGGATGGACCGGCTCGAATTCCGCGAGGCCCTCGAACAACTCGCTGACCGGGTTAGCATCGAACTTCCCCGCAGCCGCGGCCCCGGCGGTGACGTGAAGCGACCGCTCTACGATGTTGCTGCCTGGGCGGCCGACCGCTTCGCTGACTGCCTGCTCACTGCGCCGCTGGCCGGCACGGCCCGCGACTATCTTCGTGACCGGGGCCTCACCGCCGAGATCATCGCCGCCCACCGGCTCGGCTTCGTGCCGCCCGAGTGGGACTGGCTGCTGCGGCAGGCCCAGGCGGCGGGCATCTCCACCGGGCAGCTTGAACAGGCTGGTCTCGTCGTTGCCCGCCAGGATCGGTCGGGGCACTACGACCGGTTTCGCGGCCGGGTGATGTTTCCGATCTATGACGCCCAGGGTCGCTGCGTCGCCTTTGGAGGGCGGGTGCTCCCCGGGGCCGATGCTGATTCCGCAAAATACATCAACTCACCCGAGACCCCGATTTTTTCAAAGCAGTCGATGCTCTACGGACTCGACACGGCCCGCGAGGCAATGAGCCGCTCACGACGGGCGGTTGTCGTTGAGGGCTACACCGACTGCCTCGCCGCCCGCCAGGCCGGCATTCCCGATGTTGTGGCAGTGCTGGGCACCGCCCTGGGGCAGCGACATGCACGGCTGCTGCGCCGGTACGCCGATCGGATTGTTGTGGTACTTGATGGTGACGACGCCGGCCGGCGGCGGGCTGACGAAGTGCTTGAGGTGCTGCTGGCTGAACCGATTGATGTCCGGATTGCCCGGCTTCCCACGGGCGTTGACCCCTGCGACCACTGCCTCTCCGAAGGGGCCGCTGCCTTTGAACAAATCATCGAGGCGGCGGTTGACCCACTCGACTACCGGATGCGCGAGACCCTCGAGCGTCTGCCGGACAATGCCACGGACGAGGCTGCCCTCAACGCGGTGGAAGGCGTGCTGCGGGTGATGGCGGCTGTCTCGCCCCGCTCCCCGCTGCCACCATCGCAGCGGCAGTTGCGGCAAGACCAACTGCTGGGCCGCCTCTCCCGGCGGTTCGGCCTGACCCGCGAGGCTCTTGAGACACGCCTTCGGGAACTGGCCCGGTCCCGCCGCACCACACCGAGCGACTCCGACGACGCCGACGCCGGCGCCGGCGGAGTCTATGCGGCCTCGCTTCCCCCCTGGGACCGAGAACTCCTTGAGGCCCTTATCGCGGCGCCGGAGGCCAGCGTCCCGCTGTGTGCGCAGGTTTCGGCCGAGGAACTCGGCAGCCCCGCCACCGCGACGATCCTCGCGGCCGCCACCCGCCTCCAGGCCTCAGGACGAGTGCCGACGCTGGCGAACCTGCTGCTGGAATTGCCTGATTCCCGGCTTCAGGGGCTGCTGGTGCAACTCGACGAGACCATCCGCGAACAGACTCATCTTGATCAAACTGACCGTGTGCATCACCTTGAAGCCGCGATCGAACGCCGTCGGGCTGAACGGACTGCCCGACAGAGCTTACGAACGTTGAAAACCTCGCCGCTCCAACCGGACGACGAGGCAGCAATACTCGAGCAACTCATCGCGACGCGACGGGCTGCTCAGGGCATGACCGAACCCAAGGAGGGGTGAAGATGCCCGACTCGTCACCGCAATCAGAACGTCCTATCTCGGCCTGCTGGCCGATGGTCGTTGTGGGGGGTGGTTGGCGAGTGACCGACGGAATAGGCGTGCCGCTGGTGGCACGCTGGTGAAGGAGAACCAGCCGATGCGAGTACATGACGATCTGCACGATGAACCACACGACCTGACAGCCTCACCCACTGAGGCTGAGTCTTCCCCTTCACCTGCGGCCGCCGGCCTGGACCACCTCCACGATGCCGACCTCCGTGGCCTCATCGAAGAGGGACGCCGCATCGGCTTTCTCACGTTTGATCAGATCAATGCGTACCTGCCTGACGAGGCGGTCGATCCTGAAAAGATCGATGCCCTGCTGATTGCGCTGGACGACAAGGGAATTGAACTGGTCGAGGAACTGCCGGAGCAGGCAGCCGGAACGCCCGTTGCCGTGGCGGCAGCGGTGGCCGCTCCGCCCTCCGCCAAGCGGGCCCGGCCCCGGCGTGATGAAGCGATCACCACCCCGCCGTCGAACGCCGCCAACGATCCGATTCGGATGTATCTGGCACAGATGGCAGAAATCCCGCTGCTGACCCGTGAAGAAGAAATCTCGCTGGCCAAACGGATTGAGGTCACCCGCAAACGGTTCCGCCGGGCGATCCTTGGCTGCGGCTTCGCGATGCGTTCGACCGTAGAAACGCTCCGACGGGTCCATGAGGGCCGCCTGCCCTTCGACCGGACGATCAAGGTGTCGCTCACCGAGCGGCTGACCAAAGATCAGATTCTCGCCCGGATGCCCCACAACCTCGCCACGCTCGATCGGCTAATGAACCAGAGCCACGAGGACTTCAAACTCTTGATCAGCACTCGTACTGATCGAGCAACGGCCCGCCAGGCCCGCCAGCGGTTCCGTCGAATCCGGGGCAAGACGCTGACCCTTGTTGAGGAACTGAGTCTGCGAACCCGCCGCGTGCAGCCGCTGATGAAGCTGCTGGCCGGCATGTCGGAACGGATGAACCGTCTCCAGGCAGACCTGCGGCGAATGAAGGCCGGAGAACTCTCCTGCGATGACCGTGCTGACATGCGGAAGGAACTCCGCGACCTGATGCTTTCCACCCAGGAAAGCCCCACATCCCTTCGCAACCGCGTTGCCTCGCTCGACAAACTGAAGGCGGAGTATGAGGCGGCCAAACGCAACCTGTCGGCCGCCAACCTCCGACTGGTGGTCTCAATTGCGAAGAAGTACCGGAACCGCGGCCTCTCTTTTCTCGACCTGATCCAAGAGGGCAATACGGGACTGATGCGAGCGGTCGACAAGTACGAGTATCGCCGCGGGTTCAAGTTTTCGACCTATGCCACCTGGTGGATCCGACAGGCGATCACGCGGGCAATTGCCGACCAGGCCCGTACGATCCGCATTCCGGTGCACATGATCGACCTCCTGTCCAAACTGCGGGCCACCGCCAAGCGGCTGCTCCACGAACTGGGCCGCGAGCCGACCCCGGAAGAGATCGCTGACTCGGCAGAGGTCTCGCTTGAGGACGCCCGCCGGGTGCTCGACATGGGCCGCCAGCCGATGAGTCTCGACCGGCCCATCGGTGAAAGCGAAGATGCCAGCTTCAGCGAATTAGTCGAAGACCTGGGGGCGTCGAGTCCGACTGAGTCAACCACCCATGGCCTCCTCCGGGACAAACTCGACTCGCTGCTGAAAACACTCACCTACCGTGAGCGGGAAATCATTCGCCTCCGCTATGGCCTCACCGATGGCTACACCTACACGCTCGAAGAGGTGGGCCGCATCTTCCGGGTCACCCGCGAACGGGTTCGCCAGATCGAGGCCAAGGCAGTCAAGAAACTGCAACACCCAGTGCGGGCAAAGCAGTTGGAGAACTTCCTCGGCACGGCTGCAACCTGACGACCGTCCGGGCCGCAGGACCAGCCTGCGGCCCGGCTCGGCCGGCCGGCCGAGCCGGGTGATTCCGGGACCTCCCCCAGTGTGGTAGTCTGACGGCTTTCCCAGAGGGTTCCCCATGGCTGTTGCCACCGCCGCTATCCTTATTCGCACCCTGCACCGCATCCAGCGGCAGCTGACTGACCTCCGTGGCCGCCTAGAAGCGGGCCCCCGGCAGATCGCCACTCAGACCGGCCGCCTCACTGCGGCTGAATCAGCCCGCACCCAACTGACCGAGTCGCTGCGGCTGGCACGAAAAAAAGTTGACGACAAGCAACTTCAACTGCGGTCTGCCGAAGCCAAGATCACAGACCTGGAAGCCAAGCGAAACACGGCCAAGACCAATCGCGAATACCAACTGCTCGGGGAGCAGATTGACGCCGACCGCGCCGCCATCAGAGTGCTCGAGGATGAAATCCTTGAGGCCCTGGAAGGGGTCGATGCCATCACCGCTGAACAGCCAGCCGCCGACCAGCAGGTGAACGATGCCAGTGCCACCCTAGACAGTCTGAAGCAACGGGTCAGCGAAGAGGCAGCACACCTTGAGAAGGACATTGCCCACGTCACCACGCAACTTGAACAGGCTGAGGCCGACCTGACCGACGACGTCCGGGAACTCTACCAACGGGTCGTCAAGCACAAGGGAGAGGATGGCATGGCCACCTCCGAGTCTGGTTGTTGTGGCGGCTGCCACCAGCAACTTACCGGCAAGCTGCTCTCCCAACTTCTGGCTGGCAATGTGGCGATGTGCCGCAGTTGCGGAAGGCTCTTGTACGAACCTGACCGGCCATCTTGAGCACCCCAGGCGAGTCTTAGTAGACCACCCATTCTTTCCTTGTGGAGATTTGAGAAGGAGACGCACCATGTCTGATCGTATTCCCATGACAAAGGTCGGTTATGACAAACTCAAGACCGAGGTCGATCAGCTCGAACAGGACGAAATGCCCAAGATCACGAAGCGGATTGCCGAAGCCCGCAGCGAGGGTGACCTGAGTGAGAACGCCGAATATCACGGCGCTCGAGAAAGTCAGGGCATGCTCCAGGCGAAGATCAATCTGCTGCGGGACAAACTCGCCCGGGCCGTGATCGTTGAGCGGCCGAAAGAGGCGGGGGACGAGGTGGTGTTCGGATCGACCGTCATCGTCAAGGACCTCGATTTCGGTGACGAAGAAACCTTCGTGCTGGTCGGCGCGGGTGAAGAGGACTATGACGCTGGCAAGATCAACGTCGCCAGTCCGCTGGCCCAAGGACTGATGGGGAACAAGGTCGGCCAGAAGGTCTCCATCGATGTGCCTGCCGGCACCATGAATTTTGAGATCTTGGAGGTGCGGTTCGACTAGCGAGACGGGGCTGCCACAAGCCTTCGAGAAGCTTGGCACTGGTCACCAGAGCAGCACCGTTGGACGAGGGTATTCGCCGCACTCTCGCTCCTGGCGGCAGTCTACCTGGTCGAACCGACTGAGCGGGCAATTACCGCAGGCCCTCAAACAGGGCTGACCCGATCCGCACCATCGTGCTTCCTTCGAGGATCGCCGCCTCGAAGTCCCCGCTCATGCCCATCGAGAGTTCCGGCAGTGCCCCAACTGCTGGACACTGCTCGGCCAGCGTGTCGCGGAGCGTTCGCAGGTGAGCAAACTCTTGGCGGGGATCGATGCCTGCGTCGGGGTGGCTGGCCATCCCCATCACGCCCCGCAGCCGGAGGCCGGGCAGGCCTGCTACGATTTTTAGGAGGTCGCCAGCCGCTGCCGGCACCACCCCGCTGCGGCCGGGATCGGCTGACACGTTCACCTCAAGCAACACCTCGCAGTTCACTTCGGCAGCGACCGCTGCCTGGCTGAGGGCGATCGCCAGCCGCTCGCTGTCGAGGGTCTGGATCAGTGCTCCGCAGGCGACCGTCCGCGGCACCTTGTTGCGTTGCAGGTGCCCAATCAGATGCCACTGCAGGGACCGATCGACTGTCGCAAAAGCAGCCGCCTTCTCCCAGAGTGCCTGCGGCCGGCTCTCCCCGAGATCGCGACAGCCTGCCTCGATGAGGGCCCGGGTCGCTGCCAGCCCGACATACTTTGTCACCCCAACAATGCGGACAGCTTCAGGCCCACGTCCAGCTTGGTGGCAGGCGGTGGCAACGCGTTCGCGTACCGCCTGCCAGTTCTCGCAGCACTGCCGCTGCTCGGCTGCCGTCGGCTCAGGCTCCCCCGGCGTTGGGGAATCACTGGTCGTCGAACTCACGGGCCTTCAGTCACCTCAATCGCCCGATCGACTTCTCCATCAGTTCGAAGCCGGCCGGCGAGAAATTCACTCGAAATATTACAGCCAAGCACCGACCGATTGCGGGCTTCGTCAAGCGAGCGATAGACCAGCCACTGATCGAGCCCCTCCTGTACCCGGAAGCCAGCCGCCTGATCGGCGGTGAGGATCTCACGGGTATCGGCAACGGTCAACTGCCGCCAAGTCAGTTGCTCTTCGGCCGGACGCTCCTTCAGCCGCTTCAACCGTCCGGCGTTAAGATCAATCCAGAGCGGTGCATAGAGCCGACTCACTGCGGCTGACTGCGTCAGTTCCAGGCGACGCCCGGTGACGTTGAGGCTACCCCCGGCTTCCCGCTGCCGCCATTCACTGAGCCCGAGCGGAAGGGCCAGCAATCGCGGCTTCAGGTCAGCACCAAAAACCTCACGGGTCTCATCACATGCCTCCACATCGAGTGTCGGCGGCACGCTGATCGCCGACCGCAGCGCCAGCTTGCCAGCCAACGCCTCTGGCCTGTCACCGTACCCTGCCTCTGGCAGCACCACGGCATCGCCCAGCAAAACGATCTGATCGTCCCGCAGCACCAACACGGACCGATCCAACCGCCAGCCACCAGCCAGTTCGGCCGACATCTCGAAATAGACCGCGTCTTCATCGCCTTCCCACCAGCTCCGGGTCCAGCCACCAACCAGCGGCAGCGGCGTGCCCTCCCGGTCGATCGCAACCTCCCACGGCCCAGACGTGACGCAGCAATTCCCGACCACAATCTCAAGGTGCGGCACATCGGCCTGAAACGACACCACAACCCGCACACTGCCCCGCTTCCAGCCACTTCGCAGAACGGCCACGGAGGCATCTTCATCAAACAGTGAGCCGGTCAACAGGCCCTTCTGCGACCAGCGTTGGCTTCCGGAGGTCTCTCGGCCTTCAGTCAACGCGAGCACGGTCGCCGCCAATTTCTTGCGGCCTTGTGAGGCAGCCCGCATCAATGGATCGGCACCCCTCCGGGGTCCGGGGCCAATGTCTTCAAGCGGCCGGGCATCGTTGCCTAGCAAGCGAACGGCGAAGGCCACGGCCAGATCGAGCTTCCGAAGGATGTCCCGCGAAAGATCCTTCCCCCCGGCAGCAGTGATTGCCTCGCGACATCGCACCCAGCAGCAGACATGCTGCAGCATCGTCGTGGCGTCATCAAGCCGCAGCCCTCCTTCCGCGCCGACAAACCGTTCGATCTGTTCTTCGACGCTTGTCCGCGCTGCCTGACCGAGAGGCCGGCAACTCTCAACATCAGCAAACAGGCCTGCAACCACCAGCACAAATGGCGCCGCCGCAAGATCTCCGTGTTCAATGCCATCCAGCGCCGCATCAGCTAGGTGAACAACACGCTCAAGGAGCTCACCGCGGGAAGCATCACCCTCCTCGCGTCGCGTTAGCCACGCCACACTCCAGGCTGCGGCCTCAGAGGCGGCCCACCGATCAGGGCCGGACGCGGTGACAGCAAAATCAAGGCACTCAGCAACAACCCTGGCCCCATGCGTTTGCCTCCGGTCATTGACCGACTTGCCGGTAAGAGTGCGAGCCAGTTGCTTCAA
>JBDQOY010000179.1:0-4334 GCA_040260935.1 Pirellulales bacterium
AGCAGCAGTCATTTCTTCAACGCTGGCTGCCTGCGACTGGGAGCCCTCGCTGAGGCCGTTCGAACTCTCCGCGATCATCCGCGCGCCCTCGGTTTGCTGGTCGGCAGCTTCCGAGATTTGTTTGACGAGCCCGCGGAGGTCGTTGAGCATCTGCTGGGCGTTCTGAGCAAGGCGTGCGAGGTCGTCATCGCCAGCGACGGCGATTTCTCGGGTAAGGTCACCCTGCGAGACCGCAGCGAAGACCTCGACCATTTCCCGCACCTTCAGTTCGAGGTCTTCTTGGCGTTCCTTGATTTCCTGCTGGACGGCGGCCTCACGCTCCTCGGCCCGCTTGCGGTCGGTGATCACCTCCCAGGTAACCATCGGCCCCATGTACGCGCCTTCGGCATCGAGGAGTGCGCTCACGTTCAGATCGAGGAATTCATCGCCAAGTTGAATCTCGGCCCGGTGCGGCAGGTTCTTCGGATCTGCCACAATGGCACGTTGGTGTTCCGGCCGTTTGTGGAAAATGTCGATCGACTGCCCCATGATCTTGTCAACCGGACAGGGCAGGAGATGCTGCAGTTTATATAGCGCCTCTCGGGAAGCGGGGTTGAGATACGTGATGTCGAAGTTGCGGTCGGCAAGAATGATTTGCACACTCGAGTTCTCGACCATCTGGGTGAACTTGAGCACCGCCTCTTCGGCCCTTTTCTTTTCGGTGATCACCTCCCATGTGACCATCGGCCCCATGTACGAGCCGTCAGTATCGAGCAGCGCGGTGACGCTGAGATCGAGTATCTCGTCACCGAGTTGAATTTCCGCGCGATGTGGCAGATTTTTGGGGTCGGCTAGGATGGCCCGCTGGTACTCGGGCCGCTTGTGAAAGATATCAATGGACTGCCCGAGGATCTGGTCGGCCCGGCAGGGCAGAAGGTGCTCGAGTTTCTTGAGGGCACGCTGAGACGCTTCGTTGAGATAGACGATGTTGAAGTCACGATCGGCAAGAATGAGTTGGACGCTCGTGTTTTCGACCATCTGCGTGAACCGCTGCTGCCTGGCCTCGCCGATTTCCCGGGCGAGTACTTCTTCAGTGACATCGACGGCAAATTTGATGACACCGAGTTGTATGCCCCGGTGGTCGAAAACGGGGTTGTATGTTGCCTGGATAGCAACGGTCTCGCCGGTTTTTGTGACCCGCTTGAATTCACCAGACTGAAACTCACCAGCCCGCAGCCTCGCCCAGAAGTCCCGATACTCTTGGCTGTTCCTGCTGGCTTCATCCACAAAGATGCTGTGGTGCTTCCCGCGAACTTCTTCAATGGTATAGCCGGTCAGGTCGAGAAAGTTCTGATTGGCATCAATGATGGTGCCATCGAGAGCAAACTCGATGCTCGCCATCGACTTGTTGAGAGCATCAAGGACATACCGTAGCGAGACAGACTTGCTTGAAGCCATGAATAAATTCCTTTTACGGAGCATTTCTGTTGGGAGAGGTCGGGTCAGATTTCGGCAGAGAGTGCGGACGTGCTGTCGAGAAGCCGGTGGCTTGCCTTGTGGACTTCATCGAGATTAGCTGGGTCCAACAGCTGGTCGACATCGAGCAGAATGAAGAGATCGTTGTCGGCCCGCGCGAAGCCCTCGATGAATTGGCGTCCGGTTACACTGACGGAATCGGGTGCGGGTTGAATTTGGTCAAGGGGCACCCGCATAACCCGCGAGACGGCGTCAACCGTGCAGCCCATGGTGCGGCTGCCGACGTTCACCACGATCGTTCGGGTCTCCGCGTCGTTTTCCTTGCTTGGCAGTTTGAACAGCGCCCGCAGATTGATGATCGGGATGATTGTGCCGCGGAGATTGCTCACGCCGTCGATGTAGGGTGGGACCTCGGGGACGCGGGCGATGCTCGTCGGGATGACAATTTCCTGAATGCGTTCGATGCGAAAGATGTACTGCTGGTCAGCCAGCCGAAAGCCGACGAATTGGGGGGCGGCTGCGTTGGTGGAACCGGCGGTGGCCTGCGGTTGACTTGAGAAGGTGGAGGGCTCTCTGGAATCGGTCATTAGTCGTCTCGGGCCATGGTGACGGGCGGTCTGGGGCTACAGGAAGGATTCCCCCAAGATTTTCTATATCGAGACAATCGACCCCACGCAAATTTTGAACCCAAAAAAGGTTGTTCGAGGAGCGTAATTCGATTTTCCTGCTTAACCCAACCTTCAAAACCCCCGCTGCTTGGGTATGATTTGCGTCCCTGACGGAGCGACAGATCGCCCGTCGGCATTGAGGACACGACGAGCAGATGCCAGACCATTCAAGTTTACGGTTGCTCGTGGTCGACGACTCTGCCCTCTACCGGCAGATGCTTAGGCATGTCATTGCTGAAATCGAAGGCGTGGAGGTCGTTGGCACGGCCAATGACGGGGTAGAGGCAATCAAGCAGATTGGTGACCTTCAGCCGGATCTGGTGACGCTTGACGTGCAGATGCCCAACCTCGATGGCTTGGGCGTGCTGCGTGAAATCAAAAAGCGTTCACTGCAGACGCACGTCATCATGGTCAGCAGTCTGACGGCTCAGGGGGCACCGGAAACGGTCGATGCGTTGCTGCACGGAGCGCTCGACTGCATCCAAAAACCAGTCGGCCTGCCGCCGCACGAGGCCCGGACGGAGATTCGCGAGGCGTTGGCGGCGCGGGTTGCCGCACTTCAGGCGACCCGACGGCCTCACCACAAACCGGGCAATCTGCCGACGGAGCGGTTGGCGAAGGCCACGGTGACAGGGGGCTGCATCGCCATCGGCTCGTCAACGGGTGGACCTGAGGCACTTCGGAAAGTGTTGCCGTTCCTGCCGGCGAATCTTTCTGTGCCGGTTTACATCGTGCAGCACATGCCGGCCAAGTTCACGGTGACCCTTGCCCAGCGGCTTGACGAACTGACGCCGTATCCTCTGCAGTTGGCATCGCATGGCATGCTCGTGGAACCGGGTAAAGCCTATCTGGCAGCTGGGGGGCAGCATCTGGGGATTATCAAACGCGAGCGGGGTGTTGTCTGTCGGCTGACGCAAGATCCTCCCCGTCACGGCTGTCGGCCGTCCTTTGATTACCTGCTTGAATCCTTGGCTGATGTCTATGGTGGCCGGGTTGTGGCGACCGTGCTGACCGGCATGGGGTCGGACGGTCTGGCCGGCTGCCGGATGGTGCGATCTGCCGGTGGTGTGGTCATTGCCCAGGACCAGCAGACCTCCGTGGTCTATGGCATGCCAAAGGCAGTCGTCGATGCAGGCATGGCCGATGAAGTGCTGCCGCTGGACAAAATTGGACCGTTTCTGGCCGAGAAGAGTCGGGCTCGCTAACGGTGGTATCACAGTGAGGGGCCGGCGTGATGGCTGACGTAATGATTGTCATTCTTGATGGCTTCACGACCAACCCGGGCGACTGCTCGTGGGATGCGGTCGCCAGTCAAGGCAAGTTGGCTGTCTTCGACCGCACTGATCCGGCAGAAGTTGTCGCGCGGGCGGCGGGCGCGGCGATCGTGCTCACCAACAAAACGCCCCTGACGGCAGAAACCCTGGCTGCGTTGCCGGACGTGCGGCTGATCTCGGTGCTGGCGACTGGGGTCAACGTGGTTGATCTCGACGCGGCCAGGGCAAGGGGCATTACCGTCTGCAACGTACCGTGCTACAGCACGCCGCACGTCGCCCAGACCGTGTTTGCCTTACTGCTGGAGCTGACCAACCGCCCTGCCGAGCATGCGGCGGCGGTGCGCGCCGGTGACTGGTCGGCCTGTCCCGATTTTTGTTTCTGGCGGGGCGAACTGGTTGAACTTGCCGGCCGCACGCTGGGGCTGGTTGGCTATGGAGCAATCGCGCAGGCGGTCGCCGGGATCGGCCGGGCCTTTGGCATGCGGGTGCTGGCCAGCCGGCGGTCGGCGGCCACGGCCGAGGAGGGAGTGACCTTCACCGACATTGACACCCTCTTTCGCGAGAGTGACGTCCTCAGCCTGCACTGCCCGCTGACGCCCGAGACAGCCGGCCTGGTCAATGCGGCCCGGTTGGCAACGATGAAGCCGACGGCCTACGTCATCAACACCGCTCGGGGCGGGGTGATCGTCGAGCAGGATCTGGCCGCGGCCTTAAACGAAGGCCGCATCGCCGGGGCTGGCCTCGACGTGCTTTCAGTCGAGCCACCACCGGCAGACAACCCGCTGCTGACGGCGAAGAACTGCCTGATCACGCCGCACATCGCCTGGGCGAGCCGGGCTTCCCGCGAGCGGCTGATTGCGGCGACGGCTGAGAATATCCGTGGTTTCCTCGCCGGAACCCCGCAGAACGTGGTGGGGTAAGCCGACGCAGCCTGCCC
>JBDQOY010000180.1:0-3400 GCA_040260935.1 Pirellulales bacterium
ACGAGGAGGACGAGGAGGAACTCGTTGCAGACGCGACGGACGACGATGAGGCCGTCGACGAGTACGCCGAAGAGGACGATGAACCAGAAGAGGACGAAACCGACGAAGGGGAGGACGAGGAATACGAAGAGGAAGAAGAGGAAGACCCCGACGCAGAGGCCGACGACGAGCATGAGTCTGAGTACGAAGAAGACGACGAGTACGAAGAGGACGACGAGTACGAAGAAGACGACGAGTATGAAGAAGACGACGAGTAGCCCGCTCGTTCAGCATGGGGCGTTCTGTAGCCCAACACACCGTCCGGGCTACCAGCGATTCTGCAACGCATCGTCACCCGTAGCCGGAAGCGGCAGCACACCGACCTCGCACAAGGAACCCCTCGATCCCCCTGCTGCTTTCAGCCTGGTGGACCTTCCTCCAGGGACCGAAAGGGTCGCAATGGCGTGCTCGGCTGCGTGGTCGCCCCCCGGAGCGGCTATCGCGCGGGCCAGAAACTGGGTATCTTGGAATTTTGCAGAAACAGGGCCTCCAGCACTGAGTCGTCACCCCCATGCGCACGATCGAGATCTACGACACCACCCTTCGCGATGGCTCTCAGGGCGAGGGGGTCAACTTCTCCCTCGAGGACAAACTCGCGATTGCCCGGCGACTCGATGAAGCGGGGGTTAATTTCATTGAGGGCGGCTACCCGCTCTCCAACCCAAAGGATGCGCAATTCTTCATCCGGGCCCGAGCCCTCGGTCTGCGGCACGCCAAGCTGTGCGCCTTCGGTATGACTCGCCGGCGAGGCATGGAGGCCGCCGCTGATCCCGGAATGAAGGCGTTGCTCGAGGCCAACACGCCCATTGTGACCATTGTCGGAAAGACGTCTGCCTTCCACGTCGAGACTGTTCTCGGGGTCAGCCGAGACGAGAACCTGGCCATGATTGGGGACACCGTCGCCTTCCTGACTGCCAGCAGCCGCGAGGTCTTCTACGATGCCGAGCACTTTTTCGACGGCTGGAAGCTTGACCGCGACTACTCACTGCTCACGCTCCAGGCGGCGGCTTCGGCTGGTGCCACCCGCCTGGTCCTCTGCGACACCAATGGCGGGACACTGCCACACGAGATCACCACGATCGTGACCGAGGTCGCCAGCCTCCTGGGCGTCCCCTTGGCGATTCATTGTCACAACGACTGTGATCTCGCGATCGCCAATTCACTTGCCGCTGTCACGGCTGGTGTCGTCCAGGTTCAGGGCACGATCAATGGGATCGGGGAGCGGTGCGGCAATGCTGATTTGATATCCGTCGTCGCCAATCTGTCCCTGAAACTACCTGGCTACGCAGTTCTGACCGATGCAAATGACGGGACGAGTGGTGTGGCCCATCTGACTGAACTCTCACGCTTTGTTTATGAAACGGCCAACATGTCCTACCGGCCGGGCCAGCCTTTTGTGGGCGTGAGCGCCTTTGCCCACAAGGGTGGCATGCACGTCCATGCGGTGGCTAAGGCGACCGAGTCGTATGAGCACATTCCCCCCGAAGCGGTCGGTAACTCACGCCGGATTTTGGTGAGCGAACTCTCCGGCCGCTCGAATATTGCCGCCATGGTCTCTCGGCCTGACGTGAAGAACGATCGGGCCGTGCTCGATCGGGTGCTGGCAGAAGTCTGCCGACTGGAGAATGAGGGCTGGCAGTTTGAGGCCGCCGATGCCTCCTTCGACCTGCTGGTTGACCGCTGTGCGGGCACCTTCCAACCCGCCTTTGAACGGCTGGCGTACAACGTGGCAGTCGAGAGCCGCCTCGACAACGGTGATGCGGTCCGCACGGAGGCAACGGTCAAACTAGCGGTCGGCAGTGACGTCCGCCATGAAGTGGCTGAGGGAGATGGGCCAGCCAATGCCCTTGATGCCGCACTCCGCAAGGCCCTCGACGGACTCTTTCCTGCCCTGCAGCAGATGCATCTGCTCGATTACAAGGTCCGGGTGATCAACGCGCAGGAGGGAACGGCTGCTCGCGTCCGCGTCTCAATCGAGAGCTCTGACGGCGAGCGGGTCTGGGGAACCGTCGGCGTGAGCGAGAACGTCATTGAGGCCAGCTGGCTGGCTCTGGCCGACTCGTTCCATCATTTCCTCAAGGGCACTGCACCGCCGGCTACAACAGCGGTGCCGTCGTGACTGGCTCTCCACGACGTCTGCCTCGTCTGGCGGTAACCCTCGGTGACCCAGCCGGGGTGGGCCCGGAACTCTGTCTGCAACTTCTCGCCGCAGCTGAGCAAGGACTGTTCAGCGACTGCCTGCCGATTATCTACGGCAGCGCTGCGGTCCTTCGTCGTGTCGCCGATGCGGTTGCGATTCCCCTCACCGCCCCAGTGCTGAGTGACCCCGCCACTGCGAGCACGCCCGCGGTCTACGATTGTGCTCCGGTGGCTGCTGCTGGGGTGCTACCTGGTCAGATCTCCGCAGAGGCCGGAGCGGCGGCCTATCAGGCTTGCGTCACCGCCATCGGCGATGCGGTGGCTGGAACGGTCGACGCCATCGTCACCTGCCCCCTCAATAAAGAAGCACTTCACGCTGCCGGGCACCACTATCCTGGCCATACCGAACTATTCGCCGAGCGGCTTGAGGCCAGCCGCAGCTGCATGCTTCAGTACGCTGATGACATCGCCTGCAGCTTTGTTACCACCCATGTCGGCTATGCAGATGTCCCGACGCTGCTGTCGGCGGCTCGGATTGGCGAGGTGCTCGACTTGACCGATGAGGCACTCCTCCGCATTCGTGGCCAGCGGCCGCGGCTCCTGGTCTGTGGGCTGAACCCGCACGCCGGCGAGCATGGACTGTTCGGGAACCACGAAGAGGAATCCATCATCGCCCCAGCCGTTGCGGCTGCCCGGGCCCGCGGACTCGATGTGACCGGGCCCGTTCCTGGCGACACCGCCTTCACCCCACAGGCCCGGCAGCGCTATGACGCGGTCGTCTGCATGTACCACGATCAGGGACACATTCCGGTCAAAATGATCGCGTTTGACCGCGCCGTGAATATCACGCTCGGCCTCTCGGTGCCCCGCACCAGTGTCGACCATGGCACCGCCTTTGACATCGCCTGGCAGGGCAGTGCCAACCCTGGCAGTCTCTTTCAGGCGATCCGGCTTGCAGCCCGGCTCGCCCCCATGCAAGGCTGAAGCACGCCTTGCGTCCCTCGGCAGCTGGTCAACCCGCTTCCCGGCTCCACCGGGAAACCATGCTCCCAGATTCAACCGCTCCGCTTGGGTTTTGCGGATTCGCACCACACGTGTGGCCCCGGGGTACTTGTGCATCCCGGGGAACCCGTCTAATCTCCCAACTGGGAACTCCCTTGCACGGTTGCGACGGCAACCGTCCAACGCTGCGCGGTGGTGCCTGGCGGCAGCACTCTGACAA
>JBDQOY010000014.1:0-8033 GCA_040260935.1 Pirellulales bacterium
AAACAGGGCGTCGGTGAGATTCTGGCCGCCTGGTATGCCTGGCAGCGACTGGTGGAAGAGCAGCGGCAGATTCTTTCGGTCGAACAGGACATTGACCGGGTGACGACCGAACTGGCGGCACTGGCTTCCCAAAACCAGACCGACGAAGAACTGCTGGAACGGTTCGGTGAACTCCGCGGCCACCTCGCTGAACGGAAGACGCTCGATGAACGGGTCCCGCGGCTCGAGGCTGAGGCTGCCCGACTGCAAAAGTCCTTTGCCACCTGGCCCGTTGCCGACGCGGCAGCCTCGGCCTGGCAGGCCCATCGGACACAGCTGATCGATACCGACACCAAACTCCGCGAGGAACTCAGCACCGCCCGCCGGCGTGAGCAGGCGGCGGGTCTCCTGGCGAGTCACCAGGCGATCCTCAAAGCCCAGGCCAACCACGAAACAGCCTGCCAAGCTGCCGCCGCCCAGCCGCATCCCGACGCCGAAAGCTTGGCGGCCATCAATCGCCTCGAGGAGGTGATCACCCGCATTGAAACCCAGTTGGCTGCCCGGGAACTCCGCTGGCAGATCGAACCGACGGCACCGGCGACGGTCCAGCTGACCCGGGGAACGGAGCCGACGGAGCCTCTGCCCCTCACCACCGAACCGATTGAGGGCACAGCAAACGGCCGGGTGCAACTGGAGACGGGGGGGCTGAGGCTCACGGTCGACAGTGGGGGAGCCGACCTCTCGGCATTGTTCACTGAACTCCAAACGGCCCGGGAAGAACTCACCGCGACACTCACCAGCTGCGGAATGCCCAGCGCCGCCGCGGCACGGGATCAGGCCGCCCGGCATGCTGCCCTCGCCCGTGAGGCCAGCACGAAAGAACAAACATTCAACGCCCTGCTGCAGGACCGCACGCTGGAACAGTGGGAGGCCGCGGTCGCCAGCATCACGACACTGCCACCCACCCGAGACATTGCCACGCTTGAAGCCGAACTCGAAAGCCTCCGCCAGACGATGTCGCAGGGAGACCATGAAGCGGCCAGTCAGAGGACGACGCTGGAGGAGTACCAGGCGGCCCACAGCACGCTGGAACATCTCGGCCTGGCGGTCCTCACCGCGCAACAGCACCTCCGCGAGGCGACCGCAGCCTTGGCGGCTTTGCCCTCTCTCCCGGAGGGCTTTGAGACCGCTGAGGCGGTCATCGCCAGCCTCGATGGAGCCCAACAACGCCTGAACAGCAGTCGCGAACCCCGAGCAGCCCTGGCAGCGCAGCGGGCCAGCCTCGAGGCAAGCCTGGGGGAACGCCGCAGCGAGGACGTTGCCGAACAGGCAGAGGCCGCCGAACGCACCTTTGAGCGGGTCCGGGAAACGGGCCGCTGCTATGAGCGGATTGCTGAAGTCCTCGGGCAGGTCACAGCGCAGGCCAATACCGACACGATCCTCGAGACCTTCGGCGAGCGGGTCACCGAACTGTTCAGCGGCATCACCGCTGAGACAACCTCGCTTGACTTCACTGGCACCCTGCCGGCCCGCATCACGCGCGGGGCTGTCAGCCTGCCGCCGGAGCGGCTCTCCCAGGGAGCGGGCGGGGCCCTCGCCCTGGCCGTGCGGCTGGCTCTCGCGGAACGCTACCTCGGCGTCACTGATGGGTTCATCATGCTGGATGATCCGCTGGTGCACTTCGACGCAGATCGTGTCAACGAGGCGGTCGCCCTGCTCCAGATCTTCGCCCAGCGGCATCAGGTGCTCTTCTTCACCTGCCATGAGCATCAGGCCACCCTGCTCCAGACCCCACCCCAGATTCAGGCCACAGGCTCTGACTGAAGCGGTACCCGCCCACCGCAACAGGGTGCCGGCCTCAGCCCATGCGTTCGGCTAGCCCGGTCGCCCGGCGAATTGGCTTTTCAACGGCGGCCTCAATGACCTCGCGGCTCCCGACCACCGTCACCCGGCTGCGGGCTCGGGTGATCCCGGTGTAGAGCAACTCTCGGGTCACGATGCGGCTGGGCCGCTCCGGCAACACCACCACCGCATGCTCGTACTCCGACCCCTGGCTCTTGTGAATCGTGAGGGCATGCACGGTCGCCACATCCTCCAGCCGCGAGACCGGCACCCGCACCGTCTGCCCCGGCTGACCGAAGATCGCCTCAAGTCGTGGTGCCTGTCCGGCGACCGGCACCGTCACCCCGACATCCCCATTGAACAGGGCGAGTGAACGACTGTTGCGGGTGACCATGACCGGGCGGCCGGCATACCAGGGCAGGGCTGCGGCAACACCAAGCCGCTGTTCGATCCGGGCATTCCAGCCGGCAACCCCCAGCGACCCTTCGCGATGGCCGCAGAGCACCTGCAACTCCGCTTGGGCAGTAAGCACCGCATCGGCATCCCCCTGCTTCGCAACCTCGCGCAGCCGGTCCGCCTGCGCGACAACCAACGCGGTGACCTTTTCGAGTGCCTGGCTCTGGGTCGGGTCGACCCATGTGACATCAGCCGCCTGGCTCTCCAGCACCGCGAAACTGGCTGCGGTATCGCCACGACGAATCGCGTCGGCCAGAGACACGATCCCCGGGGCATGTTTGGCTCGATGATTGATGGTCAGGGTTTCAATGCGTCCATGCAGCGGGTGGTCGGCAAACCGGTCGTCCCGAAAGACCGCCAGATCACCCAGCACGGTGCCGGCAGCAACGCTGGCCAGTTGGTCTGGATCACCCACCAAGAGGATCTCAGCGTCGGGGGCCAGAGCCACCAGCAGATGGTGCATCAGCGAACTGGAAAGCATCGAGGCTTCATCGACGATGACGAGATCGTGGGGCAGCCGATTGCCCGCATGGTAGGTAAAGGGCTGCTTGGCAGCCGGGTTGAAGCCGAGCAGTTTGTGCACGGTCCGGGCCGGTTCGGCCGTGACGGCGGCCACCACGTCGGCCGGGGCCCCGGTCTCGAGGCACCGGGCCCGCAAGACATCGGTCATCCGCGAGGCCGCCTTGCCGGTCGGTGCGGTGAGGGCCAGCCGCGGGGGCCGCTGGCCAGGAGGCAACTGGGTGAGGCGCTCAACGAGATCGCGGGCGACCTTGGTCGTCTTCCCGGTTCCCGGGCCGCCCAGCAGAATCCGCACCCGTTGGCAGTCCTCCTGCATGAGGGTCGCGGCAATGGTCTGCTCCTCGGCGAGGGAACGACCCAGATAGAGCCGGTGTCCGTCGAGAATAAATGGTCGGCGGTCTCCCGGCTGACCCACGAGGGCGGGAATCGCCCGCAGGGCTGCCAGCCAGTCCGCTGCCTGCTGCGGCCAGGCCAGCGGCTCTCCACCCGTCAGATGGAGGCCCGCGGCCCAGTCACCGATCCGCCCATAATCGACACAGGTATGACCATCACGGACCGTGCGGAGGGCGAGACAAAGTCCCAGCCAGCCGAGCAGGTCGGGCTCCCGGCCGCCCTCCCGAGCAGCCAACGCCACCAGGACAGCAGCCGTCGAAATATCATCACGACCGATTGCTCCAACCCGGCGATAGTCGTGGAGAATCACAGGAGGCGTCATGCAGGGACCTCCTCGGTTCGTCGGTGCACCAGCAGATCGCTCAACGCACGCCAGAGTCCACGGGGGGGCTTCCAGACAAAGACACCACACCGCTGACCGCTGGCATCGTGGGGCGTCGTCGGGCCTTTCATGCCGCGGATGAAGGCGTAGACCACGCCGACAAGACAGTCGTCAGGATCGACGGCCGGCAGCCGCCACCGCAGCAGGCGGGTGACCGCTGTGCCGTACAGCAATGCCTGCAGCGGATAGTGATGCTCGGCCATCGCCGCCACGAGCCGATCTGGTGTATACGCCTGCAGTGGATCAGCCGCTCCGCTGACATGCAGCCGATTGCTCTTGTAGTCACAGATTGCCAGCCTCGGCTGCTCGGGCTGACTCTCCGGCAGACCGAGCAGCGCATCGATCGACCCGGTCAGGAGGCCACCAACAGGCAGATCGAAGGCGGGCCCGGCAAGGGTGGCGGCATAGCCTGCCAGCACGTCATCCGCGGGCAAGAACTCAGCCAGCAGGCGGCCAATCGCTCGCGCCCGCACGCCGGCAGTCAGGCTGGCCAGTCCCATTTCAAAGTCCAACTCCGGCAGCCGTTGAGCAGGGGGCACCGCAGCCAGGGTGAGCGA
Source organism: Pirellulales bacterium (assembly GCA_040260935.1). Lineage (GTDB taxonomy): Bacteria > Planctomycetota > Planctomycetia > Pirellulales > UBA1268 > UBA1268. Next base: position 4,129 of record JBDQOY010000014.1, read on the forward strand.
TCCGAATGGTCCTCCCAGCGGGGTCCGCAGGGTTTCGCAGACTATGGCAACAAGATTTTCCTGCGTATGCTTCAACCGACCGGTCACCGCCCGCTGCTGGACCACCCGCCGCACCTCATCCTCCAGGGGCTCCGCCGTCGGATCGACTCGCTCAAACACCTCGTGAACAATCCGGCCGACTGCCACCCCGGCTGGCAGTTCGATCACAGCATGATCCCTGGTGTCGACCGCACCCGGTAAGGCGGGCCGACTGGTGCCCGACTGCACCGGCTCGTCATAGCCGCCGCCTTCGGGCGCATACGGATCGTCCCGGCCTCGAATGGCGACCAGACCCGTGAAGGACATCCGCCGCTCGGTTCGCCCGACCGTCGGCAGTGCCGCCAGTTCGAGTGGATGGTCAGCCTCCGCCTCCAACGGCAGGCTGCGGACGAGTCGTTGCGGCAGCTGGTCGGCAGGAAGCAGGACGTCCGGCAGTGTGATCGTCTCATGGAGAATGCTCGGCGAATCATGGTTGGGCACCACGATGCCGAGATAGTGCTCCGCCCGAGTCGTGGCCACATAGAGCAACCGCCGCGCCTCCTCATTCTCCGCCGCCTGCTGCCGCTGCCGAGCATGGTCTGACGGTTGCGAGACCGCATGCCCAAGATCGACATACCTCCGCCCATCCTCGGCATAAAAGACCGCCGGCCGCGCTTGCCCCCGCTGCTTCGCCTCTGCCGGCTTCCACAGATCAGCCACCACAACACAGGGAAACTGCAGCCCCTTGGCCGCATGCATGGTGAGAATGGTCACCGCATCGGCGTCACTCTCAACCCGGCGGCTGACCAACTCGTGCAACGGATTCTTTGCCTCCAGCTGGTGAAACGCCTCGACAGCCTGCTGAACCGTGCAGCCCCGCTGCGGACCGGTCGCGTCGAGGACCTCCATGACGTGGAGAAAATCTGTCACCTGCCGTTCCCCGCTGCGACCGGCAACGATCCGTGCCATGATTGCCTCGTCCGCTTCAATCGCCACCCCCAAAGCGGCCAAACCCTGTTTCTGGAGTATCGCCGTCAGCTGCATCAGCCGCTCTTGCACACGATGAAGCCGGGTCTCATCAAGCAGCCCCGTTTCGGCCAACGAGTAGCCAAAGAACCGGGTGGCCGCCGCCCGGCGGACGCGGCCAGTGCTGGCTGGTCGCTCCATTGCCTCAAGCAGCAGCCGAACATCGAGGGCCATGTCACTGGCCATCACACTGATCGTGCCCCCACTGACCGCCGGCACGCCGCTCTGGGCCAGCCGCTGTTCAATCTGCTGGCCCACCCGGCTGGTTCGGACGAGCACGCAGATATCCTTCGGCAGGAGCGGCCGGGCCTGCGGGGCACTTGGTAGCGTCAATGCTCCCTGCCCCAGCAGCCGGAGCACTGCCCCAACTGCCGGCGTAACGAGTCCTTGCTGGTTGGCTGTCTCACCAATATCGATGAACTCAACATTCGAGTCGATTCCCGTCAGACAGGAGGCCTGCCGCGTTGTGGGGGCAGCAACATCGAGATAGCTGATCCCCTGTCCGAAGTCGGCACCGGCGAAGGCTGCGTTGAGCCTGTCGAGCACCGGCTGGTCGGACCGCCGGTTGATCGTCAGGGTGCGATGGTGTTCAGCCCGGCTCGCAAAATCGACGTAGGCCCGAACGTCAGCCCCGCGAAACCCATAGATCGCCTGCTTCGGATCACCGACGCTCACCAACGGGCGACCATCGGTGCCGGGGAACAGCCGCCGGAAAAAATCCCACTGGAGGCGATCGGTGTCCTGAGCTTCATCAACAATCGCCAACTGAAACCGCCGGGCAAGCAGTCTGCGGAGCCCTGCCCGCTCGGGATCGACCAGCAGTTGATGTGCCTGCCTGAGCAGATCATTCGGGTCGGGCGTTGTGGCCAGCGCCACATGAACCCGTTCGACACATGCGGTGAGCAGCGGCCCAAGTGCCGTCAGTCGGGCCTGCGCCTCCGGATCATCTACCAATTCGTCATGCCACGTTTCAATGAACGGATCGCTCAACAGCACCGTCACTAGGTCACGCACCCGCGGCTCATCCCACTGCGTCCCTGCGGCGGCGGCAGCAACGACCGCATCATTGACCACCTCGGCCACGATTCGCTCGGTGTCTTCCGGGTCCGCCAGACCGGCAAGCTCGATGCCGGCTGCCCGAAGCACCCGGCTACAGACCCCGTGGATGGTCGAAATGGTGGCCGTATCAAATTCGACCAACGCCCGCTCAAGCCGGCGCCGCCGCGCCTGACGCTGGTCATCTCCTCCGGCTGCAAGCACGACCGCGATCGCATCGGTCACCTCGATCGGCCCTCCCCGCAGTGCGGCCGCCGTGTCGCGCAGTCGCCTGCGGACACGATGCCGCAATTCCGCGGCCGCATTCCGCGTGAAGGTGGTGATCAGGATCTGCCCAATCCGCAGGTCCTCCTGGAGGCCCAGTTCACGCGTGACAATCGCTGCCACTGAATAGGTTTTGCCTGTTCCAGCACTCGCCTCCACAACGAGTCCGGTATCGATTTGGTCGTGGGCAAGATCGAGGTTCATCGTGGCTGATAGATGTAGCGAGGGCGAACGTACGAGACCGTAGTCAGTCCCAAGTAGGGTTCAAAGAAGGCGAGCATCTTCTCACGATCGTGAAAGACGTCTTCGAATCGAGGCTGTAGGCCGTGCACCACCACCTCGAGGCTGCCTGGATTGGCCGTATACCCAACAAACCCAGCGAAAGTCTCTTTCGCCTTGGTGCGATCGTGCAGCAGATCTTCAGCCGTCTTGCCGAATTGGCCGAACGGCTCGGTCGCGGCCCGCTGATAGAGTTGCGTCAACTGGGTCAGTAGCCGTCGGGCTGTCGCCTGTTCAATTCCTGACTCGAGGGCGACGACCCGCTGCTGCACCGCCTTCAGTGGTTTGCCTTTGGAATCGACCGCCCCCGGGGACCATTTTTCGTGCTGACTGAGCACCACCGCCTTGTCGATCGCCACCCCAGCTGCCGCCGCCATCAGCAACTGGACGACCGCAAGGTATTTGGAACGGCTGAACTGACTCGACTGCATCGCTTCTGGCCGCAAGAGCACCAGCGTGGCCTGATCCACCAGCGAGCGTTCGAGGTGTCCGACCAGTTGGATTCCCTCCAGATCGATCCGCAGCATGTCATCAACTCGCTGATCGAGTGGCATGCCCAGGGCGATGGCCTGGTCGACGACTGCAGCGGAGAATCCGACGATCTCAGCGATGGCCGTGTCGCCGTACCCCCAGATCGGCACCTCTCCATCGGCCTGCACCGCCTGCACCCACTCTCGCTCCAATCGCTCCGGTGCCGCAGTTGCCAGTCGCTGCCGGAGGAAGTCATCCCGCAGTTCCCGCTGCTCCCGCCGTGACAACTCCAGCGGCAGCGTTGCCGGAGTGGGCTCAAGGGCTACTCGCCAGGGATTGATCGAGAGCGTCTCCCGGACATACGGCCAGAGCGGATCAGCCAGAAAAGATGCGAGGCTTTTCAGCTCGATCAGGGACCGCGGGGGGGCTACCGTTGCCGCAGGTTGGCAGCGGGCGGGCTCGGCGCCCAAAACGGCGGCGGTCTGCCGCGCCGCTTTGTCATGGCTCCACGGTGTGCCGGGCCGCACCGCGCCGAGGACGAAATTCTTCCGGCTGCAGGCGTGCCGGGGATGGAACACTTCGATGCCGCTGTACGTCTCTCCGTTGCGTTGAAGCGGCGGCACCCCATGCCGGTCCACAAACTCCACAAACTCTGCCAGCGGTGTGACCAACGGCAGCGTGGCGTTGGTGGCCACACTCATGCCGGTACACGTGATGATCAACTGGTCACCGGCAGCCAAGAGGCAGTCAAGCAGGCTCCGGCGAATGTCGAGTCGCGGGTCGGCATCCCC
>JBDQOY010000181.1:0-5314 GCA_040260935.1 Pirellulales bacterium
CCGTTCGCTGGTGTGGGTCATTTCCAGCACGACCTGCTGGCCGGACCCCAGCGCTGACGAGCCTGGATGGGCAGCCGCCAGGTCCCTCCTGCTGCGGCAACGCGGAAATGGAGGAGCCCCTGCTTGAGCGGCTGATACCGCTCGAGGAGCCAGCCCGATGTTCGGTGAGAAAGCCGCATCACAGGACCACTCTGGGGTGGCAAAGCGGACCCCCGCCTGAGCCACCGAGCCGGCTGGAGCCCCCCCCTGCCTCCCTGAAGGTTGCGTTGGCTGGACGGGCCAAAAATTGGGTCAATTTCGCGGCTGGGCTGCCCGGCGATAGAAGCGAGCCAGCAGCCGTCGGCCCCACCCAGGAAACCACTCGATCAGGCCGGCCAGGAGGGTCGCCTTCCATGGCCGCGTCAGTTCGGGAACGCCCCGTTCACAGGCGTCGAGCACCTTGGCGGCAAGCCGCTCGGGGTCGAGCAGCCTGAGCGAGGCGCCACCGCCTGGCTGCGCCAGATGGGCTGGTAGGTCGTGTTTCGCGACGTCGGCATCATAGCGGTGAAAACCGGCCTGGGCGGCGGGTGTAGCAGGGTCTTCTGTTTGGCGAATGGGGCCGGGGCTGACGAGAAGGACCCGGGCTCCACGGGGTTCGACTTCCAGGCGGATCGCATCGACGAAGGCGGCCAAGGCCGCCTTGCCCACGGCGTAACTGCCCATTGCCGGGGTGACGAATTTTCCCGCCAGGCTCCCGATGTAAACCAGGCGGCCACCTGCCTGACAGATCGAGTCCGCCGCCGCCTGGCTGACTTCCACCGCGGTCATCAGGTTTGCCTCGATGGTGTCGCGGAGGTCGCTGGCGGCGAGTTTTAAGATGGCGGTGCGGCTGGAGCGGCCGATGCAGAAGATCAGGGTGTCGAGCCCGCCCAGTTGGTCCAGGCAGGCCGCAACAGCCCGGTCACCCTCCCCGGCCCGGCTGAGGTCGGCGGCCAGGCCGCGGACGGTGCCCTCGCCCTCGGTTTGCTCGCAGATGGCAATGGCCTGACGCACGCCGGCGGAGGAGCGGCCAACCAACATGACGTGAGCCCCGCGGGCCACGAGGAGCCGTGCCAAGACAAATCCGAAGCCGTGTGTGCCACCCGCGACCAGGACACGTCGACCTAGCCAAAAGCCAGGGGCCGTTGACGCAGTCGATTGAGGCGACGAAGGCATCGAGGAAATTTCTCTCAAGGCAGCATGCGGGGCAGCAGGTCCGATCGTTAGACTACCGTCGCAACTTGGCCGCTGTCACGCTGGTCGACTGAGGACGCAGAAATCACACCACGATGGAGAGGTCGGCATGAAGGGATCGCAGCAGCAAGGAGTATCCAATGGCGGTCTCCCCGGGGCGTTGGCCAGTGTTGTGCGGACCAAGATCGTGGCCACGATCGGTCCGGCCAGCCGGGATGAGGCGGCTATCCGCGGACTCGTTGAGGGGGGCGTCGACGTCTTCCGGCTGAACATGGCCCACGGTTCGATTGCCGAGCATCAGGAGACCCTCAGCCGAATTCGGGCTGTGGCTGACAAGGTGGGGCGTCAGATTGGTGTGCTGGTCGATCTTGCGGGGCCCAAGATCCGTCTCGGGGAACTGCCCGGCGGCGCGGTCGAGTGCGTTGAGGGGGGAGAAGTGATCTTCGTTCGCGGCAGTGAAAGTGATCGCCCCGACCGATTCGTCACGACCTATCCGCCACTCGTCGATGAACTCGCCGTTGGTGATTCAGTCATGCTGGCCGACGGCACGATCAGCCTGGTGGTTGCCGAGCGGGCCCCGGATGAGGTGCGGTGTAGGGTGGTTCAAGGCGGTCTTGTTCGCAGCCGCCAGGGGGTGAACCTGCCTGGGGTGAAGCTGTCGGCGGCTGCCATGAGTCAGGCCGACTGGCAGCATGCCGAGTGGGCTGCAGATGCCGAGGCCGACTTTGTCAGCCTGTCGTTTGTGCGGTCGGCCGTGGAAGTCAATTTGCTGAAAGAACTGCTGCGAACCCGCGGCTCCGCCGCCCGGGTGGTTGCCAAGATCGAGAAACGAGAAGCCCTGGAGAATCTGGATGCCATCATCGAGGCGGCTGACGCGGTGATGGTGGCGCGGGGGGATCTGGGGGTTGAAATCGATGTGGCCAGCATGCCGATGGTGCAGAAGCAGATCATTCGCACCTGCCAGCAGTTTCAGAAGCCGGTGATTGTTGCCACGCAAATGCTCGACAGCATGCAGCACTCCCGCCGGCCCACCCGGGCTGAGACTACGGATGTCGCCAATGCCATCCTCGATGGGGCGGATGCCTGCATGCTTTCCGGTGAGACGGCCATCGGCGAGCATCCCCGGCAAGTCGTTGAAATGATGCGACGGATCGGCTTGGCGACCGAGCAGCAGTACCTGCAGTCCCGGTGGCAGTTTCTCGAAGCGTTGCGGGGACGTTCAAGGGAAGACAGTGCAGGTGGAGAGTTTCTGCCCCGCCCGGAACATCTGGTTGCTGGCCTCCATCCGATTACGCAGGCGGTGGTCGACGGGGCCAGTCGGATCGCGGCCGTCCTTGACGCCCGGCTGTTTGTCGTTGCCAGCAAGAGTGGCGTGACCGCGATCGCCCGCTCAAAGCGGCGGGGGGCGGTGCCTACCATTGGCTTGAGTGACGATGTGCATACGTTGCGACAGATGGCCTTGTATTGGGGCGTCACCCCACTGGCCGCCCCGGCTGGAGCTGATGTCAATCAGTTGCTGGAGCACGTGTGTGAGTGGGGGCTGAGGCAGGGCCGTCTTGAACGGGGCGACCGCATTCTGCTGGTCGCCGGCATTGGTTTTGGGACTGGCGGGCACAACATGGCGCTGGTGCATGAGGTCTGAGTCCAGCGGGAGCATGGAGGATTGGCCCGGCGGCTGATTTGTGGCAGATTTGCACGCGACCCCAGTCGGTCAGTCCTTGCTCTGCCGCGTCCGCTCTCGTCCCCGTTCAACGTTTTTCCAGGAAACTGCACGATGAAAAAATGCGTCCTCGCCTACTCCGGTGGCCTCGATACCTCGGTGATCCTCGGCTGGCTGATCGAGCAGGGCTACGAGGTGATTGCTGTCTACGTCGATCTTGGGCAGCCCTGTGAGGATCGGGAGGCGACACTGGAGAAGGCCCGGAATTGTGGCGCGACCAAGGCCCTGCTGGTTGACGTGCGGGAGGAACTCTGTCGGGACTTTGCGTTTCCGACCATGCAGTGGCAGGCGCGGTATGAGGGCACCTATCTGCTGGGGACATCGATTGCCCGCCCCCTGATCAGCAAGGTCTGCGTCGACATCGCGCATGCGGAAGGGGCCGCCGTCTTTGCCCACGGATCGACCGGCAAGGGAAACGATCAGTGCCGGTTCCAACTGGCGGCAGAAGCGATTGATCCGGCCATTGAGGTGCTGGCACCCTGGCGGATCGCTGCCTTCCGCGAACGGTTTCCCGGCCGGAAGGAATTGATTGAGTTCTGTGACGAGAAGGCAATTCCGGTCAAGGCGTCGAAGGCCAAGCCGTATAGTTCCGACGAAAATTGTCTGCACACCAGTTACGAGGCAGGGCTTCTCGAAGAGCTTGATACTGACGGCTACGCCCTGGTCGATTTCGGTATGTCCGTGTCGCCACAGCAAGCCCCTGACACCCCCGAGACCATTCGGCTCGAGTTTGAGGCCGGGGTTCCGGTTCGACTCAATGGGAAGCCGCTTGCGGCGCACGAGATGGTGCTGGCTCTGAATGAGATCGGTGGCCGAAATGGGATCGGCCGAATTGACATCCTTGAAAACCGACTTGTCGGCATGAAGAGCCGCGGTGTCTATGAGGCCCCGGGCATGACGCTGCTCTACGAGGCGCATCGACTGGTCGAGCAGTTGACGCTCGATCGGGATCTCGTGCACCTGCGGGACAGGCTTGCTCCCGAGGTGGCGGAGTCGGTCTATTACGGGTTCTGGTACTGCGCGAAAATGGACGCCCTGCTTGCCTTCATTCGGGAGGCCCAGCGGCCGGTCACCGGCGCGGTTGAGCTGAATCTGTACAAAGGTAACATCCTGGTGAAGAGCCGGGAGAGCAGCGAAAGCCTCTATGATGCTGCGATTGCATCAATGGAGGGTGGTGGCTCGTACGATCAGACTGATGCAGAGGGATTCCTGCGGATTCTCGGATTGCCGCTTCGTGTTCAGGGGACGATTCGGCCGCGCGGGTGAGGTGATGCGACAACTGCTGCCACGGGCGGCCATCTGGCTGCGTCATGACCGTCAACGACCGGCGTCGTGGCTGGCCGGGCTCCTGGCCATGGCCAGCGTGTGCCTGGGGGCAGAACCCACCCTCGCTTGCGGGTTTGCTGGGGGCATGCTGGCGGCGGTGATCGGGATTGGCGAACTGCCGACTGACCTGCCCCGCTGGGTCGGGTTGGTGGCGGGCAGGCAACGAAGCTGGTTGCGGTTTCAGTGGCACCCGTTAGGTCTTCCCGGGGGCTTGGGCTGGTTAGCCGTTCGACTGCTTTGGCCGCTGGCCGGCCTGCTGGCTGGTGGCATCGCGGTGGCTGGCGGGCTCGTTGCTGATGGCCGCGGAGAGGCCCTGCCGGCTGTCTTCGCGGGAGTCATGGCGGTGAGTCTGGTGGGGCTGACGGTGACCAGTCTGCTGCTGGTCGGGTTCACTGCTGCTGATGCCGCCACGGCGACGCTGGTATCAGGCTGGGTGGCAACGGCGGTTGTCGTCTGGCGGGGAGGATTTTCGAGTGGTAACGTGATCCTGCAGTTTGTCAGCGGTGGGGCCACCTGGCTCGTTGTGGCGGCAAGCCTGCTGACGCTCCAGATCTGGCTGGCGAGCCGGAGTGGCGATCCGGTGGTTGGTGCCCTGCCCCGGGCCGAGTCGCTTCGTCCCTCCCGGGCGGCCGATCGACTGGCCCCGATCGGGCTGCTCGGCATTCTGCCGGCGTGCAGTGCCTGGCGACGGTCGTTGCGGGCAGTCGCGATGGGGCTGCTGCTTGTCGGCATGGTTGGCTGGCTGCTCCTCAACCCGGGAACAGCCGCGGCATTCGGGCTGTTTGCCTGTCTGGTGTTCGGGTCGCTGGCGATTCCGTTGGCGGCCCTTGGCGACGGATTCCGAGTCCGTCGCGGCTGGCAGCCGCTTGTTGCCACCACGTCCGCTGCGGGTGGTTGGTGGTGGACCACCCTGGCTGTTCCTGACGCCCTGCGGCAGGCCGCCGTTGTCCTCGGCGGCCAGGCTGCGGTGGTGCTCTGGCCGCCGCTGGCTGTTTTGGCCGTCCTTTTTTGCAGCCCGGGGTTTTCGGCGGTTGGCAGCGTGGTGCTGCTCGTGGC
>JBDQOY010000182.1:0-3339 GCA_040260935.1 Pirellulales bacterium
CCTTCATCTATCTCGACAATCATGCCACCACGCGGCTTGATCCGCTGGTGCTGGAGGCGATGCTGCCCTGGCTGACCGAGCACTACGGCAACGCAGGCAGCGGCACCCACGCGTTGGGGCTAGAGGCACGCGAGGCGGTGGAGACTGCTCGGCAGCAGGTAGCCACCGCGATTGCCGCGACACCCCGTGAGGTAGTCTTCACCAGTGGGGCGACTGAGAGCATCAATCTGGCCCTGGTTGGTGCCGCCAGCCGGCGTCCCGGCGGTCGCCTTGTGGTGGTTGCGACCGAACATGCGGCCGTGCTCGACACTGCCGCACACCTTGAGCGGCAGGGCTGGCCGGTCACGCGGCTGCCGGTTGCATCACAGGCTGCGGACTGCCCGGGGCTTATCGATTGTGAACAGCTGGCCGCAGCGGTCGATGAGCAGACGGTACTCGTTTCCGTGATGCTGGCCAACAACGAGATTGGCGTGCTGCAGCCGCTGGCGGATGTCGCGGCGATCGTGCACGAACGCGGGGCGTTGTTGCATGTCGACTGCGCTCAGGCCATTGGGAATGGCGCGGTCGATGTCGATGCGATTGGAGCGGACCTGGCGAGTTTTTCCGGGCACAAGTGCCACGGTCCCAAAGGTGTGGGGGCGCTCTATGTCCGCCGCCGCGAGCGGCTGGTGCGGCTTGATCCCCAGGTTTTTGGGGGTGGGCAGGAGCGGGGGCTGCGGAGCGGCACGCTCAACGTGCCGGGCGTTGTTGGTATGGGGAGGGCCTGTGAGCTTGCTGTCGCCGGCCTGCCGGCTGTCCCGGTGGCAGTTGCCGCCTTGCGGGACCGCCTCTGGCAACGGCTTGTTGACGCGGTGCCTAGCCTGCGACTCAATGGCCCTGCCCTCCAATCCGACCTGCGGCTTCCCAACAATCTGAACATCCAACTGCCTCAGCTCGATGGCGGCACCTTGCTGGCGGAACTGTCGCGGCACGGTGTGGCCGCCAGTGCCGGGAGTGCCTGCTCAAGTGAACATCCTCGGCCCAGCCATGTCCTGCTGGCCCTTGGTCTGACTGATGAAGAGGCTCGCTGCAGCATTCGGCTGGGGCTCTCCCGATTTTCAACCGCTGCAGAGATTGAGCAGGCCGCGGACTGCATGGCTGCCGCAGTCGATCGGCTCACAGGCCGTTAAGCGGTTCCTGGCGGCCTCGGGCTTTGCCCTGGCGGGGGCAGCGGGCTAGACTGAAGGAGTCGTTTTAGCCCGCCTGTCTGGCTTCTTGGTCAGGGTGGCGCGGGTGGTCCCGGTTTGTCAGGAGGTTTCATCGATGTCGGTCACGCTTACGGAAAATGCAGCCAGCGAGGTCAAGAAGATCATCGCCGATCAGAAACTCGAAGACGGGACTGTCCTGCGGGTCGGGGTAGCCGGCGGCGGCTGCAGCGGCTTTCAGTATTCGCTCGGCTTTGACACGCAGTACGATCCGCAGGCCGACACCAAGTCGGAGCAGCACGGGGTGGCAGTCGTGGTCGACAAGAAGAGCGACCTGTTCCTTGACGGCACCACGCTCGATTTCCATGAGGGAATCGACAAGCGGGGCTTTACTTTCAACAACCCCAATGCCACCAAGAGCTGCGGCTGCGGCAGTTCCTTTCAGGCCTGAGCCCGCACCTGCGGCTTGTGACGAGGAGGATCGGTGGCGACAGAAAAAGTCTTCATCGTCGGCATTGGCGACGACGGCGTAGAGGGAATGACCTCGCATGCCGTGCGGATTGTTGAAGCGGCCGACCTGTTGGTGGGGCCAGACTCGTGTCGGTCGCTGGTGCCGGCGGCCCTGCAGGAGCGGCTGGAAACTGTTGCCAGCCTCGATGAACTCGTTGAACGCATCGAGCAGGTCGGCGAACGTCGGCTTGTGGTGTTGGCGTCAGGTGACCCGCTCTTCTATGGAACGGCCCGGTTCGTCTGTGACCGTCTGGGCAAGGACCGGTTCGAGGTTGTGCCTCACGTCAGCAGCATGCAACTCGCCTTTGCGCGGGTGAAGGAAAGCTGGGAGGATGCCTATCTGGCGAGCCTGTCGGGCCTGCCCACAATTGAACGGGTGATCGACAAGATTCGCACGGTTGATACGGCCGGGTTGTTCACCAGTGAATGCTGGCCGCCGAATGCCGTTGCCAGGGCGATGCTGGAGCAGGGCCTCCACGGGTTTCAGGCCTATGTCTGCGAAAACCTCGGTTCTCCGGATGAACGCGTGACGCACGGTGGTCTCACCGAGATTGCTGCCGATTCATTCGGTTCGCTGAATGTCATGATTTTGGTGCGGCCCAGTGGGGCCACCGAACCGCCCGACGAGGCTGGCCGCAGGCTGTTCGGAAACCGCGACGAACTCTTCTTGCAGTCCCGCCCGAAACGCGGCCTGCTGACGCCAGCCGAGGTCCGCAGCCTCGCCCTAGCCGAGTTGTCACTGAGCCCTGAGAGCATCGTCTGGGACGTCGGCGCCGGAAGCGGTTCGGTGGCGGTGGAAGCGGCCCGGTTGGCCTCTCGCGGCAGTGTCTACGCCATCGAGATGGACCCCGACGATCACCGCCTGATTGAAGAAAACGCTGCCCGCTTTGGCGTGGCCAACCTGCGGGCCATCCTCGGCCGGGCGCCAGAGGCCTGGGCTGAGTTGCCGGCCCCCACCGCCATTTACGTGGGTGGCAGTGGACGGGCCGTGGCGAGCCTGGTCGAGCAGGCCTGGGAACGCCTCGCTCCGGGGGGGCGGCTTGTGACCAACTGCAACAGCATCGAAAACCTTGCAGCGGTCCATGCCCTGCTGCGGGCCCGCTCGGATGATGCCGCCTACTGGATGGTCAACATCGCCCGTGGCATTGAACAGATGGATCGTATTCGCTTCGAGGCGATCAATCCGAACTTTTTGATGGCGGCGACGAAGGCAGGCTGACCAGCCGGACCAGTTTCCCGCTGGCCAGCGGGTGAGTCAATCAACGCACGCGGAGCGGCGTGGTCAGCAGCGCGCGTTGTCACTGCCTGCCAACGGCAGGCTACCTTTCCGCGAAAGGCCGTGACCATGACCGAGCAACTTCCGGAACCACTCGATGTGATCGCCGTGGGCGCACATCCTGATGATGTGGAGATTGGGTGTGGGGGGACGCTGGCCCGCTTGGTCGAGCAGGGCCTGCGGGTCGGCATTGTTGACATCACTGATGGCGAGCCGACGCCCCGGTCGAGTGGCCCCGAACAACGTCTGGCTGAGGCCACTGCTGCTGCGGCGGTGCTGGGCGTGGCCCATCGCGAACAACTGGGGTTTCCCAATCGCCGACTGTTCGATGGCTTCGAGGTCCGGGTGGCCTTGGCCAAGGTCTTTCGC
>JBDQOY010000183.1:0-5539 GCA_040260935.1 Pirellulales bacterium
AAAATACTCTCAAGGTCGACCTCTCCCCCCCCCTGAAACCCGCCGGGGAACGGGCCCGCCTGGCCCTGTGGCGACCAACCACCTGCTCCGCCTCCCACCCCTTCGAAGGAACTGCCGTAGCGGTCGTACATCTCCCGCTTGCTGGGGTCATTGAGGGTGTCAAAGGCAGCCTGCACCTTTTTGAACTGTTCCTTGGCCGCATCGTCGTCGGGGTGCAGGTCGGGATGGTACTTGCGGGCCATCTCTCGATAGGCCTTGCGGATGTCTTCCTCCGTAGCGGTGCGGGGCACCCCGAGCACTTGATAGTAATCGTCTGCCATCTACTCTGCCCGCACCAGTTGCCACGTCTTACCCTGCTGCTGCGGCTGTGAAGCCGCCGCCGCCTGGAAACGCCTGAGTCTACGAACGACCCTTCCGGTCCTTCAACCCACGCTTCCGTTGAGGCGAACAGGACGACTTTCCGCCACGGTCTTTGGCTGAACCCGTTCGCTTCGCTGACTCACCGCCACTATCGACACTCGTTTTCAGGGCAGCCGCTGCCTGTGAGGCTTCCTCCATGAACCGCTCCTGTGAACGTACGGGCTCGTCTTCACGACCAGGGACAAGCAGTTGGAATGCTCCGTCAGATCCCAAGACCCGCGCCCGGGTGTTGTCCGCGAGATACATCGGCACGATCGTCCCGAGGATCCGCTCCTTCAGGGACGCAGCCAGCACCGGAAACATCACTTCAACTCGCCGGAAAAAATTGCGGGGCATCCAATCGGAACTGGCCAGATAGACCTCTGCTTTTTTGCCTTCGCCAAACACATAGATCCGGCTGTGTTCAAGGTACCGGTCCACGATGCTGCGAACCCGAATATTCTCACTCAGCCCTGGCACACCCGGTCGCAGACAGCAGATACCCCGGGCAACGATATCGATCGATACCCCCGCCTGACTGGCCCGGTACAGGGCCTCAATCACCTGATGATCAGCCAGCGAGTTGACCTTGGCGAAGACCCGCCCGGGCTTCCCCGCTTTGGCACGTTCGGCCTGGGCAGCAATCAACTCAAGCGTGCGACGATGCAGGTCGTTGGGCGCCACCACCAGCTTCTTCCAGGCATGCCCCTGCGAATAGCCCGTCAGCAGATTGAACAGGGCGGTCGCATCCTCGGCGATGTCACCGTCGGCGGTAAACAGCCCAAGGTCGGTGTACAGCGTCGCCGTGGCCGGGTTGTAGTTGCCCGTCCCGAGGTGCACATATCGCTTCAGCCCTTCGCGTTCATTTCGAACGACCAACGACACCTTGCAGTGGGTTTTGAGATCAAGAAATCCAAAGACCACGTGCACGCCCGATCGCTCAAGTTGCCGGGCCCAACTGACATTGTTGGCCTCGTCAAACCGAGCCTTGAGCTCGACGAGCGCCGTGACATGCTTGCCCGCTTCAGCCGCCTCCATCAGCGCCCGGATGATCGGCGAATCGCCACTGGTTCGGTAGAGCGTCTGCTTGATGGCCAACACCCGCGGGTCCCGTGCCGCCGATCGGACAAACTCAACCACCGAGTCGAACGACTCGTACGGGTGATGCACCAGAATGTCTTCCCGGGCAATCGCGGTGAAGATATCCCGCCGCCGTCGCAACGCAGGCGCGACCCGTGGCGTGTAGGGAACATCATGAAACTTTTCGAACCCCGGAAGCTTGTAGAGTTCCCAGAGGCCAGTGAGATCGAGTGGGCCATCGATTCGGTAGACCTCGTTGTAGCCATCGTTCGCCGGGTCTTCCGTTCCGCTCCGAAGATCCTCATCATCGAGAATCCGCTGGGCAATCGCCTCGTCCACCTGGGCTGCGATCTCGATCCGGACCGCCTGTCCCCGCTGTCGGGCCTTGAGCCGATCTTCAATCAGTCGGAGCATGTCGTCCGACTCCTGTTCCAGCAGTTCAAGATCGCAGTCGCGGGTAATCCGGAAGGTCGTCCACGACTTGACCGAGAAGCCGCCGAAGAGTTCCGGCAGCCGGGCCGCCACCAGTTCCTCAAGGAGCACGAAGGAAACCTCACCGGGGCTGCTGCCGGGGAGTGTCACGATTCGCGGCAACACCTGCGGCAGTTGCACCACTGCGAAAAGCTGTTTCGGCCCCAGTCCATGCTCGTGCTCAAGCATCGTGCCCAAGTAGAGCCCCCGATTGTGGTACCGGGGCGAGGGATGCGCCGGGTCACAGGCCATGGGCGTCAGAATTGGCAGGGCCCTCTCGCTGAAGAAGCGATCGACATACTCTCGCTGTTCGGCATTGAGATCAGCATCGCGAAGCAGCGTAAAGCCTGACTCACGCATCGCCGGGCCAATGCTGTCACGGAGGCAGGAATACTGCCGGGCAACCAACTCCTGGGTCCGCACGGCAATCGCCCGCAGTTGCTCGATTGCCGTCATGCCGTCTGGGGCAAAGTCTTGCGGGGCCCCATCACCGAAGGCCTGCTCACGGATCCCAGCAACCCGCACCATGAAGAACTCATCGAGATTGGAGCTGAAGATTGCCAGAAACTTCATCCGTTCCAGAAGCGGATTCTGCTCATTCTCTGCCTCCTCGAGCACCCGCAGGTTGAACTCGAGCCAACTCAGCTCCCGATTGATGAACGCATCCGGTCCGATGGCGATGTCCGCGGTTTTGGGCACGATTCGCTGCTCCTTTCCGGAACGGGAGGACGTTCGGGCAGTACGATGGAACAATAGGGCGGCCGCGATACCAGCGGCCACCTCCACCCTCAATTCTTTCACACAACAGCCGCCCAGGTGGTCCATAACTCAAAAAACAGAGATTTTCCCCAGCCGGAATTGTCGCTGGCCGAGGCTGCGACCGTGCTGGCTGCGGGCCGGGTGCCCTCCGCCAAGCCTGCCACGCCAGCCTGGTGCGCTGCGGCGGCCAGCCTGCTGGAGGCAACCGCCCGCAAGCCCGGCAATGTCCACCCCGAGGCGAGCTTTAGGGACCTCACCCACGCTGAACTCTGCGCCGCAGCAGGAGCCATCACACCAGCACTCCAGCAGGCTGGCCGCCAGCCACTGGGCCAGGTCATCCACGCCGCCGTGGTGGCGGCCCGTGCCGTCAGTCGCTCCAACGCCAACCTTGGCATCGTGCTCGCCGTTGCCCCCTTGGTGGCAGCCAGCCAGCAGACCGACGATCCCCTTCGGCCAGCGACTGTCCGCGGCGTGCTGGCATCCTGTACGAGCACTGATGCCGCTGCCATCTATGCGGCCATTCAATCGGCGGGTGCCGGCGGACTGGGCACGCGGTCGGAGCACGATCTTGCCACGGCACCGCCTCCCTGCATCATCACCGCGATGCGGCATGCTGCCAGCACCCCTCCCGCCGACAACATCGCCGCCCTCTGGGGAATTGGCTATGAGTCACTCTGGGCGGGACCGGTTGCCGATCTGGCAACGCTCGATGCCGCTGGCCGTGGCTGGGAGCAGACAATCATCCAGGCCGCCCTCGCTCAGTTGGCCCGCACGCCCGACAGCCTCATCGCCCGTCGGCATGGCAGTGAAACCGCCGCTGCCGTCTCGGCCCGGGCAGCCGCGGTGCAGGCTCTGCCAGCCGCAATGCAGCCCGCTGGCCTTGCCGCCTTCGACCGCTTCCTCCGTCAGCCCCACCGGCTCAATCCCGGCACCACCGCCGACCTGATTGCCGCCGCCCTTTATATTCATCTCTGGACGAGAACCGGCCCAGCCAAGGAGAGCCCCCCGCCATGTCCGAGCACTATCACGTAACGATGCGAAAGGCGGTCCACGTCTTTTCCGCCGGCCACTTCATCACGCTGAACGACACGCTCTGCGAGCCGGTGCATGGGCATAACTGGACCGTGGCCTGCGAGCTTGAAGGTTCACCGGACCGTCACGGAATGGTGGTGGACTTCATCTGGCTGCGTGACGCCCTGACCACAATTGTTGGCCGCCTTGACCATGCCATGCTGCTGCCGACTGAGAATCCACTCCTCCAGGTGACCAAACAGGTTGTGACCGGTCAGGCCGAGGTTGAGGTGCGGTTCGGTGCCCGCCGCTGGGTGTTTCCTGCTGACGAATGTCGGCTGCTGCCCCTGGCCAACACCACCGCGGAATGGCTCGCCCGCTGGATCGGCCAGGAACTGCAGGCGGCTTGTGGGGCAGCGGGCCAGCCTGTGACCGGCGGGTTGCGGATCGAAGTCGACGAATGCCTGGGGCAGGCCGCCGTCTGGCAGGACCTGCCAGAGTCGTCTACGCCACAGTCGTGACGATGAGATTGTCTGCTGCATCACGGGGCAGCGTGACCGATCGGCTCCCCACCCGAATCTCCACCAGCCCGGCATCTTCGACCATTCGTTCCACGGTGCCGATCGCTTCAAGGACGAGCCCGGTCTCAGCCAGGTACCGCAGGAACGGCGGCGACTGATCGAGCACCCGCGCCACCCGAAACCGTTCCCCAACCGCCACGGCCGACAACAGCCGCCCCGCATCAGCCGCCTCGGCTACAGCAGACATATCACCCCGGGGAATGGGGTCACCATGGGGATCGACTTCCGGCCGGCCGAGGTAGGCGTCGATCCTGTCGACCAGCAGGTCACTCACTGCATGCTCCATGTGCTCGGCCTCTTCGTGCACCTCGTCCCAGGTCATTGCCAGCGTTTCGACCAGAAACTGCTCGATCAGCCGATGCCGACGGATCACCCGCAGGGCTAGCACCCGCCCAGTGGAAGAGAGGGCAACGCCCTCGTAGGGTGTGTGGGTTGCCAACTGTGCAGCATCGAGCGTTTTGAGCATGCTCGTCACGGTTCCAGGCGAAACCCCAAGCGCAGAGGCCAGTTGGCCGGTGCTGACCGGCTGGTCTTCCTGGGTGGCGGAGATCTGATAGATCGCCTTGACGTAGTTCTCAACAGTGAGGCTCGGCACGACCGGTGGCTTTCGTGTGGGGAACCGCGTGGAAACAGGACGCTCTCAACAGCACCAACCGCCGCCTGGCAACGTCAGGCTGGGCAGTTGCGAAGCCGCCGCTCACCCCTCAAGATACCCGCTCTGGCTTGTGACTGCCTGAATCAGCATTCGTGGGCGGGATCACCGAACAGAGCTTTCATCCAGCGCAGGCTTTCTTCCCTTGCAAAACACTCCTTTCCCTCCTGGCTCCGCACCAGCACCGCTCAATGCCGCCGCGGCCTCATGCCTTGCCCCCTTGCTGGCTGACCCCACTGCCTATGCCGCAACCATCCATGACTGCGGTGGCGTTCGAGTGGTCGATTGCGGCGTTGCCACCGCCGGCTCGAATGACCTCGGTCTGCTCATGGCTCAGGCTGCCCTCGGCAATCGCGGCACACCGCGACTGCTGGCTCCCGGTGCGGCATCCTGCCTGCAAGACCACTGGCCCACCTGCCCCTGGCCAGTGATTGAAGTCTCATCGGAAGATCCCGTGGCTGCCTGCCTGGCCGCCCAATACGCCGGCTGGAAGGTTGACGCCAACGGCTACTTTGCCATGGCAAGCGGGCCGATGCGGGCTGCCATTGGTCGCGAAGATCTGTACGACACGATCGGCCGCCGCGAG
>JBDQOY010000184.1:0-5312 GCA_040260935.1 Pirellulales bacterium
CAGACAGGTGTCGGCGTCTTCACCCGGCAACTGGCGGCGCTGCACCGCCGCTGCCATGGTGGGGTCGGCAGGCAGGCTGCCCCCAGCGGCCTGGCGGAGGGACGCCCGAAAGAACTCCACCGCCTGTTCCAGAATGATCCGGAGCCGGGCCCGGCGGAGGGGAGCCTCCTTGCCGGCAGCTTCAACTACAGCAAGCGTCTCACGGGACAGGTCAACACCTGGCAGCGGCTGGCCTGCGAGCAGGGTGAGCAGTCGGTCACGAAAGGCAGCCACATCGTCGTTGAGAAGCAGCCGGGCTCGCTGCAGGCTGCCCCCTGCTGCCCGGGCGATGCCGGAGAGATCGCTCGTTCCAGGCTCGTCGCCCGTGGTGGCCTGCTCGTGCGTGAGGATCGCGGCAATCGTCTCGGCGGCGAGGGGACCGAACCGCACCGTCTGGCAGCGTGACCGAATGGTCGGCAGTTGGCGTTCGAGGGTTGTGCCAACGAGGATGATCACTGCCCCCGGTGGCGGTTCCTCCAGCGTTTTCAGCAAGCAGTTGGCTGCCTCGTCGGAGAGGTGGTCGGCATCAAGTAAGATCGCCACCTTGCGGCGGGCGAGGGCGGGACGCAGCAGGAGCCGCCAGCAGAAGCCGGTGCGGAGCCGCTGGTCTGGACTGCCGATCAAGGCATCCAGTGGAATCGTCGCCCGTTCTGGCGGCTTTTCCACGATGTCGATGTCAGGGTGGGTGTCAGCGAGGGCCTGGATGCACGAGGCACACTGCCGGCAGGCGGTGAGTCCTTCGGCAGGATGCTCGCAGGCAAGCGCCAGGGCGAGGGCCCGGGCGAAGGTCGCCTTGCCCACTCCCGGCTGGCCAACAAACAGGTAGCTGCCGGCAACCCGGCCAGCCGCCTCCGCAACGGCAAAGCGGGCGGCGATTGCGTCGTGCCCCTCAATCCCTTGCCATGCCATCCCAGTCACCTTTTGTTCTGCTGTGAAGTGCCCGCTATTGTCGCCGGTGACGGTCAGCCGTCCACTGGTCCGGCCGACAGGTCCGGGAAGGCGGTCTCGACAGCCGCAATCAGTGCTGTGGTGACCGTCTGCTGGTCAGCCGTGGCGTCGATTACCACCGCCCCGGTTCGGGCAGATTCCACCTGATAACCGTCGCAGAGTCGCTGGCGATAGGCGTCGCCGCGTTGCTCCAGCTTGTCGAGCGGGCGATCGAGCCGGCGGGCAGCCGTTGCGAGGTCGATCTGAAGGACGAGGGTCAGGTCGGGTTCACGGCCGCCGGTGGCAACCTGCCCAACCTGGCGGACCTGCTCGGGGTCGAGGCCACCGGCGTGCCCCTGATAGACGATGTTGCTCATCAGAAATCGGTCAGACACAACCCACGCCTGCTCGGCGAGTGCCGGCTCAATGACTTCTCGAACCAACTGGGCACGGGCGGCCATGTAGAGCAACATTTCGGCCTCACTCGCCAGCTGAAGGTCATGGCGGTGCAGCAGAATGTCGCGGACGGCATCGCCCAGCGGGGTGGCCCCTGGATCATGGCAGCGAACCACCCGGCGGCCGCGGCCTTCCAGCCAGTCAGCAAGCGCCGCCGCCTGCGACGACTTCCCTGAGCCGTCCATACCCTCTAGTACGATGAAACGTCCCCCAGTCATGATGCAGCTCCAAGCAAACGGTTCAGCCCGAGTGGGTCGGCCGGATCGAGTTGTTGAATCTGGGTGCAGACCTGGGCTGCCATGGGCCGGCGACCGGTGTCGAGCAGACAGTGCACCAGCCCCTTGGCGGCTTCGTGGAAGGCCCGGTTTCCCGGCAGTTGATACGGGACAGGCCGCGGGCTGCCCACCGCCTTGAGGGCCCGGGTGCAGAGTTCGAAGGCCCGGCCAAAGTGACCCCGGGCCAGCCGTGGGTCGTTTGCCTCCAGGGCGAGCAGGCCGAGGTGCAGGTGGGCCTCGAGAAAGTCAGGGCATTCTGACAAGAGCCAGACCAATTCCTCGTAGGCAATTTCAGTCTCACCGCCGGCGATCATCGCCTCTACCTCGGCGATATCGTCAAGCCGTTGTCGAGAGCAGCGTGACTGCACAAACTCCCAGCAGGGGCCGTCGGGTAGATCACGACGGACTGCCTGCAACTGGTCTCGGGTGCGGTTGGGTTTCGCTGGCATCGATCGATTTTCAGTCAGGGAACAGCGGCTGCCGCCGGGGCCTCCGCAACAGGTTGGAACCGACTCACGGAAAGAATGCAAGTGGCGAGGCAACGCAGCAGGAAGGCAGTCCCCGTGGCGACGGAAGCCTGTCTGGTGGCCTGGCCTGATCACCAGGCTGCGGTCGTGCGGCCGCTGCTGGCCTGGTATCGCCGAGCGGGCCGCGATCTGCCCTGGCGACGCTCCCGCGATCCCTATCCGATCTGGATCAGTGAGGTGATGCTTCAGCAGACCCAGGTGGAGCGAGTGAAGGAGTACTTCCGGCGATTTCTGGACCACTTTCCGACGGTGGGTGACCTGGCGGCGGCTGACGAGGCAGCCGTGCTGCGGTGCTGGGAGGGCCTCGGCTACTATCGCCGAGCCCGGCAGCTTCATGCGGCGTCCCAGCAAGTGGTCAGCCTGCATGCCGGCGTGTTTCCTCAGACTGTGGCCGGCTTGCGGACGCTCCCCGGCATCGGCCGGTACACCGCCGGGGCGATTGCCTCGATTGCCTACGACCAGCCCGAGCCGATCATCGAAGCCAATTCCCGGCGGGTGCTGGCCCGGCTGGTTGGGTATGACCAGCCACTCGGTGGCAGTCGCGGAGATGAGCCACTCTGGCAACTGGCAGCTCAGGTGGTGCCCAAGCCGCGGGCTGCTGGGCAGTTCAATCAGGCGCTGATGGACTTGGGAGCGATCATCTGTACGCCACAGCGGCCCCGCTGCGAGGCCTGCCCGTTGGCTGCTGCCTGTGTGGCGCGGCAGCAGGATCGGGTTGCCGATATTCCCAACCTGCCAACGACACGCCCTGTTCGGGAGCTCCGCGAGACAGCCCTGGTCTTGTGGCACGGCGGACGGCTGCTTGTGCAGCAGCGGCAACCCGGCGAGTGGTGGGAAGGGCTCTGGGATTTTCCCCGGCAGGTTCCGGAGGGCGTCGTCACCAGTGGTCGCCGCCGGCAGGTGGGGGCCGTCACCTACACCGTGACCCATCACAAGGTGCGCTGTCGGGTGCTTGCCCAGACCGTCAGCGAGCGGTCCCGGCCCCGCCGAGGACAGCGGTGGCTGCGGCCAGGCGATCTCGCCGCAATGGCCATGACGGCCCCCGGCCGACGGATTGCCTCGATGCTTCCACCACCGCCAACGCCAGGAACATCAGGTGGGACGAAAGCAGCCGCCCGAACCGCACGCTGAGCCAAACCGCATTGACTGTTGGCAGCAGCCAGTCGCCGGCTTATTCCACCGTCACGCTTTTGGCGAGGTTCCGGGGCTTGTCGACATCACACCCGCGGAGGCAGGCGATGTGGTAGGCCAGCAACTGCAACGGAATCGCAGCCACGATCGGGTTGAGGAAGTCGGGGCAGGCCGGCAGTTCGATCACCTCGTCGGCCAACTGCCCAACGCGGTCTTCGCCCTGGCTGACCACGGCAATGACCGGGCCCTTGCGGGCCTTGATCTCTTCAAGATTGAGGATGACTTTTTCGTAGACGGCATCCTTGGGGATCATGAAGACGCTCGGCGTGAGCGGGTCGACCAGAGCAATCGGCCCGTGCTTCATCTCGGCCGCCGGATAGCCTTCGGCGTGGATGTAGCTGATCTCCTTCAGCTTCAGCGCCCCCTCAAGCGCCAGCGGGAAGTTGTACTGCCTGCCCAGATAGAGGAACGTGTTGGCGTTGCGATACCGCTCGGCGATGCCGCGAACGACGGTATCGACCTTGAGGGCTTCGGCGATCAGATCGGGAAGCTGCTCAAGGGCCCGGATGTAGGTCAGTCCCTGTTCAAAGCTCATGTGGCGGAGCCGGCCGAAGTAGAGGGCGAGCATCGCCAGCACAACGCACTGACTGGTGAAGGCCTTGGTGCTGGCCACGCCGATTTCTGGGCCGGCATGCAGGTAGATGCCGCCGTCGGCCTCGGTGGCAATCGTGCTACCGATGGCATTGCAGATGGCCAGCGTCGGGTATCCCTTCCGCTTCATCTCCCGGAGGGCTGCTAGGGTGTCGGCCGTTTCACCCGACTGGGTGATGGCAAACAGCAGCGTTCCCTTGTCGATCGGTGGGTTGCGATAGCGAAGTTCGCTGGCGTACTCGACCTCCACCGGCAGCCTGGCGAACTCCTCAATCATATACTCACCCACCAATGCGGCATGCCAACTGGTGCCACAGCCGGTGAGGACGACACGATTGATGTTCTGTAAATGGGCAGGGGTCAGGTTGAGTCCCCCAAAGAGCGCCGTGGCGTTGTCGTAGTCGATGCGGCCCCGCATGGCCGCCCGAACCGTCTCGGCCTGTTCGTGGATCTCCTTGAGCATGAAGTGCGGGTAGTCACCCATGCCGACATCATTGGCGGCCATGTCGAGGGGCTGGACGGCCGGTTCGATTCGGCCAGCATCGCGATGGACGACACGGAGTTGTTCCCGCTTGATCACAGCGACTTCATGGTCGGCAAGGTAGACAATCCGATTGGTATGGCCGGCAAGTGGGCTGGCATCACTGGCGATGAAGTATTCGTCTTCACCCACGCCAATCACCAGCGGGCTGCCCAGACGGGCGGCGACGAGCAGGTCAGGCTCGTCACGGAAAAGCACAAGCAGTCCGTAGGTGCCCCGCAACTGGCTGATTGCTTCACGGACGGCGGCGACGCAAGGAGCGTCGGTGATGTCATCGGTAACCCGAGGCCCGGTAGCCAGAATCTGCTTGAGACAGCTGTCGATGAGATGGGCAATCACTTCCGAGTCGGTTTCCGACTGGAAGACGTACCCCTCCACCTCCAGTCGGGCCTTGATGCTTCGATAGTTTTCAATCACGCCGTTGTGGACCACCGCAACGGAATGCCCCTGCCCGTTGGCGCAGCCACCACCGAGATGCGGATGGGCATTGCCATCGGTTGGCGCTCCGTGGGTTGCCCAGCGGGTGTGACCGATACCGATGGAACTGTCGGGCAGCCCGTTGGCAACAACCGCCTCGAGCCGGGCCAGGCGGCCGGCTGCCTTCTGCACCGCCAACTGCCCCTCGTGGTCGAGCACGGCGACGCCTGAGGAGTCGTAGCCGCGGTACTCGAGCCGTTGCAGGCCTTCGAGTACCCGCTCGCAGGCACGACGAAATCCGATGTAGCCGACAATTCCACACATGGGCTGGGGTTCTCCGCTGGGGTC
>JBDQOY010000185.1:0-9371 GCA_040260935.1 Pirellulales bacterium
GACTGCGTTTGAAGCCGAGATGGGTGCAGAGGCGGTTCGCAAACTGCTGCTAGGCCTCGATCTGGTTGAACTGTCGAAGGAACTCCGCGAAGAACTGGCAACCACCGGTTCCAAGCAGAAGAAGAAGGACCTGGTCAATCGGCTGAAGATTGTCGAGGCCATTCGCGATAGCGAAAACAAGCCAGAATGGATGGTACTGGACGTCATTCCTGTCATTCCACCCGACCTGCGGCCGCTGGTCATGCTCGACAGTGGTAACTTTGCCACCAGCGATCTCAATGACCTCTACCGCCGCATCATCAACCGGAACAACCGGCTGAAGAAACTTGTGGACCTCAATGCGCCGGAAGTCATCATCCGCAATGAGAAGCGGATGCTGCAGCAATCGGTCGATGCGCTTTTTGATAACAATCGGTGCAAGCGGCCGGTGCTCGCCTCAAGCAACCGACCGCTGAAGAGTCTGACCGACATGATCAAGGGCAAGCAGGGCCGGTTCCGTGAGAACCTGCTCGGCAAGCGAGTCGACTACTCGGCACGAAGCGTGATCGTGGTCGGTCCGACGCTGCGGCTGCACCAATGCGGCCTGCCGAAGAAGATCGCCCTGGAACTCTACCAGCCGTTCATCATTCGCCGCCTCAAGGATCTTGGCCACGCCGACACGATCAAGTCTGCCAAGAAGATGCTGGAACGAAAGGATGCCGAAGTCTGGGACATCCTTGAAGAAGTGATTCACAATCACCCGGTCCTCCTCAATCGGGCACCAACCCTGCACCGCATGGGCATTCAGGCCTTTGAGCCTGTTCTTGTGGAAGGCAACGCCATCAAACTCCACCCACTGGTCTGCAAAGGCTTCAACGCCGACTTCGACGGTGACCAGATGGCAGTTCATCTGCCGCTTTCAATTGAGGCCCAGGTCGAAGCCCACACGCTGATGCTGGCGACCAACAACATCTTCAGTCCAGCCAATGGTGCGCCGATCATTTCGCCTTCGCAGGACGTCGTGATGGGCTGCTATTACCTGACGATGGCGATGCCGGGTCGGTGTGGAGAAGGCATGGTCTTCCGCAGTTTTGAAGAAGTCGAAATGGCCCACTCCTTCGGCAAGGTCGATACCCACGCAAAAATCCGGGTCAAGCTGCCCGCTGACCGCCGGCTGAAGACGGAGAACGACGACGACAGCCAGTTGGGCGCCGTGATTGAAACAACTGCCGGTCGTGTGCTGTTCAACTCGACCCTGCCCGAAGGGATGCTCTTCTACAACATCCCGATGCGTTCCAGTGAGTTGGCCCGCGTCATCTCTGACTGCTACCAGTTGCTCGGTCGCCGCAACACGATCGACCTGCTGGACGACATGAACCGCGTCGGGTTCAGCTGGAGCACCCGCAGCGGCCTGTCCTTCGCCACCGATGACCTGATCACGCCGGAGAGCAAGCTGAAGATCATTGGCGACGCCGAAAAGGCAGTGATGAAGATCCTCAAGCTTTACCAGCGTGGCGTCATCACCGACGGCGAACGATACAACCAGGTGCTCGACACCTGGACCCATGCCCGTGAGCAGATCACGAAGGAGATGATGGCCGAACTGGAGCAGGACACCGATGCCCGTGATGTTCGCTACAGCGGCTACGTCAACCCAATCTTCCTGATGGCCCACTCCGGTGCCCGCGGTGGTGTTGAGCAGATCCGTCAGCTTGCCGGCATGCGTGGCCTGATGGCCAAGCCGTCGGGCAAGATCATCGAGACGCCGATTAAGGCCAACTTCCGTGAAGGCCTCACGGTTCTGGAGTACTTCAGTTCCACCCACGGTGCCCGCAAGGGATTGGCTGACACCGCTCTGAAGACCGCTGACTCGGGATATCTGACCCGAAAACTGGCCGACGTCGCTCAGAACGTCGTCGTCACCATGCATGACTGCGGCACAACGCAGGGCATTGAGAAGACAGTCATTTATCGCGGCGAAAAGGTTGAGGTCAATCTTGCCGACAGCATCCGCGGTCGGGTCAGTCGCACCAACATCACCAACCCGATCACCGACGAAGTGGTCGTTCAGGAAGATGACCTGATCACGCCCAAGTCGGCCCGTGAGATCGAGGCCCTCGGCCTCGAAAAGATTCAGGTCCGCAGTGCACTGACCTGCGAGGCCCCGCTTGGCGTCTGCCGCCTCTGCTACGGCATGGACCTCTCGACCGGCTCACTCGTCGAAGAGGGCATGGCGGTCGGCATCATTGCCGCCCAGAGCATCGGTGAACCGGGCACGCAGTTGACCATGCGGACCTTCCACATCGGTGGTGTCGGTCAGCGAGCCGTCGAGGAAAACGAGTATCGCGCCAAGCGGCCCGGTACCGCTAAGTTCACCCGTCTGCGGACGGTGCAGAACGAGGAGGGCGAGCAGGTCGTGCTGGCTCGGAATGGTGAGATTGCCATTCTCAATGAAAAGGGCCTGGAGGCCGACAAGTTCGAGATTCCTGCCGGTGCCATCCTCAAAGTGGCTGAGAATGAACAGGTCAAGCAGGGCACGGTGCTGGTGCAGTGGGACCCCCACTCCATCCCGATTCTGTCGGAAGTTCCCGGCAAGGTTCGCTATGAAGATGTGGTCGAGGGCGAGACCCTTCGCGTCGAAAAAGACCCCAGTGGTCACATCCGCCGCATGATCATGGAGCACAAGGGTGTCTATCACCCGCAGGTTGTGCTTGAGGATGAGTCGGGCAAGATCCTCGACTTCTACTACTTGCCCGAAAAGGCCTACATCGAAGTTTCACCGGGCGAGACCGTGAAGGCAGGTCACATCCTTGCCAAAACACCCCGTGAGGCTGGCGGCACGCAGGACATCACCGGTGGTCTGCCCCGGGTCACTGAAATCTTTGAGGCCCGTAAGCCCAAGGATCCGGCGATCATGGCTGAGATCGATGGCAAGGTGGAAGTCAGCGGTGAGAAGCGTCGCGGCAAGCGAACTATTATCGTTCGCAACGAAACAGGAATTGAACGAGAGCACCTGATCACCCACGGCAAGCACATGCGAGTGCATGCCGGTGACATCGTCCGTGCCGGCGAAGCCCTGGTGGATGGACCGCTGGTTCCCCACGACATCCTGCGAATCTCCGGCGAGGAAGAGGTTCAGCGGTATCTGGTTCGGGAAATCCAAAACGTTTACCGCAGCCAGCGGGTGGAAATCGACGACAAGCACATCGAAATCATCGTGTCGCAGATGCTGCGGAAGGTGAAAATTGATACGGTGGGCGACACCTCACTGCTGCCCGGAAACATGCTCGACAAGCATGACTTCCGGCAGGCCAACGATCGCCTCGCCGGCTGCCTCCGCATCACCGATAAGGGTGACAGCGAGTTTGAGGTCGGCAGCATCGTTCCCAAAGAGGTGCTCACCCAGACCAACGAGACCGTCGAAGCCCTCGGCGGCACACCTGCCAAGGGGACCAAGCCGAAGTCGGCCACCGCCAGCACCCAGTTGCTGGGCATCACCAAGGCCAGCGTGCAGAGTTCCAGCTTCATCTCCGCGGCCAGTTTCCAGGAGACCACCAAGGTGCTCACGGAAGCAGCGCTAGCCGGTCGGGTCGACAACCTGGTTGGGCTGAAAGAAAACGTGATTCTGGGGCATCTGATTCCGGCCGGGACCGGTTTCAATACCTTCCAGACATCCGAGGTTCGGGTTCGGCCCGAGGCACTTGAGGCCCTGCGGATCGATCGGGAAGACCTACTCGCTCGGGACTTCCCGCTGCTTGAGGCTTCAGAACCGACCCCGGAAGAACTGGCTGCCAGCAGCGGCCAGCCGGCTCTGGATATTTTCGCCGACTCTTCGGAGCCTTCTGAAAATCCGGCTGAGGGGCTCTGAGTCACGATTGCCAAGCGGTTCGGCCAGTGCGGATTCCCTCACGAGTCACACAGCAATGGCTGTGGCCCCTCGACGCAGAGCATGATCCGATGACCGCAGTGGCTGAAACAAAGAGGAGCGTGACCGCAGTGGCTGGCCGGCCGATCGACCGTCACGATCAGCCTGGCTCCCGCTCCGTTGCCAGACAGGACAGCCTCGAGAAGAGCCCCCTAAGGGCTCGCCGCCGCGCCGTCACGGTTGCAACTGCCGTTCTGGAAGAGCAACTGGCAAAGGTCTGGCACCTTGTTGCCGATGCCGGTGATCCCCTCGCCGACCCTGAGGTGGTTCATCAACTCCGCGTATCGACCCGACGTGCGCTGGCCGCCTTCGCCCTCTTCAAGCCTTTGCTGCCTCGGAAGCAACGGCGGCGCTGGGTCGGTTGGCTGCGGGCCATCCGGCGGTCTGCGGGGGCAGCCCGAGACCTTGATGTGCTGACTGACCGCATCCGTCACCACCTGCCACCAACCGCAGAGGCTGCCCGCCCGCTTCAGAACCTGCTTGATCTCCTCAGCGACCATCAGGTGGCCAGCCGCATTCCCCTTCGGCAACACCATGCCCATCTTCTCAGCAAACACTGGACACGCCGAGTCGACCGTCTGCTTGCCACGCTGAGCAAGAACAAACGCCGCACCCGGTTTGGGCCGTTTATCCACCGCCGGCTCGCCCGAGCAGGCCACTGGTTCTGCAAACGTGTTGACCAGCCATCGCAGACGGTCGCTGACCTGCACCAGCTGCGGATTGCCGGCAAACAGTTGCGGTACAGCCTGGAACTCTTTCCGCACCAGGACGAACCGCGGCTGCTGCAGTGTCAGCGTTCACTCAAGCGGCTTCAGGATGCACTTGGCGACGTGACCGACCATACTGCAGCCGCAGACCACTTCCACCGGCTCAGCGAGGAGCCGCTGCCCACCGATCTTCTGGCACTCACCAGCTGCCTGCAGCGAGAAGAAGCTGATCTGGCCCAGTTGGCATCAAAGCGATTCAACGACTGGTGGACTCCCAAACGACGACGACGTCTCCGCCGCCGCTTTTTCAAGGTACTCACACCATGACATCACACGCTCGAGAAGACGCCTCCGCCACGCCCTCTCGCCGCCACGCTGGTGGTCACTTCCTCACAACGACCAGCGGCCAGATCACGCTTGGCCTCGCGGCGGCAGGGCTGCTCTGGTGGGTCTGTCGGCTGGCGATCCCTGCAGCTACTCCGCCCGCTCCACCACCTAGCCGCCCGAGTTCGCCGCCAGCCAGTGCTGCATCGAAGCCGCCAGCTTCCGCGGCCACCGCCCCCCGCTTCGCCCCAACGGCCAGCCTCACCACGGCTGCCCCAGACACCAAGGCTGAGGGCATGGTCTGGATCCCTGGGGGGGAATTTTCGATGGGCTGCGCCGACCCCCGGGGGATCCCATACGGTGGCACCAATCCGATGGCGGACGCCCGCCCCATCCATCGTGTCTCGGTCACGGGCTTCTGGATGGATGCCACCGAAGTCACCAACCGGCAGTTCGCCGCCTTCGTGGCCGCGACCAACTATGTGACCATCGCCGAAACCCCACCCCGGGCCGAAGACTTTCCGGGAGCACCCGCAGAAAATCTGGTGGCTGGCTCCATTGTTTTTCACCCGCCTGATCACCCCGTTTCGTCACTCACCAACCATCTGCAGTGGTGGCGGTACGTGCCTGGTGCTAACTGGCGGCACCCATCTGGCCCTGATTCGTCGATCGAGGGCCACGAGGATGACCCCGTGGTGCATGTCGCCTTCCCCGATGCCGAGGCCTATGCCGCCTGGGCAGGAAAACGGCTGCCGACCGAAGCAGAGTGGGAGTTTGCGGCGCGGGGCGGACGGGCAGGCAACACCTACCCGTGGGGAAATACATTCCGGCCGGCTGGACGCTGGATGGCCAACACCTGGCAGGGACGCTTCCCTGCCGAGAATACTGCTGATGACGGATTCCCAGGCCTGGCACCAGTCAGACAGTTCCCGCCCAACGACTATGGCCTCTACGACATGTCCGGGAACGTCTGGGAGTGGTGCGCCGACTGGTACCGCCCCGACACCTATCAGCGGCAGCAGGCCGGTGACCTTCCGAGCCGGAGTCCCACCGGGCCCGACACCAGTTTTGATCCGCAGGAACCGGGGGTTGCGAAGCGAGTCCAGCGGGGTGGGTCCTTCCTCTGCACTGACCAGTACTGCGCTCGGTACATCGTCGGCACCCGAGGAAAGGCCGAGATCTCCAGTGGCTGTAACCACATCGGCTTCCGCTGCGTCAAAGATGCCGACTAGGGATCCGCATCTCCAGTTGGCCGTGTTCAGGCCGACCGTTGCTTCGCCAAAAGTTTGCGGAGGCCAGCCAGGGCTTGGGTATTCGCTACATCATTCGGCTCAAGGCCAGCCCGGCGGGCCTGCAGAATGCCGCACCGCATCACATCGAGCCCACCCGTGGAGTGAGCATCGGTGGAGATGACCAGTTTCACGCCTGCCCGGGCAGCCGCAGCAGCCAGGGTGTCATCCAGATCAAGCCGCCAGGGGTTGGCATTGATCTCCAGAAAGGTGCCTGTGGCCGCAGCTGCCGCGATCACCTGCTGCATATCGACATCGTATGCGGGTCGGCGGTTGAGCAGCCTGCCAGTCGGGTGCCCAATGCAACTGACGGCCGGGTGCTCAATGGCTTCGACAAGCCGAGCTGTGATGCGTTGCCGGTCCTGCTTCTGGCCGTAGTGCAGGCTGGCGACCACCCAGTCCGCTTCTGCCAACACGTCGTCGGGCAGGTCCAAACCGCCCTTTTCCAGCATGTCGACCTCAATCCCCTTGAGCACCACGAGGGGAGGCTTTCCGGTGGCCGCAAGCGATTCATTCAGCCGATCAATTGCCTGCCACTGCCGCCGCAAGCGTTTCTCATCAAGACCGTGAGCCATCGTCACCCGCTTGCCATGGTCGGTGATAGCGATGTACGAAAGCCCCCGTTCAATGGCAGCCGTCGCCATCTCGGCAAGCGTAGCCTCACCATCGGTCGCCGTGGTGTGCATGTGCAGATCACCCCGAATGTCGGCAAGGGTCACGAGCGTCGGCAGCTTCCCCGCCGCGGCCTGCTCGATCTCACCACGGCCCTCACGGAGTTCCGGAGGGATCCACGGAAGCCCGACCGCTTCGTAGACCTCTGCCTCGGTTCGCCCCGCCAGCGACCCTGCCTCTGGGGCATCAAGACGCGTCACGCCATACTCATTGATGGTCAGCCCACGATCCCGGGCCCGACTACGGAGCCGGACATTGTGTTCCTTTGAGCCGGTGAAGTATTGCCAGGCCGACCCAAACGAGGCGGCCTCGACCACCCGCAGATCGATCTGCACCCCCTGCGGGCCACGAATGCTGGTCTTGGTGTCACCACGCAACAGCTGTTCCCCGGCCGACTCCCAGGCCAGCAGATGATCCATCACCTCTACTGGCTGCGAACTCTCGGCAAGAATATCGATGTCTCCGACCGTCTCACGGCCCCGCCGCCAACTGCCGGCAGCCTCAACCCGGAGGGCTGCTGGACAGCCACGCATCCACTCCAACAGCTGCCGCACAATCGCATCAGCCTCGTCCCAGAGCAGACGGTTGTGCTCCGGATTCTGAGCGAACGCCAGGTTGGCGAGAATCGTCGCCTCGGTCTTTTCCCCGAAGCCCTGCAACTCGCGGACCCGCCCTGCCCGGCAGGCTGCACCGAGATCATCAAGGCTGGTCAGACGCAACGCATCGACCAGCAGTTTCACCTTCTTGGGCCCCAGACCCGGCACCCGCATCAGATCAAACGCGACCTGGGGTACTTCTGCTCCAACTGTTCCAGCATTGGCAGACGGCCACCATCGAGTAACGTCTCGATCTTTGTCGCCAGATCCTTCCCAATGCCATCAAGATCAGTGAGCGAACGATCTGAGGCTCCCCGAATGGCAGCCAACGGTTCGACCGTTCCCTTCACCAGTCGGGCAGCGTTGCGATATGCCCGCACGCGAAAGACATTGCCCCCCTGATACTCCAAGAGATCGGCAACGTGGTCAAACAGGGAGGCGATCTCGGCGTTGGTCACAGGGCGGGCTACTGGGCACGGGTGGGAAGTGCAGCGGTCGGATAGGTTGGCTGCCAGCCCTGAGCATACGGCCCCGACGGCACCTGAGTGAACGCCGGCTGCCAGCCCGCCTGCCCAGAACCTTGGCTGGGCTGCCATGAGGTGGTGTGGCTTGTCGGCTCGAGCAATTTCGGAAAGGCGCGGGTGGCGTTGGTCGGTCCTGTTCCCGGCACGACGGGCATATCACTGTTTCCCTTCAGCGGCGTGCCATAGGAACGTTCCCCAGCTTCCACTGGCGGCTGATTCACCGGTGGAATCGGCCGCAGCGACGGGGCCAGTGTCTGCCAACTGCTCCCATTGTGGCCAACGCCGGTAGCGGTCGCCTGGCTGGTCGGAGCCGCTGGTTCAGCGGCAGCAGGATCGGCTGGCTGTTCCGGCCGCCGGGAAACCTCTGGAATTGGTTTTAGCGACGGAGCGGGGCTCAGAGCAGGCGGGGCGGTCGGCTGCGGCTGGACCGGCACCTGCGGTGTGATCGCAGTGCCGCTCTGGGGAACAATCTGCTGCTGGTACGTGCTGCCCGTCGCGGGCGGAAAGACCGGCTGCTGCGTGGGGACCGACGGGGGAACCGTCGCACCTGCCGCGCCCCAGGCCTGCGGCGTGGTCTGTGACTGCGCCGCGAAGGGACTGGCCGCTGTCCCGACTGGGCCCGGGACGGCTCCAGCGTACGCTTGAGGCGCCACCCCCGGCTGCACCTGCACATACTTTGTGGTGTAGACAGCCCGATACTGGGTCACCGGCACACTGACCGGTTTCTGCACGTAACTCGTGACCGGCAGCATGCACTCCACGGCGCACCCGGTGCATGGATCGATTTCGCAGGATGACTGGTAGCAGGTCACTGGCACGCACTGATACTGGGTGCGATAGGTTGTCTCTGGGACATAACTCACCTGCTGCACCGGCACCATTACGGGCTGGGCGGGCTGCGGTGGCACTGCCAACGGGGCAATCGGAGTGACCGGTGGCGGAGCCGGTACAGGCGCCACGGCATAGGCTGGGGCGGCCTTCTGAAAACAGCCACACCCGGAGAGGAGTCCCGACAGGCAGCACTGAGCCCGAGCAACTGCTGGATTTCCACACAGTGCCCCAGCGACGAGGATGACACCAATCGAAACACGTTGCGACTGCATCGCACTCTCTCCTTGAGTCAGGATTGACGGGTTGGGCAAAGGTGCCGGATTCTCCCGTCCGCACTCCTAACAGTAGGTTGCGGTGCGACCCCCTCGACAGCAAAAAACCGGCGAGGCAATCATGAATTTCCCCTCGCCTCACGACATATCCGCTACGCCCGCTACAACCCGAACCGTCTTGCCTGCTTGAAGCGGAATCGGGGCCTATGGTGCGAAAAAAACCATCAGTCTGGTCAGGCCGCCCGGGGGCGC
>JBDQOY010000186.1:0-8271 GCA_040260935.1 Pirellulales bacterium
CCCCCTTCCTCATCACCCCCGTCAGGAGATGTCATGACCGACGCCCCCGCCGAGAGCCTGCCCACCGATCCAGCCGAACCCTTGGCTGCTGAGCCCGTGGCCGAAACCTGCACCATTGACGACTTCGCCAAGGTTGACCTGCGGGTGGCCCGCATTGTCGCGGCCGAAGAAGTCCCCGAGGCCCGCAAGCTCCTCAAGCTCACCGTCTCCCTCGGCGGAGCAGAACGCCGCACCGTGTTTGCCGGCATCAAGAAGTTCCATCAGCCAGCGGATCTCGTTGGCAGGCTGGTGGTGGTGGTCGCCAACTTGGCTCCCCGCCAGATGAAGTTTGGGCTCAGCGAGGGCATGGTGGTCGCCGCCAGTGGGGCGGGTGCCGAAGGTGTCTACCTGCTTTCACCCGATAGCGGTGCCCTGCCGGGCATGCGACTGGGGTGAGGCCGTAGAATTGGTCCGGTGAACTTCGGGGGCCCTGTGCTGAAAGGAGCCGATGGCCATGAGTACCAAGACCATTCTCTTTCCGACCGACTTCTCGACGGCCAGCGATGCGGCGTTGTGCCATGCTGAAGCCCTCGCCCGGCAGTCCGACGCGAAACTTCTCATCCTCCACGTGGAGGAGCCACCGCTCGCCTACGGTGGTGGTGAACTCTACTACGGGCTGCCCGAGCCCAGCTCTGAGCGGATCCTGCAGATGCTTGAGGATGTCCGCCCCAGTGACTCCTCGGTGCCCTTCGTCCATCGCTTGGTGATGGGAGATCCAGCTGCCGAGATCGTCAAGGTCGCCGAGGCAGAGCAGGCCGAACTGGTCGTCATGGGCACCCACGGCCGGACGGGTGTCAGCCGGTTGCTGATGGGCAGTGTGGCCGAATCGGTGGTTCGTCACGCCCCCTGCCCAGTGCTGATCTATCGCGAGCGGGCTGAAAAACTTGCCGCGAAGCAGCCGGTACCGGCGACACCGTAAGCTGCGCCTCTCCCAAATCTGGAACGGAAGCCACGATGTCGGTTCGTCCGCTGCTTGAACACCGCGCGGCGGTTCGGACCGCCGTTCGTGCCTGCTTTGAGGGCCGTGGATTTGTCGAAGTTGACACGCCGGTGCTCTCCCGGGAAATCCTGCCAGAGCCGTACATTGAACCTGTCTCACTCACAGACGGTCAGGTCACCCGCTATCTCCAGACGAGCCCCGAGGCCCTGATGAAGCGGCTGCTTGCCCGAGCCTCTGGCCCGATCTACCAGTTCGCGCACTGTTTCCGCGCTGGAGAGCGGAGCCCACGGCACGACACCGAGTTCATCATGCTGGAGTGGTACCAGCCCGGGGCCAGCCTGAAGGAGACAGCCGAACTGGTGAGTGACCTGCTCCGCCACACCCTCGGAACAACAGGGCTTGAGCGGATCTCGTGCCGGGATGCCTTCAGCCAGCATGCTGGAGTCGACCCACTCACGGCCACCGCAGACGAACTGCTGGCTGCAGCGACCGAGGCGGGGCTGGTGCTGCCGGAAGGAACCGCGGCTCTGCCAGCCGCAGAACGCCGCAGCCTCGCCTTCGATCTTCTGCTATCGGAGGTCGTCAGCCCGCGACTGGGACGCGACCGCCCCGTCATGCTCGAAGCCTGGCCGGCAGCCGAGGCAGCTTTCGCGCGACTCGATCCGCTCGACCCGAGGCAGGCCCGCCGCTTTGAGGTGTTTTCCAAGGGCATCGAATTGGCCAATGGCTGGGAAGAAGAGCCCTCGGCGACCATCCTGCAGGAGCGGTTGCTCGCCACGAACCAGCTACGGCAATCGCAGGGCCGCCGCGTGTTGCCCCTGCCTGACCAGCTGCTGGCTGCCCACGGCGAGACGATGCCCGCCGGCGTCGGTGCCGCCCTCGGTTTCGATCGGCTGGTGATGCTCGCCAGCGGCGCGACATCGATTGATGCAGTCCGCGGCTTCAGTTCCGACACCGCCTGACTGGCAGCCACATGCAGGCCGGCGCTGCCCACTGCCGACAGGGCATCATTTGGTGCCGCTGGGCTCCAGCTGGATGATTCGCCAGAGCTCGACCTTCTCGACACCGGTCGATGTTGGGGTCAGCCGCGGCACATCCTTGGTTTCCGGGTAAAGCCAGACAGCTACGGTCGCAGGATCAGCGGCGGGAAGCACGAGACCTACCCGCCAGCAGCCACCGGCCTTGTCGCGATCCCAACGGCATTCGCTTACTGTCGCCGGCCCGTGCTCACTGATGGCTCGCACCACCGGCAGGTCACGGAAGGCCTGGACCGCTGGTGCCTCGGCAGCCTGCTCAGTGTCATGGGCGTGACCGTGCTCGTGGTCAGTATGGGATTCATTGTTTCCGCCAAACGGATCCGCAAGAGGCAATGCCGACGGGGTACAGAACTCGCGGGCCGCGAGCCAGTCTCCCCGGCGAATCGTCTCTTGCCAGCGAGACACCGTTTCGACCGCGCGTTGCTGGCCAATCCAGTACCGACCGGCAGCCGTGCTGATTGCCTGACAGCCGAAGCCCACAGCAAGTGCCAAGCCCACGAGCGCCAGCCCCCGGCCCGCCTTCCGGCTGCCGACGCCGGCCGTGTCACGGATGCCCGCAATGGCCAGGCCTCCTGCCAGCACGGGCAGGCCCCAGAGCATCTGCGTGGTTAACGCGAGAGCCGACCCACAGCCAGCCACGAGGGCGAACACAGCCAGCATGCTGACTGGCCGGTACTCTTCTGCCTCGTCCGGGAGCGTCTGTTCGTCCGCCATGCGTTCCCCGTCTGTCTGCTATGCCCCGGAGCGGGCACCGCCCACCCGACTCTTTTTCTTAGTCGCAAAAACCCGCTGCATTTCCTCAAGCGCCGTAACGCCGGCGAGCACCAGATCCATCCCCTGCTCCCGCATCGGCACATAGCCTGCCTGGGCCGCCGCCTTCCGCAGGTCAGCACTACCCGCCCGGCGAGCGATCTCTTTTTTCAGAGGCATACCGGTCGCCAGTTCAAACGCACCGGTCCGGCCCAGGTAGCCCCTGCCGGAACAGAATCGGCAGCCGCCATGTGGCGATGCGGTCTTGATGTGCGGCACCTCTTCAGCCGACTTGCCAAATTTATCGAGTAGCGGCAGCGGAGCCTCCTGCTCTTCGGCGCACCGCGGGCAGAGTTTTCGCACCAGCTTCTGACAGACGGACCCCAGATAACAGCGGGCCAGGTCGCTCGGTGAAATCCCGAGGTCGAGCATCTTACCGATAGCATCGAGGCTGTCCTCGGCTGGCAGACTGACAATCACCATCTTGTCCTCAAGCGCCCGCTTCACGAGGTCGGCGGCCAGATCAGGGTCAGCAAGCTGCCTGGCGACAAACCCGCTGGGGTAGGAGAGGGCCGTCTTTTCCACCGCCTGCACAGCCGTCTCACCGGCGGCAGCATCGTACTTTTGAACCTTGACGTTCTGGATGTCAGTGGCGGTTTCATGGGCCTCTTCAATCGAAACAAAGTCCCGCATCAGCCGATCCGCAGCCGTCACCGTCATGTCCAGGAGTGTCGAGAGCCCGTTGCCCGCCGGAGCGGTGACAATCACCAGACCACGCTGCAGATTGACCAGCTGCTGCAACTGTTCCAGCATGGCGGCAGGCATGCCCAGGTCTTCTGCTGTTTTGAACTTGGGCGGCGGGGTCGCCAGGTCGACCACAAACTGCTCATGCCCCTTGATGATTTTCGTTCGCAGCTGGCAGGCCCGTTCCTTGCCATCAGCAGTGATCAGAAAACTGCCCTCCTGGGGCCGTCCCCGCTTTTTTGGCGACAGCCCCGCCAGCCGCAGGAGCATCACCAGAATCTTCTCTCCGATGACCCCGTCAACCGGTAACGCATCCCCCCAGACCTCAGGATTGTTCTTGCTGCTCTTCTTTTTCAGGGAGCCACTCTCAAGGATTCGTACCGGCAGCTTGACCCCATCAATGTCATGCCGCACATGGAGCCCGCCCTGGGCAAGGTCGAGCAGAATGCTCGGCGTGCGAGCAAAGACACCATCGGCCAGAATCCGGATCAGATCCTTGATCTCGGGGTTTTCTGAGAGCTTCTCCACAAGCAAGGCATTTTCTTCAGGCACCTCACGGCAGGTGGCCACCAGCCCGACCTCCGGGGGCGCGGCCACCACTTCACCGGTGTCATTGAGTGCCCGGTTTCGAGCCACCAGATAGAGCACCAGCAGCACCAGCCAGACGGCTGCCAACACACCGACGCCAAGCGAGAGACCGCCCGCCTCCAAAAAGGCATACTCCGTCCAATTCAGGCCAACACAGGCAAGCAGCCCCACGGCCAGCACGGCGTAGGGTGCCACAACGATCTTCTTCCATTTTTTGCTGCCCAATCCCTGTCTGCGGGCATCTTTGACAATCCAGACGCTTGAACAGGCCCAGAGCAGGCTGATCACGCCGAGGATGATCCCGGGCACAATCAGCGCGTCCACCTCGAGCTTGAGGGGAACAGGCTCCTTCTCCACAGCATCTTCACCCTCTCCCTCAGCAGCTTTTGGGTCGGCTTGCTTGTTCGCAGGTGGCTTTTTGTCCCTGTTTTGTGCCCAGGCATTCGAGCTCGCCGTGAGTGTCACGCCGAGACATGCCAAGACCAGCAACCAGCGGCCAAACTGCCGGCGCGAAACCATGTTTTCTCTTCCGTCCGTCACGCTTTGGTTCCTTCTCCTTGGCATCAGACGCCCCCACGGGCTGGCCGCTGCTTTAGACAATGCCCTTCAATGCCATCTGCAACGCCTCACGGTTCGGCGCGATCTCCAGGGCCGCCTGCCGGTCAATTAATTCCTGGTCAATCAGGCTCTTGAGGCTCATCGTGAAATCCTGCATGCCATCCCTGGCTGACTTGCGAATGTGGTCAGCGAGTAGATGCTCCTGCTCTTCCAGTACGTATTTTCGCACCAGCACATCGACAAACATCAACTCAACAACCGGCACGCGGGCAACACCCTCCCTGATTGACTTGAGCAGTTTCTGGGCAACGATGCCCTTCATGTTGAAGGCGATGGCACTACGGATTGCCGCATGCTCTTCCTGGGGAAACAGGTCAAGAATTCGCGAGATCGTACTCGGGGCATTCGAGGCATGGATGGTCCCGTAGACAAGGTGGCCGGTTTCGGCGGCATGAATTGCCGTCTTGAACGTATCAACGTCTCGAAGCTCACCCACAAGGATAATGTCTGGGTCTTCTCGCACGGCATGCTTCATGCCGATCTCAAAGTTTTTCACGTCCGTGCCGATCTCCCGCTGGTTAATCAGGCACTTGTCTTCGGTGAAAACAAACTCGATTGGGTCCTCAAGGGTCAGTATGTGTTTGCGGTAGTTGCGGTTGATGTAGTTGAGCATCGACCCGATCGTCGTACTCTTGCCAGACCCCGTCACTCCGGCCAGCAGGACCATCCCCTGTTCGAGCGTACAGAGCTGCTCAATACCCGGCGGCAGGAACAACTTCTCGAAGTTTGGAATGGTGTTGTTGACCTTTCGGGCAACCATGCCGAGTGCCCCCTGCTGGTAAAGCAGATTCACCCGGAACCGCCACTTGGTTCCATCCACCACCGCACTGTGTGCAAAGTCAGCCCCGCCCTCATCGGCCAGAATCTTCCGCTGCCGATCATCGAGCATCGGGAAGCAGATCTCCTGCATCTTCTCCGCACTGATCGGCGGGGACTTCAGGGGCTGAAGCGCGCCTCTGACCCGCATGTACGGCGGTTGCCCCGACTTCAGGTGCAGGTCGGAGCCATTCAATTTGACGAGCGCCTCGAAGTAGCGATCGATCTCCAGCCGATCGCCCTTCCCGGCGGGCACCGGTGTCGGTGTCGCCTCGTCCGCAACGAAGGACGCCTCGGGCGGGTTGCCTTCCGGTTTGGCATCGAGCATGTCTTCACCCCTGGATTGTTGGGGACCCCACCGACCCTCCGGCGGACACTCCCACGGTTCACCACGATAATCGACAGCCTGACAACGGCCAAACCGCCTGCGGCAGTCCCCTAGCCTATTGGGGTGGCTGCCGCCACCGGTCGCACCGGAATTCCCCGGGCAGCCAGCAGTGCCTTCACCTCGGCGATCGAACAGACCCCAAAATGAAAGATCCCAGCAGCCAGCACGGCGTCTGCCTTCCCGTGCTCAATCGCATCGGCCAGATGCTCGGGCCGCCCCGCTCCGCCAGAGGCCACCACCGGGATGCCAACCGCCTGGCTGACCGCCGCTGTCATCTCAAGATCGTAGCCATCGCGGGTGCCGTCGCGGTCCATGCAGGTCAGCACAATTTCCCCTGCTCCGAGCGACTCAACCCTTCGTGCCCAGTCGACGGCTTCCAGCCCGGTCGGCACCCGGCCACCGTTGACAAAGACCTCCCAGACCTCGCGGCCATCCCGACGGACGCGTTTGGGGTCGATATTGACCACCGTCGCGCAACTTCCCAACCGGTCGGCAACGGCCGTGACCAACTCAGGGGTTTTTACCGCCGCCGAGTTGATGCTCAC
This sequence comes from Pirellulales bacterium, assembly GCA_040260935.1. Taxonomy (GTDB): domain Bacteria; phylum Planctomycetota; class Planctomycetia; order Pirellulales; family UBA1268; genus UBA1268. The sequence continues at coordinate 6,466 of JBDQOY010000186.1, forward strand.
TTTTTCCGCGCCCGCATGCACGAGTTCAACGGCGTCGTCCAGTGTGCGAATGCCACCGCCGACGGTGAACGGCATGAAGATCGTCTCCGCCACCCGTCGCACCATGTCGAGCATGATCGCTCGGCCCTCGTGGCTCGCCGTGATGTCGAGGAAGACCAGTTCGTCAGCCCCTTCTGCCTCATACCGGGCAGCAACAGCGACGGGATCGCCTGCATCGACCAGTTCAAGGAACTTCGTGCCTTTGACAACACGACCTTTTTCGACATCAAGACAGGGAATGATCCGGGTGGCAAGCATGCAGTTCAGTTCGGCGAGAGGGCGGCTGGCGTAATTCTGTCAGTCTCGGGACTCGATGCCATGGCATACCGCTTCCGAGGAATCCGGCCTGCCAAAAAGGCGTCTCGGCCTGCAGCACAGGCAGCCCGCATCGCCCGCGCCATCCGCAACGGATCGGCCGCATGGGCAATCGCCGTATTGAGGAGCACGCCATCAACTCCTAATTCCATCGCGGCTGCCACATCACTGGCCGTGCCGACACCAGCGTCGACGATTACCGGATAATCCGGGTCGCCGTCCTTCAGATACTCCAGGCAGATTGACAGGTTATTGGCGTTGAGTACGCCTTGGCCCGAGCCAATTGGACTGCCGGCCGGCATCACGCTGGCCGCACCGAGGTCCTTCAACCGCCGAGCCACAATTGGGTCATCGCTGGTGTAGACCAGTACGGAAAAGCCGTCGGCCACCAACTGCTCGGTCGCCTCAAGGGTGCCGACCGGATCGGGCAGCAGCGTCTTCTGATCGCCGAGGACCTCCAACTTCACCCACTCACTGCCAGCGTTGCCGAGGTCACGGAGCAACTCCCGGCCAAGCCGCGCGACCCGCACCGCATCGGTTGCCGAAAAACAGCCGGCGGTATTGGGCAGCAGCGTGTACCGCGACAGATCAAGATGATCGAGAATATTTTCACCGGCGGCGTTCAACAGCCGTTCCCGCCGAACAGCCACGGTTACACAGTCTGTACCACTGGCCTCGAGGCAGCGGGCCATCTCGGCGTACGATGCGTATTTCCCCGTACCAACGACCAGCCGGCTGGCGAGGGTGAAAGAACCGACCCGCAACGCCACCTCACCGGCGGGCTTTCCTGCTGCATCATTCATTCCTGCGTCCGTCATCCGTCCGTCTCTCTCCCCATCCTGTTCTTCACTGCTTCGGTGGCGTTTTTCAGCCGCCACCAACAAGGGTGACGATCTCCAGCCGGTCCTGATCTTCGAGTATCCGCTCGCCGAGGGCTGCCCGGGGGACGACTACTTCATTGACTTCCACCGCCACCGGCCGACCTGCCAGGCCGACTGCTGTCAGCAGATCGTGGGCCGTGCCACCAGCAGGCAGTCGCTTTTCTGTGCCATTGACGAACACGATGATCTCGTCATTGGGTGTTGCTCCATGCTCGGTCATGGCAGTCCCCCACCGCGTGGCTGGGCGATATCCAGCGGCAGCAACGGCTGCGGCACGCCGAGCGCCGCTCCCTGCTGCGGGCCCACGGGAATGCCATAGGCCACCGTGGCCCCTGAAGAGCAGTCCGTGACATAGAGCACAGACGGTGCGAGCGCCGGTGCCCCCCGCCGCCGGAGTTCAGCTCGGCCCGCAACCAGCAGAAATGTGGGTTCCTTGGCCTGTCCCGCCTGAAACCCGAGGTCTTCAAGCACGTTGTGGCGATAGGCCACTCCGAAGGTCCCGGTCACCGGATTGAGCAGTCCGCCAGACAGATCGCCGGTCAGGAAATCGAGCACAAAAAAACCTTCTGCC
>JBDQOY010000187.1:0-3807 GCA_040260935.1 Pirellulales bacterium
TGCGATCTCGCTGCCGTAACAGCCGAGGTCGGAGAAGCCCATGTCGTCAACAAGAATGACGAGGACGTTCGGCTGGGCTGCTGCGGATGGAACAGCGGCAGCGCTGAGCAGCAAGGCAGCGAAAGCAAAACGGATCATCTGCGGAACTCCTGTGCAGTAGCTTCGCGCGGGCTTCTTTCACGTTGCGCGTCAACGTCACGTGCTCGCTAGCGAGGACACCAGCATTCTGTCAAATCGGTAGCACCTTGGCTGCGACCCTTTCGCCCGCCGCTTGCAATGGCCATGGATGGCATTGCAAGCCGCCGTTACGCGTCAGCGTAACGTGCAATGAGCTCACCCGCCTCCACCGGCGTGCCGGGTGATACGAGCACTTCGGCAAGCGTGCCATCCTGCTCGGCGTAGACAGTTGTCTCCATTTTCATCGCCTCGAGGCTCAGCAGTTTGTCGCCCTTCTTCACCTGGTCGCCCGGCTTGACCGCCACGGTGACAATCAATCCTGGCATCGGAGCGCCGATGTCGCGGGGATCGCCGACGACCGCCTTGGGCCGCTGCTGGATGGTGCCCTCCAGGGTGCGGTCGGCCACGGTCACGCTGCGGGGCTGGCCGTTGAGCTCAAAGAAGACCGTCCGAGTGCCGTCGGCATGGGGCTCCCCGACTGTCAGCAGGCGAATCACCAGCGTCTTGCCCGGTTCAATATCGACAAACAGTTCCTCGCCCTGTTTCGGCCCTTCGAGGAAGGCTGGCGTTGGCAGCACCGCCACGTCGCCATAGTCCGTCCGGTGGCGGGCGAAGTCTTGGAAGACCCGCTCGTAGAGCAGCCACGAGGCGACTTCGCGCGAAGAGGCTTCGCGGCCGACGATCGTGGTGACCTCGGCCGCCGCTTCCTGCATATCGGCTGGGGGCAGGCTCGCGCCGGGGCGGCCGTCGATAATCGTCTGGTTCCGGACGACGCGGGCAACGACCTCGGGCGGGAAGCCACCGGCTGGCTGGCCCATGCGGCCCGAGAGGAGATCGACCACCGATTCAGGGAAGGCAAGTTCACGGGTGCTGCCCACCAGTTCGGCGGCCTTCATGTCGTTGGTCACCAAGAGCAGGGCAAGGTCTCCGACCGCCTTGCTTGTTGGCGTCACCTTGACGATGTCGCCAAGCAGTTGATTAACCTCGGCGTAGGTGCGGCAGACATCCTCCCAGCGGTCGGCGAGGCCGAGTGCCCGGGCCTGCTCGAGCAGGTTGGTGAACTGTCCTCCTGGCATTTCGTGCAGGTAGAGGTCGGCATCCGGGGCCTTCATGCCACACTCAAACGGCGAGTAGTGTTCGCGGACTGCTGACCAGTAATGTGTGAGCAGTCGCAGTGGTTCGGGATCGAGGCCGGTGTCGAGGTCGGTGTGGCGGGTGGCCTCGACGAGGGCATTGAGGTTGGGCTGGCTGGTCAGGCCGGCGAAGGGGGCCATGGCGACATCGACCGCACTGGCGCCATTTTTGGCAGCCTCCAGGCAACTGGCCACCTGGGCCCCCGAGGTGTCGTGCGTGTGAAAGTGAATCGGCAGGCCGACTGCTTCGTGCAGGGCCTTGACCAGCCGGCCAGCGGCAAACGGCTTGCAGAGCCCCGCCATGTCTTTGATGGCCAGCAGGTGGGCACCCCGTTTTTCCAATTCCTTGGCGAGGTCGACGTAGTATTGCAGCGTGTACTTGTCCCGCTTGGGATCGAGCACATCGCCGGTGTAGCAGACGGTGGCTTCGCAGAGGCCGCCGTTGTCACGGACGGCAGCGATCGCCACTTCCATGTTCGGCACCCAGTTGAGCGGATCGAAAACCCGGAACAGGTCGATGCCCGCTTCGGCCGATTCCTTGACAAAGGCCTGGACCACGTTGTCGGGATAGTTCGTGTAGCCGACGGCGTTGCTGGCCCGCAGCAGCATCTGAAAGAGGATGTTCGGGATCTTTTCCCGCAGGCGGGTCAGCCGTTCCCAGGGGCATTCCTTGAGGAACCGCATGGCGGTGTCAAAGGTGGCCCCGCCCCACATCTCCAGGGAGAACAGGCCGCTCGCCATCCGGGCATAGGCATCCGCGACTGCGAGCATGTCGTAGCTTCGCATCCGGGTGGCTAGGAGTGACTGATGGGCATCCCGCATCGTGGTGTCGGTCAGCAGCAGGCCCTTGTGGTTGCGGACCCATTCTGAAAACTTTTCCGGACCCAGTTCCTTCAGCCGCGTGCGACTGCCTGCCGGAGGCTTCTGCTTGGGGTCAAAGGCTGGCACGATGGCGGCCGTCCGCCGGGCCACTGGACGCCGATTCTTCATCAGCGGGTTACCGTTGACGATTGTTTCGGCCAGGAAGGTCAGCAGCCGGGTCGCGCGATCCTGCCGGATCGGGAAGTCAAACAGGCTCGGGGTCTCGTCGATGAACCGAGTGGTGCAGTTACCGGCGAGAAAATCAGGGTGGGTGACGAGGTTGATCAGAAACGGAATGTTTGTCTTTACCCCACGAACGCGGAACTCTTGGAGGCAGCGTTCGACATGGCCGGCAGTTTCGGTGTGGGTGAGGCCACGAGCCGTCAGCTTCACCAACAGGGAGTCGAAGTAGGGCGTGACAACCGCCCCTGAAAAGGCCGTGCCGGCATCGAGCCGAATGCCCATGCCACTGGCGGAGCGGTAGGCAGTAATCCGGCCGTAGTCGGGCAGGAAGCGGTTTTCAGGGTCTTCGGTGGTGACCCGGCATTGAATGGCCGCGCCCATCGTGCGGATCGCCGACTGATCAGGCAAGCCGATCTCGGGATCAGAGAGCTTGTGGCCGGCAGCAATCTGCAACTGCCGGCGAACGATATCAATACCGGTGATCTCCTCGGTCACTGTGTGTTCGACCTGAATCCGCGGGTTCACTTCGATGAAGTAGAAGCGGTCGGCATCGGCATCAACGAGGAACTCAACTGTGCCGGCGTTTTCATAGCGAGCCGTTTGACCGATGGCGATCGCGGCGTCGCAGATCTGATCGCGGAGAGCCGGGGCAAGGTTCGGGGCGGGGGCAAGTTCCACCACCTTCTGGTGCCGCCGCTGCACGGAACAGTCGCGCTCAAAGAGATGGACAAGATTGCCGTGGGTGTCGCCCAGCAGCTGCACCTCAATGTGGCGGGCCCGTTCGATGAACTTTTCGATGAAGACACTGGTGCTGCCGAAGGCGGTTTTGCTTTCGCGTTGGGCGCTTTCGAGGGCTCCGGGGAGTTCGTCTTTACTACGGACCACCCGCATGCCCCGGCCACCGCCGCCGTGGGCGGCCTTGAGCATCACTGGATAGCCAAGGTCGTCTGCGATCGAGAGGGCGTCCTCAAGGTTTTCGACTGCCTTGGCCGATCCGGCCAGAATCGGCACGCCGGCCCGCTGGGCGAGGTCGCGGGCGGCAGTCTTGTCGCCGAGGTTTTCGAGCAATTCGACCCGGGGCCCTACAAAGGTGATGCCAGCCTCACCGCAGGCCCGGGCAAAGGCCGCGTTTTCCGAGAGGAAGCCGTACCCGGGGTGAATTGCATCGACACCGTGTGCCCGGGCCAGGGCTACGATGGCCTCAATGTCGAGGTAACTGCGGAGCGGCTCCCCTTGGCGGCCAACCAGATAGGCCTCGTCGGCCTTGAACCGGTGCAGCGAAAAGCGGTCTTCATGGGCGTAGATCGCCACGGTCCGCATGCCGAGCTCGTGGGCGGAACGAAAGACGCGAATGGCGATCTCGCTGCGATTGGCGACCAGGAGTTTTTGGATGGATTTCATCGAATCGTTTCAGTCAGAACAGGGAAGGGCGGCGGTTCGCCTCGTCGGGGAA
>JBDQOY010000188.1:0-4252 GCA_040260935.1 Pirellulales bacterium
GGCCGACACGACGACCGCGGCGAAGGGTATCGCGAGCAGCCCGGCCGACACAACTTCATTTCCTCGTCCCGGCACCAACCGGATCACCAGGATTTTCTCTCAAACCACCCACCTCGCCCTAGTCTGCCTCGTCTTCCAGGCAGACGACTGCTTGGCATTCGGGAGCCGAGCCGGCCTCAGGCGGCCCGCCCGGCTGCGTCGACCGACCCGGCCGAACTCCCAATGGTGGTGAACAGTTCAACCGCAGGCTGGCCTACCAGTTCTTCCTCGGCCAGAACCGGAGGCGTGATGCCGACGACCCGCAACTGCTCGGCAACAGCCAGCCGTTCGGCAGACCCGACGGCAATGACGGTGGCACGACCACGCTCCAGAAGCGGCCGCAGGGCCCGCCGCAGGTCACTAAGTAATCGCTGAACGGCAAGTTTCGCGGCCGCATTAGCCGGCAATCCAGTGAGCTGACGGGCAGCCGTCGGCGACAGCCGTACCACCGCCAAGTGACCATCGGGACCACGCAACCGCCGCAGCATGGTGCCGGCTAACTGGGGCCGGAGGCGTTCAGCCAGCAGGTCTGGCTCGGTGGTCTCAGCTGCATGGTCAGCAATGACCTCAAGGAGACCGGCCAGGGGTTTGATTGGTAGCCCCTCCCGCAACAGGCACTGGAGTGTCCGCTGCACGGTGGCCACACTCACCACCGCAGGCACAGTCTGCTCAACCGCCGCCGGCTCAGTTGCACGGAGTGATTCAAGCATGCGGGCCATCTGATCACGCGAGAGCAGGCGATCAGCATGCTGCCGCAGAACAGCCTCAACCACATGGGCAACAGCCGCTACGCCGGTAAAGGTCTGCCCACCGCGGCCAGCCACCTCTTCGGCTTCAGCAGGGCTCCCAAAGCGGGCCGGCCGACCACCGACTGCCGGCAGTTGCGTAGCTTCCCGACGGCGCCAGCGGCGACGGGTTACTTCATCGTCAGACCTGGGGACCAGCAGGACCTGGCCTGACGGCAGATCTGCCTCGGCCACCGGCTCGCCATCAAGTTCAAGCTGCCACTGGCGGGCGGCGAGGCTGGCGTCATCACGAAAGGTCAACGCCGGCACCGCCAGACCAAGGTCCTCCGCAAGGCGGCCGCGGACTGTTTCTATCGCTGCTGGCAGCAGCGGACGTTCACCCGCCACCATCGGCAGGAGGTCGCGGCCCAGCCGGAGCACAAGCCGATTGCGGCCCAGGATGGCATCTAGTTGCGGTGGGGCTGAGGCCCCGCCGGCCGCCGGTGACGACGCCGCCGGCGACGACTGGCCCGACCGCAGTAACCAGGCGGCTGTCAGCGTGCCCCCGGCCATTATCGCCAGAGGCAGGGTGGGAAGATCGGTCACCGCAAGGACGCCAAGGAACGCCGCCGTAACCAGCAGCAGGGCTGGCCGGGCAAAAAGCTGGCGGCCAAGTTCTCGAGGCAGGTTCTCACTGGCAGTCGACCGCGACAGTAGCAGGCCTGTCGCAACAGAAATCAGCAACGACGGCACGGCACTGGCCAGGCCGTCACCGATGGTCAGCCGAGCATAGAGACCAGCTGCCGTTGCCGCTGGCAGACCGAGCTGCCCAACGCCAATCGCAAAGCCGCCGACAAGATTGACCAAGACGATCACCACGCTGGCAACGGCTTCGCCCCGCACAAACCGGCTGGCCCCGTCCATGCTGGCATAGAACTCCGCCTGCCGCTGCAGGTCATTTCGCAGCCGCCGGGCCTCGTCTCGTGACAGCCCACCACTGGCAACCTCAGCATCGATGGCGGCCTGCCGACCGGGCAGCCCATCGAGCGTGAACCGCGCAGCCACTTCACTGGTGCGGGTGGCTCCGGCGGTGAGCACGACAAACTGAATCACCGCAATGATCGCAAAGACCACCACCCCCACCACCAGATTGTCGGCGGCCACAAAACGGCTGAAGGCCTGCACCACCTCGCCCGCAGCTGCCGGCCCAACTGTGCCAGCCTCGGCAAGGATCAGCCGAGTGGTGGCGATGTTGAGCACCAGCCGGACAAGCGTGGCTGCCAACAGAAAACTGGGGAACACTCGCATCTCAAGTGGCGTGCGCGCGGCAAGCGAACCCAACAGGGCCAGCACCGCCACGGTCAGATTGGCTGCCAAGAGCAGGTCGACCGCAGCGGCTGGCACCGGGGCCAAAACCACCAGCACGGCCAGCAGGATGGCCACCGGAATGGCAAGATCAGCAGCCTGACCGGCGAGGGCCCGGGGGAATGACGCAAGAGTGCCGGTGGATCGGGCCATGAGAACGAGAACAGCCTGAGTCGCAGAATCTGGTAGGGTGAAAGGGCCGGGACAGTACTTCCCCGAGGGAGCAGCCGTCCAGACCGCTCCGCCCCTCCCTTCCAACGACCCCCGCTCAGACCATGCATTTTGACCGCGACGGGATTGCCTTTGATTACCCCGACAACTGGACCGTGGAAACCAGCGGGAATCCGGAAAACGGCCTCGAAGTGACCGTTTCAGCCCCAGATGGGGCCTTTTGGTCAATCAACTGCCAGCCAGCGGGAAGCGAACCAAACCAACTGACCGAGGCCGTTATCAGCGAAATGCGGCAGGAATATCCGAATCTCGACAGCGAACCGGTGATTGAGGACGTTTTTGGACGGGCACTGCCCGGTGCCGACCTGAATTTCTACTGCCTCGACCTGACCAACACGGCCGAAATTCGCTGTCTGGAAACGCCAGCCGCCTGCTACGTGCTTTTCTGCCAGGCCGAAGACCGTGACTGGGAACAGTTGCGACACGTCTTTAAGGCGATGACCACCAGTTTTGTGCGGGCGGCCGACAGCGGCCCCGCCTGATCAGCCGGCTGGTTGTCTGCTAGGATTTCCCTTGGGCGGCACCGGCCTGCCCCATCCCCTTCGAAAGGATTTTGTGCTCACCGTGCCCGCCGCTCTCTCCGCCGCCTTGGCACATTTCGGCAGCGGCCTGCCGACCTTCCTTGCCATGGCCGACACGGCCACCGTGGCTGCTACCGATGGTCCGATCCAGATGGTTCACTGGGCTGCCTTCGCCGCCATGGTGACGATCCTGCTGGTCCTTGATCTCACCGTCTTCCATAAGCACTCACACGAGCCTTCGCTGTCGGAGAGTGCCTTCTGGACCTGCATCTGGTCGGCCCTCGCCCTTTCTTTCAACGGCCTGATCTGGTGGTGGCTGGGCAATGCCGCTGCCGTCGAGTTTCTCACTGGCTATCTCGTTGAGTGGTCGTTGTCGATGGACAACGTCTTCGTGTTTGCAGTCGTGTTTGGTTATTTCGGCGTGCCCCTGAAGTACCAGTATCGGGTGCTCTTCTGGGGCATTCTCGGCGCGGTGCTGATGCGACTGACCTTCGTGCTGGTGGGCGCTGAACTGGTCGAGCGATTTCAGTGGATCCTCTGGCTCTTCGGCGGTTTCCTTGTATACACCGGCCTGAAACTTGCCTTCACCAACGAAGAAGTCCATCCGGAAGATAATTTCCTGCTGCGGTTCTTCCGTCGCTTTGTCCCGGTGACCAACAAGCCGGCTGGTGACAGGTTCTTCGTTGAGGAAGCCGGCCGCTGGGTGGCAACACCCTTGTTTCTGGTGCTGCTGGTGGTGGAAAGCACCGACGTGCTCTTTGCCGTCGACAGCGTGCCGGCCATTTTTGGTGTCGTCGACCAGCAGGCTCATTACTTTCGGTTTGTCGTCTTCACGTCGAACGTGTTTGCCATCCTCGGCCTGCGAGCACTCTATTTTTTGCTGGCCGGCGTGATGGATCTGTTCCGTTTTCTTAACTACGGCCTCGCGGCGGTTCTCGTCTTTGTTGGAAGCAAAATGATTGCCGAGGCAGCCCATCACAGTGAGTGGCTGGCAGCCTACGGTGGCTGGGATGCCCATGCAGAAGGGCATCTTGTCCCCCCGTGGGCTTCTCTGCTGGTGATCATTGCCCTGATTGGCACAAGCGTGGCCGCCTCGCTCATGTTTCCTGAAGCCAAAAACGACTCGGGTTCGTCGGGCTAGATCCGGCAGAAATGGGCTAGGCTCAAGCTAGCTCGCCAACTTCAGACTCATTTCGCCTGCAGGCGAACTTCTGCGTAGAGCTGCTCATGGGCCGCCGCCATCTTGTCGGCCGTGTGCTGCTCACGAGCCCGACCGAAGGCCGCTACGCTACAGGCAACGAGGCGGTCAGCATCGTCGAGCAGTTCGGCAAGAGCCCGGGCCAGATCGACCGGATCAGCTGCGGCATGCAA
>JBDQOY010000189.1:0-21980 GCA_040260935.1 Pirellulales bacterium
AAGCGATGATGCAGAAGATCAAGCCGGACATGGCTGTCGGTCACCACGCCATAGCCGAGACTCAGCGTGATCAGGAAAGCATAGAGCTGCCAGTGAAGCTCTTCCAGCCAGACAAGATTGATGCCACAGGCATACCGCAGGATCACATGGACCGCGATCGCGGCCGTCAGCACAAGAAACAGCCCGGCTGCCGCCTGCCCCACCCACCGCACCCACGCCTCCAAGGCATCCGCAACCCGAGCGGCATGATCAGCCTGCTGCCCGGCAGGTCGTCCCGAAGCAGCACTCACGGTGTGGCCTGCGGGCGAGGCTGCGCGGGGGCCCGTGGCATGAAGGCCAGTTCACTCCAGACGCGGTAGTCCTCACGAAAGGCCTGCAGGTGTTCCCAGACTTCTTTGAAGAATGGATCGCTGGCTGCCTCCCGCGCTGCGACCTGCTCCCATGTCGAGCGATATGTCACCAGCATGGCTTCCGACCAATATCGGTTCTCAACCCCCCGCTCCTCGACGTTTCGACGAATGGCAGCGGCCTGGATCGCCTCGCTCTTGGCAAAGCTATCGAGCATCGCCGCGCGGCAGGCATTCTCGATCACGGCCCGGTCAGCCGCCGACAGGGACTTCCAGATGCTTTTGTTGACCAGCAGTTCAAGGATCGTGGCCTGCTGGTGCCAGCCGGGGTAATAGTTGTAGGGAGCAGCCCGGTAGAAGCCGAGCTTCTCATCGATGGCAGGCATTGAAAACTCAGTGGCGTCGAGCAGATTCTTCTCAAGCGCCTGAAAGATCTCACCTCCCGGCATCACCGTTACCGCTACCCCCAGTTCCTGCATCACCTGACCACCCAGGCCATAGAACCGCATCTTCAGTCCCTGGAGATCGGCGGCGGAATTGACCGGCCTCCGAAACCAGCCGCTTGTTTCCGCTGCCAGCAGGGCACAGGGCAGGGGAACGACATTGAAGCCCGCCTCGTCATACATGCGTTGCTCAAGTTCCAGTCCCCCACCGTAGTACATCCAGGCGACATACTCGCCTGCCTCAGGGCCAAACGGCACGGAACTAAACAGCGGGGCGGCCGGCATCTTGCCCGCCCAGAAGCCAGCCGGACCAAACCCCCCTTCAACCGTGCCGGTGGCGACAGCATCAAGCACCTCCAGCGGCGGCACCAGTGCCCCGGGCTCATGCACGGTCAACTCGACTCGGCTGCCGGTCATTGCCGCAACCTGTTCGGCCATGCCCTGAATCGCGTCCCCAAGGCCGGGCAGATTCGTTGGCTGGCAGGTGGCAATTTTGAGATCAACCTTCACCCCAGCGGATGGTCCACTCCCAATCCGCCTGCTGCCAACCGGCTCACAACCTGCGAAGGCTCCGAGAGCACACAGGATGATCACAGCTGTGCTGGTGATGTTCTTCAGAGGTTTCACGCCGTCATTCCCGTCGTCGTGCCGAAAGCCAACGTAGCCCACAATGCAGCGAGTATACGCCCGCTCCACACGAGACCAAAAAAACGGCGGTGCCGGATCACCGGCACCGCCGCTCAGTACCCAGGCACACGGTCTTACCCGTGGTTAGCCGGCCATGGCCCGGCAGGTTTCCACACAGCGCTGGCAGGCCTTGGCGCAGGTCTGGCAGCAGGGCATGTCACCACACTCGAGGCAGGCTTTCGCGCAGGCCTCACAGGCATCGGCACAGAGGCCGCACATCTTTGGCGAGAGAGCAGACTCATACTGCATCAAGGCCACGCAGGCCTTGCAGGTCTCGATACAGGTGAGGCAGTCCTTCTCGCACAGTGCGCAATCGCAGCCGATCACGCATTCCCGGCAGGCCTGCAGGCAGGCGTTGCAAGCCTCGATGCAGGCAGCCTTCTTGGCTGGGTCCATCGCCGTCTCGGCCGCAGGAGCCGAACTGGAAGAAAGGGCCAGCCCAAGGGCAATCGCCGGAACAAACAGGGTCAATGCACGAAACATGGAAATCTCCTTCGGAGTGGAGGCACCCACCACAATGAAAAGGCAGCAGGTGCCGGAAACGAATCTTCAGCGAGCGTCACGCAACGCTCGCCATCACGAAACCGCGTTCCGTGCGATTCAGTTCCTCCAGACACCGTAAAGAATCCGCACCGGCCGCTCCGCCGGGAAGCCCATCGCAGCAAGCGTCAGGCGGGCCTTCGAAGAAGGCTGACTGGTGATCGCTTCCCACAAACGCGGCAGTACACCCGAAGCCCCCTCCGCCACTGTGGTGGTTTCCGTGGAAACAGCAGCAGCATGCTCTCGGGCCGTCAGTTGACAGTGACAGGGATGCTCAGCCGGTGACTCGGGGAGCAACCCTGGAACGCCACAGGGAGGCTCGCTGGTGCAGAAGCCACAACAGCCTGGGGTACGATCCACAGCCTCCGAACCAGCCACCGCCTGCGGGCAGCATGATGACGCACCGCCTCCAGCCGCAGCGTCACGTGCCGCTTCACCCGCCTGACAGCAGGAACAAGGCCATCTTCCTCCGGCCAGCAGACCGATAACGGCGACACCAACGACCGCCCCTCTCAGGGACAGCAACGGTCTTGAGTGCGTTTTTTGAATAGGCATGTGACGCTCATCCTGTGGCGTATTCTACGCAGCAGGCAATGGTCCCTTCAAAACAGCACGCTCGCCCGGGAATCTCAACCCGGAAATCCCCGCCCGACAGTCTGGGAGCCACGCATGTCAGCCACGCCCAGCTGTCACCTGCTTGAGTGCCGCCAGGGCGAGTTTGCGGGCTTCCGCATGGTCAACGATCGGCTCTGGGTAGTCCGTCCCGCGATCAACCCACTGGTCAATGTATGCCGCGTCGGGATCAAACTTCTGCTGCTGGCTCGTCGGATTGAAGATGCGAAAGTAGGGAGCCGCATCAGCCCCGCAGCCGGCAGCCCATTGCCAGCCGAGGGTGTTGGCAGCAAGATCGGCATCAACCAGCGTATCCCAAAACCAGCGGGCACCTTCCAGCCAAGAAATCCGCAGGTCCTTCACCAGGAAGCTGGCCACAATCATTCGCACCCGGTTGTGCATCCAGCCGGTGGCCCAGAGTTGCCGCATGCCGGCATCGACAATCGGAAAGCCGGTTCGTCCGCGTTGCCAGGCTCGGAGGCCGACCGGGTCCTCAACCCAGGGGAAGCGGGCATAGTCCGCCCGCAAGGGAGCCTCGGGAGTCTGGGGAAAGTGATAGAGCAGATGGTTGGCAAACTCCCGCCAGCCAAGCTCCCGCAGATAGACCTCAGGGCTGCCTGTGATTGTGGCGGCGGGCTTCCCGCCGACCGCCTGTCGCACGGCATGCCAGACCCGCCGGGGAGAGATCTCACCGAAGTGCAGAGAGGGCGAGAGGCTGCTGGTCCCCGTCTGGTCCGGCCGGTCACGGCCATCGCCGTAGTCGGCAAGTCCCCTCGCAAGGAATGCCTTGAGTCGTTTTTTGGCCCCATCTTCGCCCGGCGTCCAGGTTTGCTCCATGGTGCTGGCCCAGGCGATCGTCGGCAGCAGGCTGAGGGAATTAATCGTGACTGATTTCAGGTTCTTCCCTGTCGATGGCTGCAGTTTTCGCGGTGCCGCCGCCGGCTCGGCAGGCTCTTCCCGGGCGAGCAAGGCCCGCCAGAAGGGCGTGAAAACCTGATAGGGCTTCCCCTGCTTGGTGGCGACGTGGACTGGCTCATAGAGCAGGCTGCCGCCAAAACTCTCCACCGTCAGGCCTGCGGTGCCGAGTGTCTTTTTGATGGCGGTGTCCCGCTTGATGACAGCAGGCTCATAGCGGCGATTCCAAACAACATGGGTCGCGGCACACTCGTTGGCGAGTTTCTGTAACGTCTCACATGTCGGCCCCCGCCGAACGACAAGCGGACAACCGGCCTTCTCAAGACGAGCTGCCAATCGGTTGAGCGAGTGATGCAGCCACCACCGTGAGGCCGCCCCTGGCTGCCAGGGCGCCTCTTCCTCAGGCGCCCAGATGAACACCGGCACCACGCTTCCACGCGCCGCCGCCGTCAAAAGGGCGGGGTTATCATCGAGCCTGAGATCGTGACGAAACCAGACGATCGTGACGGCAGACATGGCATTTTCCCTGAGGCCCTGCGGAAAAAATTCTCCCGGGTAGTCTACCAGTGTTGGGCTCGCCGGGGGGACATCATGCAGCGGCTCCGAACACGTCCATGACCCTGCCACCGCCACGACCAGTTCATGTCAGCAGATCGTGCACGACCTCACCATGGACGTCCGTCAGCCGGAAGTCACGGCCCTGGAAGCGGTAGGTGAGTTTGGTATGGTCGAACCCGAGGAGGTGCAAGAGCGTCGCCTGCAGATCATGAATGTGCACCGGGTTCTCGGCCACCTTGAAGCCGAGTTCGTCGGTGGCCCCGTAGATCAGTCCTGGCTTCACCCCACCACCCGCCATCCAGACTGAATAGCAGTCGGGGTAGTGATCGCGTCCCAGCATCTTGCTCTTGGAGGTGCGTCCCTCCCGAAACGGTGTGCGACCGAATTCACCGGTACAGAGCACCAGCGTGTCCTCCAGCAGGCCCCGCTGTTCAAGGTCTTCAATCAGGGCTGCTGCCGGCTTGTCGAAGCTGGCGGCTTTCTTGGTCAGGCCATCGCGGATGTCTTCATTGGGATTGGTGCCGTGAAAATCCCACCCCCAGTCGAACAGGTGCACGAACCGCACCCCCTCTTCGACCAGCCGACGAGCGAGCAGGCAATTGTTGGCCAGACTTGACCCACCCGGCGTGGCCCCGTAGGCCTCGAGGGTCTGCTTCGATTCCCGGGAAATATCCATCACATCCGGCACACTCGCCTGCATCCGGTAGGCCAGTTCATACTGGGCGATACGGGTTACGGTCTCGGGGTTCCCTAGTTCTCGGGCCTGCAACTGGTTGAGGTCATTGAGGGCATCGAGGCTCGTCCGCCGCAACTGCCGATCCATGCCCGGCGGATTCGAGACAAAGAGAACCGGGTCGCCATTCGAGCGACACTGCACCCCCTGATAGACACTCGGCAAAAAGCCGGAACCAAAGCTGCTGGTGCCTCCGTTGGGCTGCACCCCGGAGGAGATCAGTACGACAAAGCCGGGCAGGTTGGCGTTTTCACTGCCGAGGCCATACGTGACCCAACTGCCCAGGCTCGGCCGACCAGCGCGGGGGCTGCCGGTATAAACCAAGAGTTCCGCTGGCGCATGGTTGAACTGGTCGGTGTGCATACTCCGCACCAGGCAGAGTTTGTCAGCAACCCGGTGTAAATGCGGAATCGCATCGGAGAGCTCCATCCCACTCTCACCGCAGCGTTTCCACTGGCGTCGCGTGCCCAACAACTTGGGGGTTCCACTGGTGAAGGCAAACTTCTTGCCCGCAATGGTCTCAGCCGGACAGTCTTCGCCATCCCGCCTGAGGAGTTCCGGCTTGTGATCATAGAGATCGAGGTTCGGCGGGGAACCGGTCAGGTGAATCACAATCATCCGCTTGGCCCGCGGCGCGAACTGCGGTGGCCGCACCGCCAATGGATCAGCCAGTGAGGGCACCGGCGTAGTTGCACCGGCGGTGTCGCCAGCCAGCAGATCGGCCAAGGCCACAGCACCGATCCCGCCGGCCATGCTGCCGAGCAGATGGCGACGGGTGGCAATGAGTTTCTGTTCAGCAAGCGGATTCATGCCAAAGCCCTCTACGGACACATGAAGGTTTCATCGAGGTTGAGCAGCACGTTGCCCACCACCGTCCAGGCAGCCAGGTCGGCGGTTGCGTGGGTGGCGTCACCGCCATAGTGATTGAGCAGGTCATCGGGCAGCGGGCCGAGCGGATCAGTCGCCAACGCTTTCGCGGCAGGAGGGTCAGCCCTGAAGGCAGCAAGGGAGTCGTGGTAAAGGCCAACCAGTCGGTCGAGTTCCGCGGCCCGGGGCTGGCGGACCAACACAAGCCGCAGCCCTCGCCCGGCCCGCTGGCGTGCCGCCGGGCCAGCCTCCCGGACCATGCGGCGGGCCAGCCCCTGCGCGGCCTCAACAAATGCTGGGTCATTGAGCGTGACCAGTGCCTGCAGCGGTGTATTCGTCCGCGGCCGGCGGATCGTGCAGACCTCGCGGTTGGGCGCATCGAAGGTGGCCATCGCCGGATAGGGGTTGCTCCGCCGCCAGGTTGTATAAATTGCCCGCCGGTAGCGGTCCTCTCCCGTGCTCGTCTTCCAGTCGATGCCCTGCCCAAAGGCCGCTTTCAGGCCGAGGTCGGGCTGGGGTGGATGCACACTCGGGCCACCCTTCTTGCTCGACAAGAGGCCCGCAGCAGCGAGTGCCTGATCGCGAATCACTTCAGCCGACAGTCGGACCCGCGGTCCGCAGGCCAGCAGCCGATTCTCCGGATCGCGGGCCAGCAGGTCGGCTGTCGGCTTGGACGACTGCCGGTAGGTGGCACTGGTGACAATCAACCGCTGGATCGACTGAAGATCCCAGCCACTGGCGATCAGTTCGCTGGCCAGCCAGTCGAGCAACGCTGGATGGCTCGGCAATTCGCCCTGACTCCCAAACTCTTCGCTGGTTGACACGATGCCGATGCCGAAGAGCCGCTCCCAAAGCCGATTGACAATCACACGGGCAGTCAGCGGGTTGGCGGGGCTCACCAGCCAGCGAGCCAAAGCCAACCGGTCAAGCCGCTGGCCATCGGCTAGGGCCGGCTGTGGAAAGACTGCCGGTGTCGTCTCTTCCACGACGGGGCCGAGGTCTTGCCAGTTGCCTCGATACTGCAGTTTGGTGACCCGCTGCTTCGCGGCTTGCAGTTCTGTCATCACTGGTACGGTCACCGGCCTGATGGCAGCAAGCCGTTTTCGCAGCTGGTCGGCATGTTCCCGGAGTGGCCGCAACTCAGGAGGCTCTGCCGCAGGCTGCGGCTGCTGCTTCGGCGTGGCCCGCTGCATCTCTGGAACCGCCTTGATGATCTCAGCCAGTTGCTTTTCCAGCGGCCGCCGTTTGGCCTCGACCGGCTCCCAAGGCACGGTCAGCAGCGGGGCCTCATCGCGGCGGTCGGCATCAGCGGTGTTGTTGAAAATCGCATAGATGCCGAAAAACTCTTTTTGAGTCAGCGGATCATACTTGTGGTCATGGCACTGGGCACAGGCCATGGTAGTCCCCATCCAGGTACTCAGGGTCGTACTCACTCGATCGACCACGGCGACGGTGCGAAACTCTTCGTCGATCGTCCCCCCTTCGTTGTTGGTCAGCGTGTTGCGATGAAACGCCGTGGCAATTTTGTCGTCGAGGCTCGCCTCGGGAAGCAGGTCACCAGCCAGCTGTTTGATTGTGAACGCATCAAATGGCATGTTGGCGTCAAAGGCCCGAATGACCCAGTCACGATAGGCCCAGATCGTCCGCGGCGGGTCGTCGGCGTAGCCGGCGCTGTCGGCATAGCGAGCCAGATCAAGCCAGCCGCGGGCCATGTGCTCGCCATAGCCGGGGTGAGTCAGCAGCCGATCCACCAGCTGCTCCACCGCATTCGGGGAGGGATCCGCACCAAAGGCATCGGCTGCCTCCGGACTGATTGGCAGGCCGGTCAGATCGAGTGCCAGCCGGCGGGCCAGGGTCGCCCGGTCCGCCTCGGGGCTGGGCTGGAGGCCTTCGTCTTCCAGCCGCGCCAGGATGAACCGGTCAATCGGATTGCGGGCCCAGTCTTTCTGCGCCACCGCCGGCAGGTTCGGCCGGCTGATTGGCACATACGCCCAGTGTGGCTCGTACTCTGCACCCGCCGTGATCCAGCGGCGCAACAGATCGACCTCATGCGGCGAGAGCGGGTCGCCCGCTTCCGGTGGCGGCATCACCAGGTCAGCATCGGTGTCAGTGATGCGAACGAGAAGTTCACTGGCCTCAGGGTCCCCCGGCACAATCGCCGCGTAGCCCCCCAGGTCTTCCGTGGCCCCCGCGAAGGTATCAAGCCGCAGGCCATGCTCACCGCCGCCATGGCGATCTTCTGCGTCGGGCCCATGGCAGCGAATGCAGCGATTGGAAAGGATGCCCTTGATGTCACGAGTAAAGGACGGGCCATCAGCCGCCTTCACCACCTGGCCGTGGGCGATCCAACAGAGACTGACGCCGGCTCCGACCAGATACCACCACCGTGAACGGGTCGCAGCCGACCGGCAACTCGCAAAGCTGTGCACCATTGGATTGCTCCGTTGGGAAACACCCGCTTCGCCGCCGGGTGGAGATGGCATCCCGGCGCGGACCCAGAGGGGTCGATCGGCGGATCATCAGGAGGGGGCGTCACTCTCGCACCTCCTCTCCTATCTTACTGATCGGTCTGCCGGTGGCCAGAAATCATGGAAAAACGCTCGTTTTCCCCCCATGACTGCCCAACTTCTGCGGTGCCCGTGTCGGTGACGCGGCAAGCAGCCGCTCCCTGTTCCAGGAAATTAGCACGCCCAGTCCTACTGGATCGGCATGGCCTTCACGGCGTGAGCTCCGCCTGGGCCGCACCAGCCAACTCGTTCCCGACCACCACTTCCCAGACGGTCGTGGTGCCGCTGGTCTCATTGCCAGCGATGAGGAGATCCGTGCCTGTCGGCGAACAATCGGCGGGCACGAAGACCAGCCCTTCGGGCCCACTGTCACCGGCAGCCGGGTTCGCTGAGCCATCGGGGAGAGTGGGCTTCGCCTCAAAATTTCGACTGGTGGAATAGCCGACGTGCTCGGATGCCTCCGGCTCGGTGATGTCATAGACCATGATGCCACCGATTCGTTCAAGCCCGATGAATGCATAGGTGCGGCCGTTGATTGCTCCAAGCACAAGGGCTTCGGGCTCTGGTCCCTTGCTGCGGCTCCGCTTCTCGCGTTTGAGACTGTCGTTGCTGACGTTGAAAAAGGTCGGGAACCGCTCCGCTGTGACCGTTTCAAAGGCATCACCGCTGTCGAACACGCGGTCCCCTGTCGCCAGATCAAACATCGAGAACGAACGCCCTCCAAAACAGAACAGTTTCGTGGGCCGCCCGTCGGTATCGAGGTGTCGGTCGACGAGATCCCGCACCAGTTTCAGTCTGCCAAGGTTGTCGTCGGTCGCATGCCCTTCGAACAAACCACCTTCAAGCGGCCACTCATCAAGGCTGGCCTCGTCACTGAAGAAGTCGCCTTCCGCAACCCCGGCCACCGCCCCGTCTTCCGTCGGCCGCACCCGGGAATCACCTTCGTTGGCAGTCACCAGCAGCAGACGATCACCCTGACTGAACAGCCGAATCGCATCAGGCTGGTAGACCCCGTAGAGATTGGACCGAGGTTCAATCGCGATCTGCCCGTCCCGGTCACTGACATCAAGCCCCATGCCAGGCTGGCCATGATCCTTGAACCCAAGGGGTATGATCCGCTGCACAACAGCGGTTGCAATATCAACCTCAGCAACCGCGTTGGCCTCCTGTAGGCAGGCATAGGCCAGTTGGCTGTCGGGTGAGATCGCAATCCACTCCGGTTCAACATCTTCGGCAAACGTCGCAGGCCGGCTCTGCGTGCCAGCCCCGGCAAGCCTCACTTGTCCGAACAGCCGTAGACCTCGCTCCCTCAGCCCCGGTAGCTCGACTGCCCGCGGTCCACCGGCATTCCAGTCACGGAAAGTCGCGGTCTGCACCGATGGCTTGTCGCTCCCGGCTGCCAGATCGATGATGGTGACTGTCCCCTCGGGATCGACCGTCGCATCCTCGCTCGGCTCACCCTCATTGGCCACCAGCAGCCAACGACCGTCGGGGGAAAAGGTCACCATGTCGGGCAGGGCCCCGGCAGGAATGCTTTGCTTCAGCTCCAAGGTGCTCGTGTCATACAACGCCACGGCCCCGCAGTCCGTCCGCGTCTCGGCCTCAACCGCCACGGCGAGGGTTCCTGCAAAAACACTGACGCTGTTAACGCCGCCCATCCCGGCCCCGACATCAGCCACCGCCTGGATCACCCCAACACGAGTGAGTTGGCCGCTATCCCCAAGCCGCAGGACATCCACTTGCCCCGACGCGGCATTGACGACAAACACCCGCTGGGTCTCATGGCAGTACGCAGGAATCTCCGCAGCAGATCCTTCGAATGGACCAGCAAGGTGTGAGTCAAGCCGTCGCAAGGTGAGTGACTCAGCGGCACCCGTAGTCGCTGCGGCCACGCCGGCGATCATGCAGACAGCGAACGCCCAGCTACCCACCGAACGCAAGAGAAAAGCCACGATTGCCTCACATTTCAAAGTCCACTCACCAACTCAGCAACGATTACCCCGACGCTGCTCGTCCTTGTCGCCGTCGCAAATCACTGGGCTGGCCAACGCCTTGGCTCTGAGACCATGTTCTGTGGCCAACGCAGCCGCTGCTGCTTTAAATCTTTTAGCGTCGCATCCACTGCCTTCCGATCAGCCTCGCTTGAGTCTCACGAGAACTTCCTGTGGAGTCTCATCGAGTGTCACGGAGACGTCCGAATCCTCGTCAGTCAGCTTTCGGTACTTCGCAGGAACGCTTCTCTGAAGCTTCCGGCCTTGCGGCGTGTCATCGAATACCAGGTAAACGTCATATGTCCCTGGAAGCACCGGTGCCTTTTCAGCGCTGCTGTCGAGAACGAATGTCCCGTCCTGCTGGATGTCAGCCGCCACCGGTCGCCGCAAACCACCCGCCGGTCGCAACACGAGCTTGCCGCCCTTGAGGGCCACTCCTTGTGGCAGCAACACCTTGCCCGTCACCTCATCGAGAGACTGAACCACCGGGGTCGTTGAACCGCAACCTGAATGCAGCGAAACACAAACAAGGGCGACAACGAGAGCATGCATCATTTTCATTTTTTATCCTTCTACGAGCGACTGTGGTTGTGCCTGGGATATTGAAAAAGTGGGGCGGCAACCGAACCGGTCTGCCGCCCCACCAAGAACTCACGAATCAGTCATTCCCGTTGCGGGTGAGCGACGCCGCCCACGCAGCAGCCGAAACCCCTTCGTCGGCAAACGACACCGAACCATCGGCAGACAGCGTCTGAATGCCGCCGACATGCAGGCTCAACGGCTCACTGTCGTTGTTGCAGTTCATGATGCAGGTGCCGTTTGGCGCCCCCGTGTTCTTGTTATTGATCGTTCCATCAGACAGAAGCGTTCCGTCCATCGAGCCTGCTCCACCATCAGGATCTGACCAGCCATACCCCTCTGGTCGTGGCAGCAGAGCGTTTTGGCTTTTCAGCACACCACCGACGCGCTTCCAGTGATTGGGACGGCTGGCGCTCTCGACAACCAGACGGGTCTTGCTGAACCCATCGAGAAATTCTTGCTCTGGTGTCGGGCCATCCTTGTTAAGTCCGCCACTCTTATCACTACCTGGATCGGGAAGGCCATTTGCTAAATAAAAGCCCTTCCGCACGCGGTGGAACACGAGGTAGTCAGACGGTCCCATGATCTTGCCCTGCACAGCCGTTGGTGCAGTGCCATCGGCTGCAAATCGAATGGAGTCAGCGGACGGGCAAACGAACACGGGGATAACCGTCTGGGCAGCGGCCACATTCGCGGCAGTGTTCCAAATCACCGACGTATCGTACGAACTGGCGAGGTTGCCTTCCTCGAAATACTCCAGCAATGCAGTGCACCAACTCATGTCCTCGTTGTTTGGACGCGACGAGGGAAACGCCCTGTTTGCTGACATGTAATTGTGAAAGGCAAGGCCGAGTTGCTTGAGATTGTTCGAACAACTGGCACGACGAGCTGCCTCACGGGCTGTCTGCACAGCAGGCAACAACAGACCAACCAACACGCCGATGATGGCGATGACAACCAGCAGTTCGATCAGCGTAAAGCCACGCTGGTGCGACCGCTGCGAGCGATTCTGGAACTGAATCACGACGGACTCCTTGGATATGGGTTTTCATGCGGTGCCTCGAAAGCGACCACGCGGCCACCGTCTTGCACGTCAGAAGTGTCGACACGGCAGGTAAGCGAATTGTGAGCGGCTCGTAAGAATTTCATGAGCGGCCCCGATCGGTGCTCACACGCGGGAATGGCCGGAAAAAAACCTGCCCCCACCGCCCGGCTGGCTCAACGCCGCCGCAACGCATTCCGCAGGATTTGGACAGGATGCTGCGGCCAGCGGCCCGTGCCGTCCCTGATTTGGTGCCGGCAACTGGTACCTGGGGCGGCCAGCAAGGTCTCGGCTGCAGCCGCCCGCACCGCTGGAAACAGCACCAGCTCACCGATCTGCATCGACACAGCAAAATGCTCCCGCTCATAGCCGAAGGAGCCGGCCATGCCACAGCAGCCGCTGGGGATCACCTCCACTGCATAGTTTGCTGGCAGCGCGAGCAACTGCCGGGTCGGCTCAAGAGAGGCCAAGGCCTTCTGGTGGCAGTGGCCGTGGAGCAGGATGTTCTTGGCGTCCATCGTGAAGGCGTCTGGGGTCACGCGGCCGCGATTGATCTCTCGTGCCAAGAACTCATCGATCAGCAGCGTGTTGCCGGCAAGCGTCGTGGCCTTCTCTGCAAGTGCCTCTGGCACAAGATCGGGATACTCGTCACGAAACCCAAGGATGGCCGAGGGCTCGAGGCCGAGCAGCGGCTCGTCAGCTGTCACACAGTCAGTCAGCAGTTCGACATTGGTACAGGCAAGCCGCTGTGCCTCCCGCAGCAGTCCCGTTGAAATCTGGGCCCGGCCACTGTCGACATGCTCTGGCACCACCACCTCATAGCCCAGGGCCTCAAGCAACTCGACCGCAGCGATGCCGACCGGTACGTCGAGCGTGTCGGTAAACTCATCGACGAACAGATGCACTCGGCTATGCGGAGCCAGGCCGCCACCGGCTCTTGGCCTCCGCCCACGCAGCCACTGCCTGAGTGTTCTCCGGGACACCGGCGGCAGCGACCGACCAGGGGCAACCCCCAGCACTCGCTTGACCAGCCGGGATATGGCCGGCGTGCCGACTGCGAGGTTGTAGGCCCAGGGCGCAAGACGGGCCGCCAGCCGCAGGGACTTGGCCGAACTGGCAATCAGCCGGCTCCGCAGCGGCACCCCGCGGCTGTCATGCACCTGCTGCTGCCACTCGGCCTTGAGTCTCGCCATGTCGACGCTCGAGGGACATTCGCTCTTGCACGCCTTGCACGACAGGCAGAGGTCCAGCGACTCAGCAATCTCCGGGCGACTCCAGGGATTGGCCGTCGCCGGGTCAGCCAGTGCCTGCCGCAGCACGTTGGCCCGAGCTCGAGTGGTGTCAGCCTCATTGCGGGTGGCCATATAGCTGGGGCACATCGTGCCGCCGGCCGCGGCCGGCTTGCGGCACTGGCCGACACCAGTGCACTTTTCTGCTGCCCGCAGGACGCCGCCAGTGTCGGCAAAGCGAAAGGTTGTCTCGTGCTCAGGCTCGACTTCACCTGGAAGAATCCGCAGTTGGGTGTCCATCGGCGGGGTGTCAATGATCTTGCCAGGATTGAAGATGCCGACTGGATCAAAGCACTGTTTCACCTGCCGGAAGAGCTCGTAGCAGGCATCGCCCACCATCGTGCGAATGAACTCCCCCCGCAGCCGGCCGTCACCGTGTTCGCCTGAGAGGCTGCCGCGATAGCTCTTCACAAGAGCCGCGACATCTGTGGCCACGCCCCGGAACATCGCTAGTCCCTCTCGGCTGTGGAGATCAAACAGTGGCCGCAGGTGCAACTCGCCAGCGCCCGCATGGGCATAATGAACGCAGTCGATGCCATACTTTTCCGCCAGCAGCTGATCGATGTCAGCGATGTAGGCGGGCAGATCGGTGACCGCAACAGCGGTGTCCTCGATCACTTCGCGGGGCTTGGCAGGTCCCGGCAGATTGTTGACGAGTCCCTGCCCCGCCCGACGGAGGTCCCAGACCTTCTGTGACTCGGCCCCGAAGAGCGTCGGAAAGGCGTAGCCGAGGCCGGCCGCCTGGAGGTCAGCGGTGATAGCCGCCAGCCCTGCCTCAACCTTTGCTCGGTCGGGATGCTTCAGTTCCACCACCAGCACGCCACCCGGGTCCCCCACCACGAACGACCGATTGCGGGCCTGCTCCCGGTTGTCCTTGGTGCAGTCGAGAATCTTGCGGTCGATCAGTTCGCAGCCAGTCAGCTGGGGCGGGTCAGCGGTGGTCACCTCCATCCGGCCCGCTGGCAGACAGTGCCGCCGCTGCATCACCACCACGGCCGCCCGCAAGGCCTCATCAACCGACTGACAGTGCACACAGAGCAGCCCACCCGGTGGCGGCAGCGACAGCAGGTTCAACTCATACTCCACGCCAAAGAAGAGCGTGCCCTCAGAGCCGGCCAGCAGCCGGCACAGATTGAAGGGGGCCTCAGTGGTCGAATCGAAGCAGCTGGAATCAAGCAGGGTATCGAGGGCATAGCCCGTGTTGCGGCGGGTCACGTCGGGGCCAGGCATTGCCTGCCGAATGGTCTGCCGGATAGCCGTGTCGCCGAGCAGAGCGGCGAGCCGCTGATAGACCCGCGTTTCCAGACAGTCAGGGCCATTGCACTTGGCCTGGAATGCTGCCGCGGTCAACGGCCCAAAGGTTGCCTCACTGCCGTCACTCAAAACCCCACGGACAGACACCAGGTGATCGCGGGTTGAACCGTACGCAATCGAGTTTGCACCGCAGGAGTTGTTGCCGACCATGCCGCCGAGCATTGCCCAGCCGGCAGTTGAGGTTTCGGGGCCGAAGAACAGGCCGTGCGGAGCCAGATACCGATTGAGGTCGTTCCGAATCACGCCCGGCTGCACTCGCACCCGCCGCTGCGTGGCATCCAGCGAGAGTATCTGGTTGAGATGCCGACCTGCATCGACCACGATTCCACCACCAACCACCTGCCCGGCCAGCGAGGTGCCGGCTGCGCGGGGAATCATACCAATCCCTGCTTCAGCCGCAAAACAAGTGAGTGCCTGCACATCGGCTGCTGACTTGGGGAAGGCAACCGCCAGTGGTGTTTCCTGATACTCCGAGGCATCGGTGGCGTAAATCGTCCGCGCCAGGTCGTCAGTGGCCAGATCGCCTTCGAGCCGCGAGGCAAGGCTTGCCAGCACACGTTTATTCATGGCCTCTCCAGCAGGTGACATGACGGGCCAGCATATCGCCACACGGGCTGGTGTGTACTCAGATGGCTGCCCTGCGTTCTGCTACTCTGCTGTTGGAACAGACCGTCATGAAACCAATTCTACTTGCTTCGCAGGCACGCACGATGCACAAAGGACACCCCCAATGCTCCGAGGCATCTCCGTGCCCTCCCCTGGCACGGACCGAATCCCGCAGAACCTGGCTGCTCACAACTGGCCTGCTTTCCGCAGGGTTCCTCCTCAAGCCTCGCAAGGGACTCACCGCCAACCTGCCCAGAGTTTTGCAGGCTGATCTCTGCGTCTACGGCGGCACGGCCAGCGGCGTGATGGCCGCAATGGCGGCGGCGCGGGAAGGGTTACGCGTCGTGCTCGTTGAGCCCTCCCGGTGGCTGGGCGGCATGACCGGGGGTGGGCTCAACTCCACCGACTGGGGCCGTCAAGAAGCGGTCGCCGGAACCACCCGCGGCATTCTCAAGCAGGGCCTCAGTGATCCAGAGTATCGAGCCTATTTCGCCGACCTTCTGACAGAGCATGCCGTTGCCGTGCTCTTCGAACACCGGATCGCCTCCCTCGAACGTCACCAATCACGAATCGTCAGCATCACCCTCGACAAGGCCCCGCCCGATTCACTCGGCTGCCCCAGCCCCACACCCTCGGTGGCAACCGCCTGCCAAATTGAGGCAACCCTGTTCATTGACTGTTCCTATGAGGGCGATCTGATGGCCCGCGCGGGCGTCAGGTACACCTTCGGCCGGGAGGCGCGGGAAACCTATGAGGAATCGCTGGCCGGCGTCCAACCGCCCTTGGCGGTCTATCGCATTGATCCCTACGTAAAGCCGGGCAATCCCCGCAGCGGCCTGCTGCGTCACCTACAAGACATCAGACCGCAGCCTGAAGGCTCTGCGGACTCACTCACCATGGGGTATGGCTTTCGCTGGAAGTACGCAAAGTCAGGTGAA
The DNA here is from genome assembly GCA_040260935.1 of Pirellulales bacterium. GTDB lineage: Bacteria > Planctomycetota > Planctomycetia > Pirellulales > UBA1268 > UBA1268. The sequence goes on from JBDQOY010000189.1 coordinate 15,969, forward strand.
TACCTGCCGATCGATCCGCCGGACGACTTCGACCCGCGAGACTATGAACTCTACCGCCGTGGATTCGTCGGGGGCATCGACATGTTCTATGGCCGGCGGATGCGGCAACTCGGCGTCTTTGAGCCTGCCAGTGGCAATCCGTTTCAGATTCCGATGGGCAATCTCTCCCGGGCCCTGTGGGCCGCCACCGTCTTCGGCAGCAATGCCGACTACCCTGACGGCGACTATGCCACCCGGGCCCGCATCTGGAAGCAGCAGCAAAACTTTGTCCGCGGCCTCACCCACTTCATGCGAACGGACCCAGCAGTCAGCCCCAAGTGGAAGGAAGCCGCTCTGGCCATCGGCCTCAGACCTGGCCTCTTCGATGACACGGCTGGCTATCCCCATCAGCTGTATGTTCGCGAAGCCCGCCGGATGCAGTCTGACTATGTCGTGACCCAGTCCGATCTTGAAGGCCGCACGGACCCGGACGATGCCGTCGGACTGGCATCATATGGCGTCGATGAGTGGCCCTATGCCACCTATGCCACGCCAGGCGGCGTGGCCCTGTCTGGTGGCTACTACTCAATGCTCTATCTTGAGGAGGAGCATCAGGGCATATACAAAATTCCGTATCGGGCAATCGTTCCCACAAAGACTGAGTGCACCAATCTGCTCGTCCCGGTCTGCTGCTCAGCCAGTCATATTGCGATGACCTCCATCCGCATGGAGCCGGTCTGGATGATTCTCGGAGAGTCGGCCGGCATCGCGGCCGCTGAAGCCTTTCGGCAGAGGGTTCCAGTCCAGGATCTTGACTACCCCACGCTCGCCAAACGCTTGAAACACTACGGCCAGTACATCTGGCAAAAATAGCGACTCCCAATCACATCTCGTGCCCGTCGCTCACGCAGAGAACGCAAAAAACCCCCGACGGGGCACACTGCTCCACCAGAAACGTGTCCGCCCCACGCAACGTTGGTGAAGCACAGCCGTTTCTTCCTTGGAGAAAGACCTCCGAATCGACGGCGCCTGCATCCATCCTTCATGCGTTAAAACCTTGCATGACATTGAGCGACATCTCAACGCAGCTTTGAAGCACTCGGTGAACACGCGCCAGACCGCAACCATGCAACGCATCAGGCACATCACCAGCAGCTGGCACGTTTTCATGGTCGGGGTCGTGCTGCTTGGTCCTGCCATCATGCCGACAGGCGCAGCAGAGCCACTTCGGCAAGCCCCCCAGCCACGCAAGCCATCCGCACATGGCGTCGGTCGGCTTTTGGACCCGTTGCCCTTCACCGACATCACGGGCCAGGCCCACGCTCTCGCAGAAGCGACGTCCGAGGTCCGGTTGACCGTATTCTGCTTGACAAGCACAAGTTGTCCGCTGAGTCGCAAGTATCTCCCCACATTAGCCCGGCTTGCATCCGAGGCTGCTGCTGGCGTGCGTTACGTGCTTGTCAATCCAGTCGCCAGTGACAGCACGCAAGCGATGAACGAGGCAGCAGCGCGAGCCAACGAGGCCATTTATGTCCACGACCCTGATGGCGAACTCACCCGCAGGCTTGGTGGATTGACAACCACGGACGTCGTCGTCGTTGATGCGGCTCGTACGGTTGTCTACCACGGCGCTATCGACGACCAGTATGGCCTTGGCTATTCACGGAGCGAACCACGTCATCACTATCTTGCAGATGCAATTGACGCGCTCCTTGATGGAAAACGCCCGGTCGTTGCTGCAACCGATGCCCCTGGGTGTGACCTGGGGTACGAATCCCGTCTGCCGTCAGAGACAAACCTCGCCTACCACGGCCAAATCGCCCGCATCATTCAGCAGAACTGCCTGGAATGCCATCGCAGCGGCGGGCTCGCTCCCTTCCCGCTCGAAACCTACGAGGACCTCGTCGCTCATGCTGGCATGGTCAAAAACGTCGTCAGCAACCGAACGATGCCGCCGTGGTTTGCCGCTGATTCACGCAGTGAAGGGGTCGACCCCGTAGCCCACCAACTTGTCTGGGCGAATGACCGTTCCTTGACTGATTCAGACCGCAACAATCTCCTCGCGTGGCTGCAAAGCGGCCACCCAGCCGGAGAGGCGGACAACACCCCGCTCCCCGTGCAATTCCCCGAAGCGTGGCAGATCGGCACACCTGATGCCATTTGGGAGTTTGCCGAACCGCTGCCTGTCAAAGCAACTGGCATCATGCCTTATCAGTATGTCACCATCGAGACCAACCTTGCTGAGTCGAAGTGGGTGCAGGCAATCGAAGTCCAGCCGGGCAATCCCGAGGTCGTCCACCATGTCATCGTGACCGTAGACGAGGCCGACGAGTCTGCAACACAGGCAGAAGACGCCGAAGAAACCAATTTATGGGCGGCATACGTTCCCGGCCAGGCGGTCTGGCAATATCCCGACGGGTTCGCCAAAGCCTTGCCACGCAACGCCCGCCTCATCTTTCAAATGCACTACACCCCCAACGGCACGGCAACCACCGACCGCACTCGCATCGGTGTGACTTATGCCAAAACGCCCCCGCAGCATGAGGTGCGGGTCCGGGGCATTCTCAATCACCGCATTCAGATTCCTCCCCATGCCTCACGACATCGTGAGGACGCCTCGCTGCGGCTGCCTGTTGATGCCACGATTCTTGGCTTTCTCCCCCACATGCATCTCCGTGGAACGGCCTGCCAATACAGCGTCCTCGACCGCACCGGGGACACCGAGACGTTGCTCGATATTCCTCGTTATGACTTCAACTGGCAACTGCTTTACCGCTACGCAGCACCCAGGCCGCTGCGGGCTGGAGACACGCTGCAATTCACAGCCTGGTACGACAACTCTGCGGACAATCCAGCGAATCCCGATCCAACCGAGACCGTCCGCTGGGGCCAGCAGACGTTTGAAGAAATGATGCTTGGCTACGTCGAATATTTTCTCCCCGATGTGCCACCCGGCACACAACCGGACCGCAGCCTCAATCCCCGGCGGCGTCGCAGGCAGCCCCCTGACAACGCCTCCTCTATTGAGGCGGTGTTCGGTCGGCTCGACCGAAATCAGGATGGGCTGCTTAGCCGCAATGAACTGCCGGCAAAGCTTCGCCCACGATTTGAGTCCCTTGATAGAAACACCGACGGGGGGCTCACGCTTGAAGAAGCTCGGCAGTTTCGCCCCTGACAAGAGACCCTGCCGGGCATGACAGTCCGAAATGGCATTGCCGTTTCTTTGAATTACACTCAGTCCAGCCCGCGGGCATTCTTTCCCTCTGAGGAGACCTGTTGATGAGCCTTTCCCGTTTCTTTGTTGCTAGTGTTGTTCTCATTGCCCTGAGCATTCCGGGCTTCACTCATGCAGAGACGGTCCGCAACGACTGGATCAGCATGTTCACTGGCACAGACCTCACTGGCTGGAAGGCGAACACCGAGAACCCGGACTCATTCAAGGTCGAGGATGGCGTGCTAGTGGTCGATGGCCCCCGCTGCCACCTGTTCTGGGTTGGTGATCCTGACGACCCAACAGACGAACAGTTCACCAACTTCCATTGGCATGCGAAGGTCAAGACCATGCCGCAGGCCAACAGTGGGCTCTACTTCCACACCCAGTATCAAGACAGCGGCTGGCCGGCTGCCGGCTATGAGTGCCAGGTCAACCAGACCCACAAGGATCGCAAGAAGACCGGCGGCCTGTACGCAGTCGCCGATGTCCTGGATGTGTCACCCGTGAAGGATGGCGAGTGGTATGACTACGACATCATCGTCGATGGCGCTCACATCGTGCTGAAGATCAACGGTGAAGTGACCGCCGACTGGACGGAGCCCGAGGATTGGCAGCCGCCCAAGGGCATGGCTGGCCGGATGCTCTCCCCCGGCACCTTTGCCATTCAGGCCCATGACCCCAAGAGCGTGGTCCACTACAAAGATCTGCGGGTCAGGCGGCTGCCCTGACACGCACCACCCGCTGCCCCCGCAGAAGCTGCCCGGATCGCTTCGGTGAGGCCACCTTCTGGATGGAGCCGTGGGCACCTATTCGTAGATCGGGAAAAAGGTGTTGAAGGCCTGTTCGCAGAAAACCCCCGGGTCATTGAATCGCTGATGGCGATCAAGCCCGGTGATCACGGCCATCTGTTCAGCCGAGAGCTCAAAGTCAAAAATCGCGAGATTCTCGGCCAGCCGCTCCGGCCGGGAGGTCTTGGGAATCACCGCCGTGCCCCGCTGAATGCCCCAGCGGAGGAGCACCTGGGCTGGGGTGCGGCTCACCGCTGCGGCAATCTCGATGACCGCGGCGTGCTCCAGCAGACTCTCTGCCGCCGTTGCCATGCCCAGTGGCACATAGGAGGGTGCCCCAAGTGGAGAAAAGGCCGTGACGGCCACCCCGGTCTCTTGGCAGTACCGGAGCAGTTTTTCCTGGGCAAGCCGCGGGTGCATCTCAACCTGCAACACCGCCGGCTGAATCCGGGCCGTCGCCTGCAAATCGCGAAGCAGTGAGACGCCGTAGTTACAGACGCCGATCTGCTGCACGAGACCGGCGTCGACCAACGCTTCCATGGCCGCCCAGGTGTCAGCCAACGGCACCCGGGCAGGCTGCATGCACGGAACCTCAGCCGCTGGATCAAAAACCCAGCCGGGCGGGTACCGGGTTTCAGGAGCAACGTAGGCGAGCGCAATCGGAAAGTGGATGAGGTAGCAGTCGAGATAGTCAAGCCGCAGGTCACGGAGCGTTCGCTCCAGGGCCGGCCGGACCTGCTTCGGTTCGTGAAACGTGTTCCAGAGCTTTGACGTGACCCAAAGCTCTTCCCGACGGCACGAGCCGGCCGCAAGCGCCCGCTCGATCCCAACGCCAGCCTCAGCCTCATTGCCATAGTCGCAGGCGCTGTCGAGATGGCGATAGCCAAGCTCGATCGCCTGCTCAATCAAGCCACCAACAGCATCACCTGCAACCTTCCAGAGCCCGAGACCGACCGGAGGGAGTGACCGTGCGGCAGGACCACCTGAAGTCGACAGAGAAGTTGATTTCATGGCTACAGATCTTTCCACGTGAGTTCTGGACTTTGCTGGTCTTTGATCACCGATTAGGTAATCACCGCTTGAATGACATGGCCATGGACATCGGTCAGCCGCATGTCGCGACCACTGAACCGATAGGTCAGCCGCTCGTGATCAATGCCCAGCAGGTGAAGCATGGTGGCATGCAGATCGTGAATCATGAACTTCTTGTCAACCACCCGATAACCATAGTCATCGGTTGCGCCAACGATCGTGCCCCCCTTCACTCCACCACCAGCCAGCCAGAGTGAGAAGGCCTGCGGATTGTGATCCCGGCCGTTCGTTCCCTGGGCAAACGGGGTCCGGCCGAACTCACCACTCCAGACGACCAGCGTCGAGTCGAGCAGCCCCCGCTGGCGAAGATCGCCGATCAAGGCCGCAATGGGCTGATCGACCGCCCGGGCGTTGTTCTCGTGACCCTGCTTGAGGTTGCCATGCTGGTCCCACCGGTCACCACCCACCTTGGGGCAGGTCAGTTCGATGAACCGCACACCCCGCTCGACCATCCGCCGGGCGAGCAGACATTCCGCCCCAAAGATCTGCGTCGGCTTGTAGTCACTCTCGAGGCCATAGGCCCGCTTGGTCACCACGCTCTCATCCGCAAAACGAAGCAGGTCCGGTACTTCGGTCTGCATCCGGTAGGCGAGTTCTTGATTGGCAATCGCACTGTCGATCGCGTCCGGTGGGCTACCGTCACCAGCCAGCCGTTCGGCAAACCCTCGATCCAACCGGCGAGTCAGGTCGAGCTTTGCCACCTGATGTGCGACAGTCTGTTCCTGTGGCTGCACGTTTGCCAAGCCAACTGCGTTCGGCTTCACGACCGACCCTTGATACGTCGCCGGCAGAAATCCATTGGTGAAGTTGTCGAGCCCGCCGGGAGGAATCAATCCGCCATTGAGCACCATGTAGCCAGGAAGTTCCTCGTTTTCACTCCCCAGTCCATAGGTGGTCCAGGCCCCCATGCTCGGCCGCCCCTGCAGGCCACTGCCGGTG
>JBDQOY010000190.1:0-4684 GCA_040260935.1 Pirellulales bacterium
GCATTGGCGGCGAGAGTGACCGAGCCCTGTCCGTCGGTGTCGGGATCGGGGGTGAACACCACCCAGTAGCTGGTGGCATTGATCGTGTTGAGGGTGCCAAGCGTGCCGTTGACCGCAGTCAGGTCAGCGATTGTGAGGCCAGTTTGATTTTCGCTCGTGGTGATGTTTATGGTCAGGGTTTGCGTGGCGTTGAGCGTAGTACTGCCACCTGACGTAAGGGTCGCGGTCGGGGCAGTGGTGTCAATCGTCACGTTGTAGGGTGTTGACAGGTTGCTCGGATTGCCTGCAGCGTCTTCAGCGCGGGCGGTAAAGCTCTGAGCGCCCTCGCTGAGTGCAGGAGTTGTCAAGGTCCAGTCGCCACCTGCACTAGCGGTGGTTCTTTCGCGAAAAATGCCGTTTGAGAAGATTTCGACCGTTGCGTCAGGTTCAGCAGTTCCGCCCAGCGTTAGCGTTGTGTCGTTGGTGACGTCTCCGGGGGAAACGAGGCCGGTAGCAGGCGCTGTGTTGTCGTCAATCGAGCTGATGACCGGTATAGCCGGGGGTGTCGCGTCGATGGTGACGCGAAAGGCTGCTGATGAGGGGCCCTTGTTGCCAACTTCATCCGTTGCATAGGTCACAAGATCCCAGGTGCCGGAGGGAATCACGTTTGTCGTTAGGCTGTAGCTTCCGTCACCAGCTGCTGTGGTATTTCCCAATAACGTCTCGGCTGGTGTTGTGATGCTCCTCCGATAAACCGTGACGTTGCTATTAGCCTCTGCACTTCCCGCAATGAACAGTTCGGGGTCGTTAGTGCTGTCGCCGGATGTGAGGTCTCCCGTGGTTGGAGTCACGTCATCAGTGACTTGCGAGATATTCGCCGCCAAAGGGGCGGTCGTGTCGAGAGTGAAAGAATCGGATCCAGCAGTAGCGCTTGGGTTGCCAGCTTTGTCGGTGGCGGTGGCAGAGAACGTAATGTTGCCGTCGCCGAGTGTCGTGAGGTTTGCGGCTGTAAGGACAATGTTCTCGGGCGAGCCGGTTCCTGTCAGTGATCGAGTGATCGTTCCGGACGTGCCAGTGATCGTCAGGCTGACGGTTGCGCCCGGCTCGGCGGTGACGTTTGCCGCGCCGAGGGTTAGGTTGGTAGCTTCGGTTTCGTTGGCGGTGCCTGAGATTGCACCGCTAATGGAGACCAGCGGGGCAGCGGGGTTAACGGTATCGACTTGTAGCGTGAGGTTGCTGCTAACGTCACCATTGTGTTGGGTTGCAAGGTTCGCCGATCCAGGGTTGCCTCCCGGTAGGGAACTAGATAGTGAGTTCGTTACAGTGCCCCCAGAAAAATTGCCTCCTGTGTCAAATGTGCCGACCTCGTTAACGGGTATGCTGTAGACCAGTGCTCCCGTGTCTTGATTAACGACTTCAATTTTATCGCCCGCTTGAATGGGGTTAGAGTCTGAAGCAAGGGTGGCGGGGACTACAAACTGGATTTCAGGGGTTGTATCTGAAATATAGTTGTCCGAATCACTTAATCCGTCGTCAGCCCCAGACGCCAGACTAGGAGTTCCGATAACCGCAAACACCTTCTTCGGTTCCAGCTGTTCGCTGTCGAGCCGCCAGCAGTTGAAGGAGTCGCGGCGCTGCTTGAACGCCCGGTTGCGGCGGCGGACGCCACGGCCGGCTACACGGGAAATGCCCATGCTGGCAAACGAGAAGAGACGGCGGAACGTGCGTCGGAAGGAAAGAACACGCATCAGTCAGATTCCTTAAGGGAAACTCAGTGAGCTCTGGTCAGATTTCAAAATTCAAAAAACGGTGCAAAGGTCAGTGACCACCCCAAGGGCAGTCGGTGTACGGTGGGGAGGGCCCTCAGGGCCCAGCATCACGGCCAAGCATCAGGGGACACCGCCGGGATCACGGGCCACAGATGACGCGGGCGGGGAAACGGTGGTGCTCCTCTGTGAGTGCTGTTGGCTCGGGCTGCGGTGGCTGGGCTTGGCTGGGCTTGGCTGGGCTGGATCATGGGCCGGCATCCCTCGCGGGGGCACACAGGTGAGGGGGCGAAACAGTTCTTATCTGGGAAATCGGCATGAACGGTAGATTTGCTAAAGAAGAACCCACCGAAACCGAAAATGCTCCGGAGAACTCCAAAATGGAGCGTAGATAGGGCCTACGGCCGGGTCAAAGAATCGGTTTGAAAAAAACGGCGGAGGCACGTAGCACAGGCCCGGATGAATCGAAAAGTCCAGATTTTCAGCCGCGAGTGAACTGGGCCGCCCGCAGTGACACCCCCAGCGGTTGAGGAAAGGCAGTTCCACAGGGGGGGGATTGGTTGCGGCCGGCCACGCGATCGCGGCCAGCAGCGGCTGAATGCTGGCAGGCTGGCAAAGCCAGGAGAGCCTGGCGATGCTGCCAACCACCGGCTGCATGAAGGCCTCACGACCACACGAACCGAATTTCCCGGAATAACTGTCACGTTCTGCCGCCGGCACGTCCGATACATCCCGATGAATCCGTACAGGTTCCAGGAGATCGGCCCAGCCATGAGTGCCCCAGACCACCTGCATCGCAGCAGCAAAATCAAGTTGCCGCAGTGCCCAGTGACCCGTCAGCCGTGGCCTACCGCCACCCTGGCCAGCCTGACCCTGGTGCTGATGCTGGCAATCCCTGCAGGTCACGCTCGTGCAGAATCAGAGTATGTGATCAGCGATCGGGCCGCCCTCGCCTTCGAGAAAGACGCTGAGGCAACCGCGACTGAGGCCGACACTGCCCGCAGCAAGGCACCCCAGCGAGCTCCGGAGCCCGGTGCACCCCTTGCAGCTGAGCAACCCGACCGTGAACGCTCTCCAGCGCGGCTTTCATTTGAAGGCTTTTTAGGTGAAGTCACCCAGGCAGCCATGCTGCGGCCACTGCGAGCCAAAGTGGTCAGCGACAGGCCTGTTGCGGTCGTCGATGATCAACTGGTTTCCGAATGGAGCGTGGGTGACGACGAAACGCTGGACTATCGTCCCGTCGAGCCAGAGACCGTCTTCAGCGGCGACTGTGGCCCCGCCTGCTGCCCCAGGTGGACCGTGCAGGCTGATGCCCTTTTCCTCTGGCAAAACAACATCGCCAGCCGGACGCTGTTCACTGACAACGCGACTCCCCCTAACCCAGTGCTCGACGCCAACGACATTCGCCCATCCGTCGGCATCGGGCCTCGGCTTGCCGTGCTGCGAAACTTCAATGAGCGAAGTGCCTTCGAGGCAAACTACTTCATCGTGCAGTCGCTCAGCGGCACCGCCAGCCTGCCGCTGACCAGCCCACCAGCCTACGAACAGGCTGATATCAATGGCTTTATCTACAACGACATCGACAGCGTCACCGTCAGCACCGAGTCGCAGATTCAGAGCCTTGAGCTGAACTATCGGGAACGAAAGGGCTTTGCCACGTTCCTGGCTGGCTTTCGGTACGTCGAGTGGATGTCGGCCATGCAGATCAACGACACCTTCACCACGACGCCCGTGGTCGCCCCTTCCTTTAGCGGCACCGACTCGTTCCTGACCGAAACCGGGAATGAACTCTACGGCGGCCAACTGGGCTGCGACCTGATGCTCTGGAATCGCGGGCAGACAATTCGCGTCAACGGCCTCGGCAAGGCCGGGATCTTCTACAACCAGGCGTTTCAGCGAACGACGATCGTGACTGACGCTCCGCCGGGGTCGCCAGGATTCACGCCGATCAATGCGACCGAATCGCAGTCGATGCAACAGGCATCGTTTTTTGGCGAAGTTGGAGCCAATGCCACGGTAGAGTTGACCAACTGGCTAAGCTGGCGAGTGGGCTACACCCTGTTCTGGCTCAGCGGCGTGGCGACTCCAGCCAACCAGCTTTCTGTGGTTACGCTTGACCCAGGCACAGGAACCACCGTCGCCAACGGCATCAACACTTCCGGTAGCGTGCTGCTGCATGGAGTCACCACCGGCGTCGAGGCCCGCTGGTAGGGAAAGGTGTCAATTCGTCAATTCAACGATTTGGTCGCCAGCCTCGAATGTTCTGATGATTTCATCGAGAGCCGAAAGGATCGCTGGAAGCAACACTGCGTTGCGACAGTTGCCAAGCCGTACCCAGAGCAGCCGGGCTGAAGACTCGTTGCGGCTCGCCAGATGCAGAAAATCTTCATCTTTGGTGATGAGAACTGAGCGCTCTGTGGCAACACGATGCCAGACCGCCTCGTCAGTGAGGTGGTGCAGGCCGAGATCGAAGAGATGCTCTGCGTCCAGGCCACGCTCCCGTAGCACCACTGCCAGCATCGGCGGCAGTTGATGGTCGACCAGGAACTTCATGCCACCTCAACGACGGGATGGTCAGTCTGACGGGCCGCGTAGGCTAAAGCCGCCAGAATGTCGTCCTGTTCGAGGTATGGGTAATCGTGAAGGATCTCTTCTGAAGCAGCACCACCGGCGAGCAGCTCCAGAATGTCTGTGACGCGGATTCGCATACCACGGATACATGGCCGGCCACCACAAAGGCCGGGGGTAATCGTCACGCGGTCGAGGAGCGATTTGTTCATGCATTAATAGTATCGAGCGATCGCCGGTGAGGCGAGCAACGAGGGGCTTCACTTGGTGAAAAAGGCCATAGAAGGCTTTTCCACCGACCGTTAGACAAACCCTGTCAGGGCCTCGCCGGTGTGGCTGCGAAGCAGGGCCCCTGCTGCCGCGGCAGCAGC
>JBDQOY010000191.1:0-10585 GCA_040260935.1 Pirellulales bacterium
AGATCACCCCGTCGGCAGAGCATACGGCCGTCGGCGTCGGCGTCGGCAATCGTCCGCTGAAACAGTTCAGGAGCGGTTGCCAACTGCTGGCATTTCGCCCGGATGGTTGGCGGCACGTGGTCGATCGCAATCAGCTGACTGTGGAGGTGGGCCAGCGAGGCACCAGCGGCCAGACCACCATTCTTGAACAGGGTGGCCCAGGCCAGATCCTTGCGGTCCGCCAGATCAGCGAGGCGTTGTCGACAGAGCTCCCAGACCCCAAGCCAGTCGGCTGGTGCGATAGCAAGAATTGAATCGACATGGGCTGCTGCCTCGACGATCACCTCGTGCAGACCGTGGGCCGGGCGAATGACTGCTTTCGGTTCACCGCCCCGAGGACCAGCAACCGGTTGGTGCTCTGGCAACTCCTCGACCACCGGATAGCGGTTGGGGATGATCCGGGCCTTCCATGGCGTGCTCGAGTCTTCAGGCCACCGCCTCACGGCGGCTGGGGTCAGATGCTCATGGCCTGCACAAAACGGACAGGGAGGAGACTGGCCGTCACCCAGATCGCTCGGGCGGATGGCCCGCCTGGGGGCGATGAACACCTCCCGGGCAGAAAGCCGGTCATGGTGTAGGGCAGGTGGTCTGGGATCGTCAGGGGCAGGAAAATCGGGCATCGGGAGACTCAAGAGAGGAAAGCGGGGTGATGCCGCCGGGAGCAGGCGGCTTGTTGAACGCTGAAACCAGCCTCCGTACACTCCTCGTACTGCGACAGGAGTCTAGAACAAGAGTTCGAGGCGTTGCCTGAGCAGAAAGTGCCTTTCCGAAACCTTCAGGGTTTCCCGGGAGCCCTTCAAGGCCAAACCGAACACCATCCTGGTTTTTTGCAAACCGCCAGCACTCTGGAGACAGCATCATGCTTACAGTCGGTGACGAATTCCCGCAGTTTTCCGTTCAGGCCTGCGTTGGGACGGAGAAGGAAGACATCAAGTTGCTTTCATCTGCCGACTATGCGGGGAAGTGGACGGTCTATTTTTTCTATCCGAAGGATTTCACCTTTGTCTGCCCTACCGAACTGGCCGAGTTCAACAAGCAACTGAAGAACTTCGCTGATCGGGACACCAGCGTGGTTGGCGGCAGCACCGACAACGAATGGTGCCACCTGATGTGGCGGCGGTCGCATGATGACCTGAAACAGCTCGGCTATCCGCTGATCGCTGCCCAGAAACTGGGGGCAGAACTTGGGATTCTGGAAAAGACTGAAGGCTACTGCCAGCGGGCGACATTCATTGTCGACCCCCACGGTGTGATTCAGTGGGTTGATGTCAACCAGGGGCGGGTGGGCCGCAACGTTGCCGAGGTACTGCGAGTGCTTGATGCGCTGCAGAGTGACGAACTCTGCCCCTGCAACTGGAAGAAGGGCGATCCCTACGTCCAGGTTGGCTGACCCGTGCCGAAGCTTGTTGGAACGTGGCTGGTTGGGGCTCGGTTCCTTCCTGCCCCGAAAGGTTGAGGTGCCGGGTGAAGACAGGTCGGTTTCGCCCTCACTCCTGGCGGCAGAAGTTCGCCCACGCTTCTCGTGGGCTCAACCGAGCGATCCGTACCCAGAACAGTTTTGCCGTGCACATGGCGATCGGTGGTGTCGCGGTGGGTGCTGCTGGCCTGCTGCGGGTCACGGCGGTTGAGTGGGCAGTGTTGGCCGTCACGATCGGCCTGGTGCTGGTTACCGAAACAGTGAACACAGCCGTGGAATCCTTGGCCCGGGCCGTCGACACGGGGTTTCATCCGCGTCTGCGTGACGCCCTCGACATCGCCAGTGCCGCTGTGCTGCTGGCGGCGGCCACGGCCGTTGCCGTGGGGCTGGCTATTTTTGGCCCGAGGCTTGTCAGCCTACTCTGCGCGGGCTGACTGCTTAGTGCTGGCGGATGTCGTAGCAGAGGATGGCGTCGCCTTCGCGAAGGTAGAGCCGACCGTCGAGGATGACCGGGTGCGGCCAACTTGGGCGGTCACCGCTGTCTGGAATCTGAAAGCTCGAGACCTCAACAAATCCCGTGGGATCAGCCTTCACCAGACTCATGGTGCCATCCTGGTAGCGGAGGTAGAGATGGCCGTCGGCTGCTGCGATGGCCACCGAATTATTCCCACTGCCCCGTTCCTTCCACTGCACGTCGCCGGTCATGAGGTCCGCACAGATGATAATCGGCTTGTCGTCCGCGCAGCCGTAGAGATGGTCACCGATCAACACCACGCCACCATGCTTGTTGGCCAGTTCGGGCTTCAGTCCATAGATTTCTTCGACCTCGACGCCACCCCTCCCGGGCACCTGCCGCAGCAGGGCACCACCCCGCTTGTAACCGGCCACGAGATAGACCAGATCATCGCGGATGATCGGGGTCGGAATGACGGCGGTTGTCTTGTCGAAGGGATAGTGCCAGAGCAGCCGGCCGGTCTCGGCGTCGACCCCGAGGCCGCCCCCGGCGGTGGTCTGCACGTAGATCCGCCTTCCGCCGACCTCACTGATGACAATTGAGGCATGGCCGGCCCCCCGATCGCCGGGCACGGTGCACTTCCAGAGGAGTTGGCCGGTTTTCCGTTCCATGGCAACCATCGTTGCCTGTTCACCGCCGGGTGTGCAGACAAGCCGGTCACCATCAATCAGCACCGACTCACTGTACCCCCACGAGTCACCTTTGCTGCCGCCAAAGGCCGCTGTGAGATCGATCGCCTTGCCCAGTTCGCCGGTCTCGGCAACGCAGCCGACGAGTTTGCCATGGGGCGTAAGCACATAGACGATGCCGTCCGCGATGGTGGGTGTGCTGCGTGATCCTTGCCAGTTTGGCTGTCCGTTGTTCCAGGGTTCCCCTGTCTTGGTGAGCCAGAGCCGTTTCCCCGTCTGGCGGTCGAAGCAGGTGAGGTACTCATCGGCATCGGGTGCGTCCATGATTCCATCGCCGAGCGTGAAGATCTTGTCACCGACAATGGCAACGCCGGCATAGCCCCGTCCGGCTCCGGTTGCCTTCCAGACTAGTGGCGGACCATCCTCCGGCCACTGTGTGAGCAGGTTGGTGTCTGGTGCAACGCCAGTGCGATTGGCTCCCCGAAAAGTCGGCCAGTCGCTCGCGGAGACGGTCGCGATGAGAAGCAGCCAGACCAAACCGGGCAGCCAGCAACTCCGCTGGCGGGTATGCACAAAGCCACGCATGGGAATGTCCTCGGGAGGGGTGCGGGGGCCACCAAGCCCCCGCGTCACTGCCGCAGCAGTATGCCGCATTTGTGATGAGCAGGCGAGTCGAGTCAGTGATGGCTTTGGGCTCGCTGAACCGTCGTTGGTGGGGATCCGTTTCCCAACCCGAGCGGGACGAGCGTCCACGAGGCGTTCGGCCAGGGCTTTACGGAGTGGGGTTGCTGTGCTGATGGGTCAGCAGCCATGTCGCGGGCTGTTCGCCAGCAGCGGGGAGGTTGAAGGACACCGCATACCTGCTGGTGCTGGGGTCGTAATCGGTCTGCCAGAAGTCGTTGCCGTGGGCCGATTGATCGAGCGGAATCTCATTCCCATCAACCCGCTGCACAAGCTTCCAGCCGGTCGGTGCGGCCAGGCCCTCAATGCGGACCGGCAGATAGCCCACCCCCCCGGTGATCGACAGCGTCACGGTCGGCTGGTCGGCTCGAATGACAATCGGCAGCTGTTCGAGCAGAGTGCCGCCCTTCACGTCAACGGTGGGCGTGTTCTTCTGGACCTCGCGGTAGGTGGTTTCCCAGGACTGCGGGTGGGCCTCGAGATGCTGCCGGTACAAGGCATTGTCACCGCAGTAGTCATCGGCGTTGCGGTGCAGATGGAGCCATTCAGTATCCAGTTCGACGAGATCGCCGGCGTGGTAGTCGGTGACACCAGGCGGCGGCACGACCCAGGTTTCAAGCGTTGCCTCGCCCGCGTCGATCTTTTGGATGCGAGCCTGAATCCAGGGCTGTGTCACCTGGCGACTGCCAAACTGGGCACGATAGTTCCGCAGGACGAGAGAAGCCGAGCCAACCCCCCAGTCTCGCTGGCCACGGCGGGAACGCTTGGGAAAGGCGATCCACCAGGGGCCGGGCCCGGTAAGTTCCGTCGGGCCAACCAGGAAGTCTCCCGGTTTCATGCTGGGATTGACCGGCACTTCCGCCAGGAGACCAGCGGCGTTGCCGTAGGCAATCGACTGATCAAAGGCGGTGGCATGCCGGCGGAGGAGATAGCTGCCAGTGGCCGGCAGATCCTGCGTGAAAGCGTAGCGGAGCGTCTGAAAGGTGCGGCCGTAGTCGTCGGTGCGGGGAACGCGGACGTGGGCATCGACCACCACGCTCTGGTCAGGCCCATAGCCGCCATGGTAGGCCGCATCCGTCAGGCAGGGGCCGGGGGAAAATGTCGCAGCCTTCATGCCGGCAAAGGTCAGTTTTTGTTTCGTGGTGTCGTAAACGCCGAGCCAGTCACCGCCCCAGCCGGCTTCCGTCCAGTTCCAGGGCTGGCCATCCTTTCCATTCCTGCCGAAGGGCAGGCGGACATCGCAGACGGCGACATCCGTGCAACTCATGTCGACGTCGAAGGTGATCATCTCCCCACCGCACATGAGAGCGAGTTGATCCCACCGCTGATTGTTTCCCCATCCGATCAGGGAAAGCTGCGCATGGCTGGCCGACGGCAGGCTGCCGTAGAAGCCATAGACAATGCGGAGCCGGTACCGGTTCTCACCAGGGCGCACTGGTACCAGCATCGCCGCCCGGAGGTAGCTCCCGTGGTGCCAGTTTTGCTGACCTGCACAGGCACGCCGGTCGGGCTGCCATCGGGCTGGCAAAGGAGCGGAACCAGTCCGGTGATCTGGGCAGGTCCCCGGAAGTCAACGACAAGGGGTACTGCCGTCGCGGTCTCAGCCGTGGCCTGAAGCACCAGATCAAACTCGTCGTAGTCACGCATGGTGAAGGGGCGAGATCGCTTCACGCCCTCAACTCGGGCAACGAGGGCATTGAAGGTTGCGTCATACGCGACCGGAAACTGCTGGCCGGAGGATGTGGCCAGCGTGGCTGATGGTGCCGGGCTGGCTTGATCGACTCCAGCGATGGGGCAGGCGAGTGACACCTGCTGCCAGGTGCCTGGTTTCCAGACCCCTGGAATCGCCTTCTGGGCCTGCCAGGTCTGCCCGGCGGCCCGGAAGCCGATGCTCAGTTCGGCATCGGTCCAGGGTGCGGGCTGCCGCGGCGTTCCCTGGTCAAACGTTCGTTCGAAGAGCAGGCCGCCACGGTCTGGCAACGCACCTGGCTGCGTGGCGTGGGTGGCGATTTCAGCGGCAGACAGGGGCCGGTTCCAGATGCGAACCTGATCGTAGCAGCCTCGGACGAGCGATCCATGGCCGTCAGACCGCTGGCCGACGACGAGTGGGCCGGTGCCCGCCTGGCGTGGCTGGGGCACGGCCTGGCTGCCTTGTTCAGCGCCATCAACGTAGAACCGCAGGAGGCTGCCATCGAAGGTGAGGGCCACGTGGTGCCATTGCTCAAAAGAGAGTGCCTGGCGTTGCTGGATGGTCTGCGTCTGGTTCCAGCCCCCGGCGTTATTCAGCACTGCCGACAGGCGACCGTTTTTGAACCGAAAGCCGTAATTGCCCCGACTGGACTCGCAGCCATTTTTGCAGAGCAGCCAGCCTTGAAAGGTCGGCTCAACGCCATGGTACGTCGGGAGCTTGACCCAGCACTCGGCCGTGAGCTGGTTGGGCTCAAGGCTGGTGTCATGGGGGATGGTGAGGGGCGTTTCTGCAACACATTGTCCGTTCCCGACAACACCCTCGCAGAGCCCATCGGTCGCTGCGGAATCGGGCGTGCAGGACGCGGTGAAGCTGAGGCTGTCTGGCCAGGCCACGATGTCGAGGGTGCCGGAAGCGTTCAGCAGACGACCGGTGTCATCTTGAAACTGCAAATTGAGTAAATCGTAGTGCTGACAGAGTTGGCCCGACTCCCAGAGTCGCACCGCTGCCGGGGGGCAACTCGTGGCGCGATAGACGCGGCCAGCGACGGTGAGGCTGATATCGAGTTCAGCTGACGGAAGGCTGTCCATCCGGGCGGTGCCGGCGACCAGCGTCTGGCGATAGTCAGGCTGATCCGTCAATCGACCACACTGGGGGTGTCGAAGGTTTCTGGGATCGAGGGCGAAACCATAGCGGCCCGCCTCCAGGCAGAGCACCCGGGGTGTCTTTTCGTTTGTATTCCGCCAACCATGTTTCCAGTACCCGAAGGAAAAATTTTCCCGACTGATTGGTGGCGGCTGGTCTGCAGCCGAGACTGCGGTCAGGCCGCTGCAGCCGACAAACAACCAAAGGGCAACAGCCAGAACTGAAATCCGGCACCGTGCGGTGACATGCATGGGGTGCAAAACGCTGAGGGGGTGGGCTGAAGGCCGAACGTTGGGCAGGCGAGTGTCGTCCGGCGGAGGTGGGAATGCCTAGTGAGGCACCGATGAAAGAATGTGCGCTGGGGCGACACTCTTACTCAACAACGCCGGCGGGCAAAACAGGGAAACGGGCGAATCAACCCGAAACGGGCCTGGGTTTTCCTTGAAAAACGACCGCTCCTCCACCCCCCGGCTTCAGCCGGAACGCGTCGGAGGGGCCTGGAACGACCCTCAACTGACTGGAGCGTCAGCCGGGCGTGGCTCGTGCTTGGGTGAGGCGGTCCGGCCAGCAAACCACATCACGACAGAGTAAAAGACCGGCGTGAAGAAGATGCCAAAGACCGTCACGCCGAGCATGCCGGAAAAAACCGCCGTGCCGAGGGCCACTCGCATTTCGGCGCCAGCACCCTTGCCGAGCAGGAGCGGCACAACACCGAGAATGAACGCCAGTGAGGTCATCAGGATCGGCCGCAGGCGTTGTGTTGCTGCCTCCAGCACTGCCTGAGCTCGTGGCAGGCCGTCAGCCTCCCGTTGTTTGGCGAACTCGACAATCAAGATTGCATTCTTGGCCGCCAACCCAACCAGCACGAGCAGACCGATCTGTGTGAAGATGTTGTTGTCACTGCCGGCAATCCAGACGCCCGCAATCGCGGCCAGCAGGCACATCGGCACGATCAGGATGACTGCCAGTGGCAGCAGCCAGCTTTCATATTGGGCCGAGAGCACCAGGAACACAAAGATCGTGCCGAGCAGAAACACAAACGTTGCGGTGTTCCCCGCCAGGATCTGCTGAAGCGACAGGTCGGTCCAGGCAAAATCGATACCCGGTGGCAGCAGGCCCCGCCCATGTGGTGGAGGGCTGGCCAGCGCGCTGACCAGCGCGATGGCGTCACCGGAACTGGTGCCGGGCAGCGTAGTGCCCGACAGGTCCGCCGCCGGGGCAAGGTTGTAGCGGGTGACCACGGCGGGGCCGCTTGCTTCATCAACAGTCAGCAGGGTAGCCAGTGGCACCATTTCACCGGTGGCGTTGCGAACCTTGAGCCGGCCAATATCTTCAGGCAGCATGCGGAAGGGAGCATCGGCCTGGGCAGTGACCTGCCAGTTGCGGCCGAAGGCGGTGAAGTCGTTGACGTAGGCACTGCCGAGGTAAACCTGCAGGGTCTGGTTGATCGCAGCAATTGAGACGCCGGCCGCCTTGGCCTTAGTGCGGTCGATATCGATGAACAACTGGGGCTGATTGGCCTTGAATGTGGAGAACAGGCCGACGAGCCCCGGCTGGGCGGCGAGTGCCCCTGCCAGTTCGGCGGTGGTCTGTTCCAACATTGCCGGCCCATGGCCGGTACGGTCACGGACCTGCAGTTTGAAGCCGCCGGTGTTCCCGAGGCCGTCAATCGGTGGAGCATTGAAGACAACGCAGGAGGCATCGCGGATGGTGGCAAAAGCCTGGCGGAGTTTTCGGGCGATGGCGAAAGCTGATTTGGTGGGATCGACCACGCGGCTGGCGAAGGGATCGAGCACCACGAACATGCCACCGGTGTTTGACAGGCTGACGCTCGAGAGCAGGGAGTAGCCCGAGACTGCAATCGTGTGGGCTACGCCGGGGGTGTCAGCGGCAAGCTGTTCAAGTTGCTTCACCACCCGGGCCGTCCGTTCATGGCTGGCCCCTTCCGGCAGGGTCGCATTGACCAGCAGATAGCCCTTGTCCTGCTCGGGGATGAAGCCGACCGGTACGGTGCTGAAACCAACGTACGTCAGGCCCATCAGGGCGACATAAAGGCCGACCATAACAATGCCGATTCGCAGCAGCACGCCGACGATGGCTCCGTAAACACCGGTGGTGACCTCAAAAAACAGGTTGAACAGCCGAAACAGGCCAGCGAGCAGCAGGTTGACCAGCGGGGCGATGATGGCGGCTCCGATGAAGCCGGCGCTGAAGACGGTGAGCCGAACGCCCCACAGAGCAAGTGACGTCGCCCCGTCAGCCAAACCGGCCCAGACGATTGCCAGATCTTCACCCAGCCAGATGGCTCCCAGTCCTCCGAGCAGGCCGATGACCAGCCGCGGCAGCGGGCTGTTGCCTGCCTGGCTGGCTGTGGACTGAGTGCTGTCGTCATGACTGCGAAAGAGCAGCGCTGCCAGGGCCGGCGAGAGTGTCAGTGAGTTGATGGCCGAAAAGGCTGTGCTGGCCGCAATGGTGATGGCGAACTGGCGATAGAACTCGCCGCTCATGCCGGTGATGAAGGCGGTCGGTACAAACACCGCCGCCAGCACCAAGGCGATGGCGATCAACGCTCCGCTGACTTCTCGCATCGCCTGGCGGGCGGCCTCCCGAGGCGACAGGCCCTGGCTGATCAGCCGTTCGACATTTTCGACCACCACGATGGCATCATCGACCACGATGCCGATGGCCAGGACGAGTCCGAAGAGCGAAAGATTGTTGAGTGAAAAGCCGAGGCCTGCCATCACCGCGAAGGTTCCGACGAGCGAGACCGGCACTGCCAGCATCGGAATCAGCGTGGCCCGCCAGTTCTGCAGAAACAGCAGCACCACGACGAAGACCAGCACCACCGCCTCGAAGAGTGTTTTGACCACCTCATGGATGCTCTCTTCAACGAACACAGTGGTGTCGTAGATAATCTGCTGCTCAAGCCCTGGTGGAAACGTCGTGGCCAGCCGGGCCATCTCGTGTCGCACACGCTCGGCTGTGGCGATGGCGTTGGAGCCGGGCCGCTGGAAGATGGCGATGGTGATCGTCTCATTTCCATCGAGTGTGCTGGCGGTGTCTTCGTTTCTGGCGCCCAGCTCGACGCGGCCGATATCACGGATGCGGACAATCTCCCGCCCAGTGGCTGGCGGCCCGGTGGCAGGTGCGGCATCGGTGCCGGTCTTGATGATGATGTCAGCAAATGCCTCGGGTTCCAGCAGGCGGCCAGTCGTGTTCAGTGGCACCTGGAACGCGATGCCCGGTTCGGCGGGTGTTTGGCCCAGGCGACCAGCAGGCACCTGCACGTTCTGCTCTCGCAGGGCTGTCACGACATCGCCTGCGGTCAGATTCCGGGTGGCGAGTTTGTCGGGGTCGAGCCAAATTCGCATTGCGTAGTCGCGGGCTCCAAGGAAGGCGACGTCACCGACACCATCGAGCCGGGCGAGGGCATCCTTCACCTGAATCAGGGCGTAGTTGCTCAGATAGAGCTGGTCGTAGCGGTGGTCTGGGGAGAAGAGATTGACGCAGAGCAGGATGCTGGGCGACTTCTTCTTGGTCATCACGCCCTGCCGCTTGACCTCATCGGGGAGCTTCGCTTCGGCGATGGCCACCCGGTTCTGGGTGAGCACCTGGGCCAGGTCGATGTCGGTTCCGAGTTTGAAGGTGACATCGATCACGGCTTGGCCGTCACCAGTGCTCTTGGATGAGATGAACAGCATCTCTTCGACGCCGTTGACTTCCTGTTCGATTGGGGTGGTGACGGTTTCGGCCACGACCTGGGCTGAAGCACCCGGATAGATCGTCTGTATGGAGATCGTCGGAGGGACTACATCGGGATATTGGCCTACTGGCAGGCTGACTGCGGCAATCCCACCGACGATCAGGATCACCAGCGACAAGACGGTGGCGAAGACCGGGCGGGTGATGAAGAATTGGCTGATCACAGGGCCGCGGCTCCCGCTGGGTCAGCGGCGTTATCGGAGGCTGGCACGGGGTGAACGAGGCTCCCGTCGCGGGCCCGTGACAGCCCCGAAACCACCACCCAATCCGTTGGCTGGAGTCCCTGCTCAATCACCCGCAGCATGCCGTCGGTGTCGGTGACACTGCGGCCAGGAGCGACCGGTCGGTGAACCACCCGGTTGTCAGCATCGACCACGGCAACGTAGCGGCGGCCCTGGTCAACCCCGATGGCCAGGTCTGGGATCAGCAGCGTGGGGGTTGGGTCACTGACCGTCAGTTGCACCCGCATGAACATACCGGGGGTGATCAGGCCATCGGCATTTGGCAAGCGGCCACGACAGCGGACCGTGCCAGTGGTTGGCTTGACGGCAACATCGACAAAGTCGAGGACGCCTTGGTGTGGAAAGCCCGCCTCGGTGACCAGCCCAGCGGCGACCGGGATCTGCAACTCCTTGACGTTTCGCCACTCAACCGGCTTGCCGCCCTGGTCGGCAATGGCCCGCTGGCGGGCTCGCAACAGAGCCCGCTCA
>JBDQOY010000015.1:0-4520 GCA_040260935.1 Pirellulales bacterium
ATTCCCGCTGGTTCTATTACCTTGCCCTCACCGTGCTGGCAACGGTGGTGGCCTTGCTGCACGGCGTGGAACGATCGCCGCTGGGCAGGGCATGGATTGCCGTTCGGGAGGACGCGTTGGCTGCGGCAACGCTGGGGATTTCGGTCACCCGGGTTCGGCTGTCGGCATACGCACTGGCGGCGGCACTGGCCGGCGTGGCGGGCTGTTTGTCTGTAGCGAGTCTGGGAACGACCGGTGACCCCAACGTCTTTGGCTTTAGCCGGTCCGTGGCCATTCTTTGTGCGGTTATCCTCGGTGGGCTGGGCAGCATTCCCGGAACGCTCGTCGGTGTGACCATCCTGTTTGGTTTTGACATCATGGTCATTCCCTGGGCGGATGCCTGGCTCCAGCAGATGCAGCCCCAGGCCTGGACAACGGGGCCGCTCACACTGGGAAGCTGGCGGCTTGGGTTAGTGGGGATCGCCCTCATTGTGATGATGCGGTTTCGCCCTGAGGGGCTCGTGCCTTCACGTCGCCTTGCAGCGGAACTCCATGAGGTCCACCGATGAATCGCTGGCGGTCCTCCCCGCGTCGGAGTGTGTCCCTGTCCCGGGCAGATATTCCGTTGTTGGATGTTGGTCGGTTGACGATCCGTACCGACAAGACACTGCTTATCGATGAGGTCGAGTTCGATGTCACCGAAGGGAGTATGGTGGCGCTGCTCGGCGCGGGCCGTGGTCGAAGAACGGCAGTGCTTGACTGTATTGGGAACATCCGGCCAGCCTCGTCAGGGGCGGTGCGGGTGGAGGGGCATCGGTTGAAGCGAGCATTCACTGCCGCGACCTTTTGGGGAGTGCTGGGGACAGGGCTTCTCGTCGGCCTGCTGGCTGCTGCCGCAGCGGTCGATGTCGATCGACTCTGGCTGGCTGCCGTGAAACGTGGTCTGGCGGTCGATGAGCCGTTCACGCCAACGACCTTCGGCCAACGGATTCGAAGTTATTTTCGCGCCGAACTCGCGATCGATCGCCTCGCGGGCAACTGGCGGATTGTCACCGCGGATGGCCGGAAGGTGCTGGCCGTTCGTCGTGATCTTGAAGAGGCCCGGGAACTGCGGCATCAGTTGCAGGCGGCAGTGACTGCCCGGCGCACCGGGCCGGGCACGATTCCTGATCTGTCAGACCTTGTGGGGGATGCCAACGAGCCGCGGCGGCGTCTCCCACTGGATGAGGCCACGTTTGCTCAGTTGGCGGGTGGCAAACGTCTGATCAGGCTGCGGGGCTGGACGGCCCTTGGTGCCGGGATGACGCTTGGTGTTGCCTTGGCGTTGGCGTTCTGGCAGCGCGGGCGGCGATCCGCTCAGGTTGCTGCTCGGGCTGGCGTGGCACGCACGTTCCGCCAGCCGCGGGTCTTTCCTGAGATGACGGTCTTTGAAAATCTCCTCGTCGCAGTCGAGCAAAAGGGAGACGGCACCAGTTGGGTGCAGCGACTCTCGGGGAGAGGTGGGGCCACTCCCGCTGAGGAGGCCGACGCCTGGTTGGCATGGTGTGATCTCGGAGACAGTGGTGAGCAGCCAGCTGGAGGGCTGGCCTGGTTTGACAGGCGTCGGCTTGAACTGGCCCGGGCACTGGCTATCCAGCCGCGGTTGCTCCTGGTTGATGATCCAGCGGAGGGGCTTGATAGCGACCAGCAACAGGCGGTTGCCATGCTGCTTCGGGACGCACAGCAGCGGGGAGTGGCAATCGTGCTGACAGCCGGCGCGACCGGGCCGCTGACTGAGGCCTGCGACCGAACCATCGTCCTGGAGCGGCATTCCGCTCGCTGAGGGCACGGCGTTCCTGAGGGGCAGCAGGGCCGTGAAGGTGCCTGCTACGGGCTGCTGCTGATGATGTCGAGGATGGCTGCGCCATGATCGGCCAGCCGCTTTTCGCCAATGCCTCGGCAGCGGAGCAGCGCAGCAGGGGAAGTCGGCTTTTCCCGCGCGATGGACCGCAAGGCTTTGTCGTCGACAATGGTCCAGGCAGGCTTGCCTCGTTGGTCGGCAATCGTGCGGCGCCATTTCCGCAGCCGCTCGAAGAGATCACGGTCGACCCCCTCCCAGTCATCGGCGTCACTCTGTGCCCGGACTGTCTTCTTCAGCCTGGGTTCAAGCAGGGTAACGTCCCGCTCGTTGCGAAGCACCTCCCACGAACGAGCATTGAGGGTCACAACCGGTCGGTCGCCGCTGCTGCGGGAGAGGTAGTCTTGGTCGAGCAGTTGGTGCACAAGATTCTCGCAGGTGCGTTGGTCGAGCTCAGCGAGCAGGCCGTAGGTTGATAGCCGGTGATGGCCGTGGCGATCGATCGCGGCTGTCCTGGCACCACGCAGGACCTCACTTAGGTGACGCACCCCGAAGCGTTCACCGACCCGGGCCACGCACGAGATGATTTTCTGTGCGGTAATGTGGCTATCGGGCAGGTTTTGGGTTTCGCCGAGGCAGATATCGCAGCCACCGCACGAGGTCGGCTCGTAGGACTGCCCGAAATACTCCGAGAGGGCTGCATGCCGGCAGCGGGCGGCCTGGGCATACCGACGCATCTGGTGGAGATGGGTGAGTTGAGACTCAACCAGCCGCTCAGCCTCATCAGGTCCGAGGTCAGTCGCGTCCATGCCCCGCCGGATCAGTGACTCCCAACTGAAGACGTCGGCGGCGGAGTAGAGCAGCACGCACTCAGCGGCAAGGCTATCGCGGCCGGCCCGTCCAGTTTCCTGCTGATAGGCCTCCAGGCTCTTCGGTAACGCCGTGTGAAGAACGAGCCGGACATTTGAGCGATCGATGCCCATGCCGAAGGCGACCGTGGCCACCACGACATCGAGGGTTTCTTTGGCGAAGGCCTCTTGCGTCCGGTGTCGTTGCGTCGCTTCGAGGCCGGCATGGTACGGATGGGCAAGCAGGCCAGCAGCGGTGAGACGGGCTGCCAGGTCTTCAGTCTCGCGACGCGAGATGCAGTACACGATGGATGCCTCGCCGCCGTGGCGGCCAAGAATCTCCAGGGTCTGTCTGGTCTTGTCGGTCCGCGGCACCACCCGGTAGGTCAGATTGGGGCGGTCAAAGACGCCGACTAGGGTCTCGGGGTCGCGAAGTTGCATCTGCGCGGCGATATCGTCCCGCACCCGCGGCGTGGCCGTGGCGGTAAAGGCATGGACGCTTGCCCGCGGAAAGCGTTCCCGGACGGCCGCCAGTTGCCGGTATTCAGGTCGGAAATCGTGACCCCACTGGCTGATGCAATGGGCCTCGTCGATGTTGATGCGGCTGACACCGACAGCCGTCAGGGTGTCGAGCAGGCCGGTGTTGAACAGCCGTTCCGG
Organism: Pirellulales bacterium; assembly: GCA_040260935.1. Taxonomy (GTDB): domain Bacteria; phylum Planctomycetota; class Planctomycetia; order Pirellulales; family UBA1268; genus UBA1268. The sequence goes on from JBDQOY010000015.1 coordinate 3,325, forward strand.
CGCGGTGAACAAAAGCCGCAGGTCACCGGCACGCAGCCGGTCGTAGACCCGCCGGCGTTGGTCGAGCGACAGCCCTGCATGAATGGCTGCCGCTGGATAGCCGATCGCCTCAAGAGCGTCGACCTGATCCTTCATCAGCGAGACCAGCGGGGAGATGACAATATCAGTTGTCTCGTCGAGCAGTGGGGGAAGCTGGTAACAGAGACTTTTGCCACCGCCAGTGGGGAGCACCACCAGCGAGTCGCGGCCACCTGCTGCCGCGGCGATGGCTTCTGCTTGCAGGGGGCGAAGCGTGTCGAATCCCCACCAGCTGCGAAGGGTGTCTCGCAAGGAGTCCGCGAAGGCGGCGGTGTCGGTGTCGATCGTGGAGTCTTCCTTACCTGCCTGCCTTGCCATCGCCGTCGACTCATCCTTGTGTCGTTGCCTGCTGTGTCACAGGTTGTCTGCGGGGAGAGCAGGATAGCATTTCGGCCTCAACGGCGGGCAGAGCGTCCATCGAACACCCCACACAGACGCGGGGTCATGGCGAGCGTTCGTGCCTCCGAAACCCGTCTTGATTGTCCTCGGGAAGGCTGGGAGAGTCCGCGGCGATGGTCTCACATTCTCCTTCCTGTCGCGGATTTTCTTTCCGGTGTCAGTCACGGCAGTGGCTGGGCGGCCTGGGGGTGTGGGTACTGACCCTTCCCGCAGTGGCGACGGCTGCACAGAAAGAGCCCTTGCTGCCGATGGAGCAAACGGAGGTGGCCTCATCGGGCCCGGTGGCCTCGGATGGCATGTTCCTGCCGGCTCGGGATGGTGGCAAGCTCTGGGACCGGACGCTGCGAACGATCGCGGCCGACTGGCCTGTCGTGCGGACCATCCCACCAGACTTCGCGGCGATGCCACCTCGGGCCGGGCGGATCGAGTCGGCCTGGGTGGAGCCACCAGCGAAAACTACAGCCAGTGGCCTGCTCGCCAGTTCAGCATGGGTTCCCCAGCGACAGCGGGTGGTCGTGCAGGTGTTGCCTGCCGCCGGAGGTGTCTGGATTGATGCGGTTGTCGAAACCCAGTCATTGGCCGACCTTGACACCAGCCTGATGCCCGACCGCGTGACGCTAGCAGGCGGCTGGGAAACCGACATGCGGGGCCAACAGTCGGTCGATGCAACCACGCACCTGGCGGCTCGGCTCGCGCCGACGGCAGAGCCGATCTATGCC
>JBDQOY010000192.1:0-3580 GCA_040260935.1 Pirellulales bacterium
GCCAAACCACCCGTAGTAGACCAGGTCATCCATCGCCGCCCGCGGCTGACCAAACGTCGCCAGCAGACTGGGCCGCTTGGGACCGGCAAAGATGTCGTAACGGTGCGTAACGGTCTGGTCAGCCTCCAGTTCAAGTTCCTGCGAAAGCAGCCGGCAGCTGACATTGACCAGTTTGCGGCGGGCTGCCTCCGGCACCTCACCAACCACCAGTGGCTCAACTTCAGCCAACTGGGGCACCTCGTCTCCCTCAACCGCCGGGATCAAACCAGAGGCGAAATAGAGGGCGTCCACCCCGGCAAACGACAGCGGCTTGTCGGCAAGCACGGCACTGGCCGGGGGAATCGACTCCTCATCCGCCAGCGTCATGCTGCTGATCAAGGCGGTCGGCTCACCGACAAATCGCATGGCGACGTCACGCACCCCCAGCCCACCCCATGACCGCGACACCCGGGCGGCATACCACCAGCCTTCAGTCGGCAGGCCATTGGGGCCATCAAGGGCATACTCCAGCCGCGTCGACTCAGCCGCCGTGAATGACACCCGCAGCTGCAGCCGATAGCGTCCAGCCCGCGCCTCGTCGACCTGCCCGACCGGTGCATCTGCCGCAGTCACCAGGCGATACTCCTTCACCACCTCGAGCCCTGCCGCCACCTGCCGGCGAAAGCGAACCGCCCCACCACCGCTGACAACCTCGGTCTCCCAGTCGATCTGTTCAAGTTCCTGGCCTGGCAGTTCACCGCCATCCGGCCGGTCAGTTCCATCCCGCGAGGCAAGCGTCAACCGAAATGACAGCGGGTCATGGAACCCAGCAGCCACATCGGCCACTGGCAAGGCATCAAACTCTGGCCGGATCACTTCCAGTGGCCGTCGGGTCGGCTGCACCTCAACGGTCTGTTCACCTCCCAGCGTGTCACCGGTCGGCCGCCGATAGGTCACCTGCAGGGGCTTGCGAACCTTCGCACGGGCCAGCACCGCCACCAGACTCTGAGGATCGGGCGTATTCGATTCACCCACCCGCACAATCACATCGCCGGGCTGCAGGCCGGCCACCGCCGCCGGCGTGCCGGGCCCAACAACTCCCAGCCGACAGCCCTCCGGAACAACATCCGCTGCAACGTGACCGATGTAGGCCCCACGATCATCTTGGTCGTGGAACTGCTCACCGGCCAGTTCAATTCGTTCAACCGAGCCGCCCCGACTGGAAAGCGTCACCAGCATGCCGACCGGCCCGCTGGCGTCGAGCGACCCCAGTGTCACCCGGCGTCGAGGGGCTGCCGCAACTGAGGCCGTTGCTGCAGGTGACGCTGCCACCGCTGTCGAGCCTGCTGCGGCATCGTCCGGGCCTGCTGCCGCTGTAGCGGCCGAGCCGTTTATGTCTGCCGCCACTGCGTCGGCCTCGGCTGCCGTCGGATCAGCCGTCTCGTTGGCTGCCGGCAGTGGCTCCTCCGGCTGCGGGAAGAGCGTCGTTCTCAGGACCTGACTGCCGAGGACGGCAGCAAGGGAAATGGCAATAAAGAGGGCGTAGCGGCGTTCCACGATTGATCCATTCGGCAGGAAAACCCTAAGTGTAGTCGGTTTGACCGCGGTTCAGGAGGGCCCCCCGCCGATTTTCAGGGGAGCCTCAACGGCCCAGCAAGAGGCGATCGCCGAGAAAATTGTCGAGGTCGGCGATGCCATGAATCTTCGCGCAGGTGGTCTCGGCGGCGTAGGGAATTCGCCGGTACCGGACCGTCGCGAAATCTTCGACGATCACGTAGCACGAGCGGGGATCGTTGTCACGGGGCTGGCCCACTGAGCCGACATTGATCATGGCCTTGGTCGTCGGCAGCACCATCCGCACCTCGGACGTCCCAGGGCCGACGGCAGCAGCCACAAACTCAGGGGCCACCGTAAACACCCCGGGCACATGCGTATGCCCCTGAAAGCAGAGCCGCGTCACCAATTCGAAGATGTGCTTTAGCTTCAGTGGATTGTAGACATCCTCCGGAAACACATACTCATCGAGCGGCCGGCGGGCTGACCCGTGCACGAAGAGGATATCGTCTTCATGAAAGCTCCGGGGGAGTTCACCGAGAAAGTCATTGAGGTTGTCATCGGGATTACGGGCCCGCTGGTCGTGCCGCTCCAGCTGCTCCCGCGTCCAGCGAATTGCCCGTTCCGCCCCAACATTGAAGCCTTCGGGATCAAACAACACGGCCTGATCGTGGTTTCCCAGAATGACCCTCTGGCATCGCTCTCTGACCAGCGTCAGACACTCACAGGGGTTGGGGCCGTAGCCGACCACATCGCCAAGGCAGTAGACCGCGTCAACCTGCTGCTGGTCGATGTCAGCGAGGACGGCGGTCAGTGCCTCAAGGTTGCCGTGGATATCACTGATGATGGCGAGTTTCACGGATGCTTCCCTGTCGCTGGATCGGCCTTGAGCAGTTGGCTCGGTCGCGATCCAAGACTGGGCACTCACTGAGCCGCCGGAACGCAGAGCGGTCACATCGCCACCGGCATGTCAGCAGCAGCGACCTCCGGCGGACCCGAAATCCGCAAGGTATGCTCTCAACGCCGTCCTAAAAGGTATGATTGATTCTTTGTGACGGTCAAGCAGGCAGCCTCATGGCCCAGATTCGGAACAAGATTCAGACATTGCTCGCCGTCGAAACCAGCAGCAGCCCTGGCAGCGTGGCTGTTGGGACGCGGGCAACAAACCTGGCTGCGGCACTGGTTTTCCAGGAACACCCCCTCGCTGCCGCAGGCAATCAGGGACGCGATCTGATGCCGACCATCCACGCCGCCACCGCCGCCGCCGGCTGGCTACTGGCCGACGTTGAACTCGTCGCCGTCGCGATCGGACCGGGCCCGTTCACTGGCCTGCGGGTCGGCGTCACCACCGCCAAAGCGATCGCCTGGTCGACCGGCTGCGACCTGGTCGGCGTATCGACGGCCGCCTGTCTGGCTGAACAAGCGACGGCAGCCGTTGCTCCAGTCGACCGGCCAGCCGATCGGGTTGATGTTGCCTTTGCTGCTGGCCGCGGCGAACTATTTGTGACAACCGCAACGCCGCTGGCTCCAGACGCGCCCCACTGCTGGCAGACCAACGCGGGGCAGCTGACCACGCCTGCGGCATGGTGGGAGAGTCTGCCGGAAGGTGGGCTGATCACTGGCCCGGGGCTGTCGTTGTCAGATGAGGATTCGGCAGAACTGACCGCCGCGCGTCCCGACCTGCGGCTCGCGCCAGCGAACCTCTGGCAGCCGACGGCCACCACCGTCGCCCACCTCGGACTCGCTGCGGCCGCTCGGGGCTCGACTCACTCCCACGCCGAACTCCTGCCGGTCTATCTGCGGGCAAGTTATGCCGAAGATCGTGCCAGAACGACGTGAGCAGGTGCGGCCGTTCAGGCTCCTGCTCGTTTTCCCTCATCTCTGACGCCCCCGGTAGGCCCTGCTCCACCGGCAGGGTACGATGTGGCAGCAATTCGGGGGCCATGAAAGGTGATCACCCGAGTGCCTTGACCGTGGCAGCGTCTCGGTAGCGTTCCTGGCCCCCGTCGGCACCTTTCCCCCGACGAGGCGAACCGCCGCCCTTCCC
>JBDQOY010000193.1:0-6882 GCA_040260935.1 Pirellulales bacterium
GAAAAAACCCTTCCCCAGGAACTCGGCCTCGACGCTCGGGCCCTCTGTTTCACCAAGGGCTGCTACCTCGGCCAGGAAACCGTGGCGCGGCTCGATGCCCTCGGCCATGTCAATCGCAGCCTGGTGGTGTTGGCAGTCACCAAACTGATAGCTGCCTGTCGGTGGCGGCTGATCCGCATGCGTTCTCAGCCATGCCTCAGCCTCGGCTCCGATGAGAGCGAGTCCTGTCACCGAGCCACTGACATCAGTCAGGACGAGCTGCTCACGAATGTGATAGCGGTCGAGATGGCTTCGCAGGGTCGCTGCACGATCTGGACCAACATCGATCAGCAGCCCATCCTCTGTCCGCCGCACCAGGGCCAGATCAAGAACCGCTCCGCGGGCATCGCAGAAGAAGCTGTCGCAGCCACCGCCCACCGCAAGGTCTCCCACCTTGTTGGTGGTGAAGTTTTCAATGAAGCCGACCGCATCGACGCCGGTCACCCGGAGTTGGCTGCTCGGCCCAAGGAGGGCATAGGCGACAGGGGGCTTCACCATGCCAGTCACCGGCGGGTGGGACATCAGCCAAATCTCCGGGGGGGGGGTGGACGTCTCGCGGGGCAGCTTGGGCTGCAGGGCTGCCAACTGTCCCCGCACTATAGCCAGCACCGGCTTGCAGCACCCGCCTGGAATCTCCCAGGCATTTTTTTCAGGCGGCGCGAACGCTTCGGGTCCGGGGCCCGTAACAGAGGGCACACCCATGACCACACACAAGATGGCTCGCAAACCGCTTCCGGAAATCACTTCCTTGTTTTTTCAGGGAGTTCGCTTTTCCGCAGGGGGGTCGCGAGGGTAAAGTTTCACCAGCCGGACGTGCGGGCAAGGCATGGTCCGTTCTGGTGAGCAACAACGGCGATTTCTTCTTCAGCTCACACCCCACTTGTATGCAGTCGCAGCTTGGCTGCGCTCAAACAGTGAGGGGGCGCATCTGAGGACGCAATTGCCGTCGGTTCCGTCAGGGGGGTCTTTCCACAAGACCATCCCTGGAGTTGCTCGCGAGAAGGAGGCGACGATGGCCACGGTTCCCTATCACGTTCATTACCGAGAAGAGCGCGACGATCACGACGATTGCTACCCAGACCCCATGGCAGTTGCCGATGCCGCATACTCGGATGCCGCTCGGGCAGAGGCCGACTGCCGGTCAGCCCAATCGTCACCACCCAACACGACGCCGCACGAGAAGCACGCTCGGGCTCGTAGCCAGCTTCCATCCGCATCTCCGCCACGCCGTGGTTCCCGACGGCAATTGCACCGGATTGCAGAAGTCCGGCAGCAGCAGGGCGTCACCCTGCGGAACGTGGCCCGCCGGCTGGGCATTGAGATGGCTGTCATCCGCCGGCAAGAACAGGGCGATTGTGACCTGCGGATTACGGACCTGCAGCGCTGGCAGCAGGTTCTCGACGTTCCCATGGCGGACCTGCTGGAAGAAAGTGAGGGCCAACTTTCCGGCCCCGTGCTGGCCCGCTCTCGGATGGTCAAATTGATGAAGACCGCCGCTGCCATTCGCGAACAGTTTGGCGAGGGACAGGCCGGCCGGCTGATCGGTCAACTGATCGGTCAAATTCTCGAGATCATGCCAGAACTGGCCGATGTGACGCCGTGGCACACCGTCGGCCAGCGGCGGACCCTCGACGACGTCGGCCGCACCGCATGCGACACCGTTCCAGACGAACTTTTCCGGCGGTAAGCCCGTATCCCTCCGGGTCGCGCTGGCGACTCGGAAGCGTTGCCTGCTACGATCGAGTGGTCCGCGATCAACTCGAGTCCCGGTCGCGGCCCCGTCCGCTTCTCCAGACAAAGGTGTTCGACGTGTTCTCGCTTCTCGGTGTGCTTGGCATTGTGTTGGTGATGTTCGTTGGCGTGGCTCTCACTGCCCGGCTGATCCTGGGAAAGTAAGCCCGCACCCATCACTGCTGGGCCGCACGAATGACGCCCAGCACAGCCACCGCCAGAAAGGCATAGAGCGTCGTGCCGAGTACGGCCCAGGCTGTGACCGCGAGCCAGAAGTAGTCCCGCAGCCAGACCCGCAGCGGTGGTTCCACACTCTTGGGAACTTTGTGCTGCACCGGACCGCTTCGATCCGACTGCTGCTGCATGTCCTGCCGAAAGCGATTCCACTGCTCCTGCACCGCCGGAGCATCAAGCTCTGCCAGCCAGTGGTCCCGCAGCGTCCAGAGGCCAAACGGAGGCAGCACCAGCAATCCCGCCCAGCCCAGCACCAACGCGACGGCAACCCACCGGGCAAGGGAGCCGGACGGGGCTGGGGAATCCGGGGCTGCAACTTTCTCGATCATGTGGCATCCGAGGCGGCTCAGGAAACACCGGGCGGGCCACCCACGGGCAGCCGTGGCAGCACCACCGCCGCCATCTCCCATCTTACCCGGTTTGGCAGTCCTGCCAGCCAGCCCGTCGGTCAACGTGGCAAAACTCCTCTCGTCTCGCCCGCACCCGACTGCTAACGTCCCGCGACTTTGTTCTGATTTCCGTCCCCGTCTGCGGACCCCGCCGTGTTCCCTCCGCGTCCCTCCCCACTGCCTTGCCTGTTGCTCATCATGGTGGCGACGCTGGCGTCGGCCTGGCCGACACCTGCGGCCGGCCAGGGGGGCTGGCTACCCACCACGTGGTTCACCAAATCTCAGACTGACCGACAGGCGATGTACCCGCTGTCGGAACAGAACGGACCGTGGCTGGTCCTTGTCACAACGTTCCGCGGTGACGGCGCGCGAGACGATGCCCGGCAACTCGTGCAGGAACTCCGCGGCCGATTTCGGCTTGAGGCCTCTACCCACGAACAGGCCTTTGACTTCACCGGAGAACAGCACGGACTCGGCCTCAACCCCGATGGCAGCCCCAAGAAGATGCGGTACGCCAACTCCACCCAGATTGTTGAGGTGGCGGTGATGGTGGGTGATTTCGCCTCCTGCGATGACGCCCGAGGCCAGAAAGTACTCGCCCGCATCAAGTCCCTGCGGCCAGCTGCACTGTCAGGCGAACAGGGTAAGAGCCGGGCGTTCTCCGATTTTCGGCGGATGGTCGGCCTGGACAAACAGGCCACAAAAGGCCCGCTCCACATGGCCTTCATGATTCCTAACCCGCTGCTTCCTGAAGAATATTTCAGTCGCCCGCAGCTTGATCCGTTCGTGATCGAAATGAACAGCGATGTCGACCACAGCCTGCTCGACTGCCCAGGACGCTACAGCGTGCGGGTTGCCACCTTTTCCGGTGCCGGGGGCTTTGATGCCGCGGCCCTTGCTGCCGACGACGATGACGCTGCTGCAAGTCGTCTGATCCAGGCTGCCGAGAATGCCCATCGGCTGACCGAGGCACTGCGCCGGCAAGGCTGGCAGGCATGGGAGTTCCACGATCGAGAATCGAGCATCGTCTGCGTCGGCAGCCTTTCGCAACTGGCGGTTGAACAGCAGGATGGCTCCCGTCAGCCCCATCAGGAGCTCGTCCGGATTGCGACGGCCCTCGGCCCCGATCAAGAAAAACTTGCCGCTGGCACCATTCTTCCCAAGCGGATTGAGGGTATCCTGCTTGACGTGGAGCCGCGGCCGATCGACGTGCCACGGCTGCCGATTGGCCGGCGGTAACCCTTCTGGCAGTGGGAGTGGTTGAGTTCTCGCCGGTTCCTCAAGGAGCCTTGCTGTGACTCATGCTTCCTCGCCAACGCTTGTGTTGGGTACGACCAACGCGGGAAAGCGACGAGAGTTGGCCACGCTGCTCGGCCCTTTCGGGATCACCTGCCTGTCTCTCCATGACTGTCCTGATGCCATCTCGGTGGCAGAGACCGGGACAACCTTCGCGGAAAATGCTGCCCTCAAGGCAAGCCAGCAGGCCCGGGCACTGAACCAGTGGGTCCTCGGCGAAGACAGTGGCCTCGTGGTCGATGCCCTCGACGGTGCACCGGGCGTCTATTCGGCCAGATTCGCTGGCCCCGATGCCAATGATGCGGCCAACAGCCTGCTGCTCTTGGAACAACTCGCCGAGGTGCCAACAGACCGTCGCACGGCCCACTATGCCTGCCATGCCGCGCTCGCCGCTCCCGATGGCTCCATTCGGGCCACGTCCGCTGGCCGCTGTTGTGGACAGATCACAGAAACCGCCCATGGGCAAGGTGGCTTTGGCTACGACCCTTACTTCATGGTGCCGGAGTATCACCGCACGTTCGGAGAACTTGCCCCGGCAGTCAAAAGCCTGATCAGCCACCGTGGTCGCGCCATTCGGGGCATGCTACCGCAACTGGTTCGGCTGCTCGACGGTCACGACTAACTCACCCGCAACCAGCCTCGTGCGCTGAACTGCTGCACCCACCCGGCGGCTGCCGATACCACCTGTGCTCCGAACAGATGGCCGCCCAACTCCCCAGTGCAACTCCCCAGTGCAGCTCCCCAGTGCAGCTCCCCAGTGCAGCCCCCCTGCCTCCACTGCCGCTCAGGCGGCCTCGCTGACTACCCGCTCCAGCCAATGCTCGATGCGATCGAGCACCCGCTTCGTTCCATCCATCGTGCCAGCCAGATTGGCCAGCGGAGCCGCATAGCGATCGAGCCCATCGAGGAATGATCGGACTCGTGCCAGAGTCACCTCTTCCAGGGGCACAAAATCTCCACAGCCCATGCCCCGTAGAAAGTAACTGTTCATCATTTGCTCACCGTGAGCCTGTTCCGGCAAGACCAGCAGCGGCTTGCCGAGATGGACTGCCTCGCCAATCAACTGGTTGCCCGCAGCGGACACCACGGCCCGGGCACCAGCCAGGTCTGTGGCAAACCGTTCGTTATCGATCGCATGAAACGAGAGGCTGCCGATCGACTCTCGTTCACCCAATCCATAAACCTTCACCGGCAGGCCACACCCAGCCAAGGTCTCCAGTGCCGAAAAAGGTGTATGCCGACGCACGTAGCTGAGCACGTAGCCACCGTCGCTCGACTCCGCCTGGGCCACCTCCTGCCGCAGCAATGGCCCCACCTGCACGACATGTTCCCAGCCTCGCCGCAGTGGTGGCCGAAAGAAGGCTGAGACGATTGTCTCCGCCGCTTCACTGACATACATCCAGACGGCATGGCTCATGAACCAGGCGTTCCAGCGAAGACGCCAGGGGAGCACATCGAGTTCATACGCCAGCAGGAAGTGCTGGTGATCAACACTGAGCAGTGGGATCCCCTGCCGCGCTGCGGCCCGGGGCAAGGCCGGCTCAAAGTCAGTAATCGCCAAGGAAACCGCGTGGGTTTCAAGGTCCGCCATCAGTCGATCGACCAGAGGCCCGAGTTCCCGGGCCTGAAATTCGAAACCGGTTCGAATGGTGCGGGGCACATCAAGACGCCCACCGCTGTACTGAAAGATGATGCCTGGCACCTCCAGAACGGTCACCCGAGGATGCCCCGTGGCAAACCGTTGCTGGAGAAAGCGGAAGGCATCTGCCGAGGTATACACCCGAATGTCATGGCTGCGTTCCAGCCGCTCGATGAGGGTACTGATCCGGGTCGCATGCCCTCGTCCCTCACCGCACAAACTGATTGCAATTGTCGCCATGGTCGGTTGGTGTACCTTGGAAGGCTAAGTTGTTCGGCAGGACCGAAGGCCATGCACGACCCCATTGTGGATTCGTGGGGCCATGACGGCTAGCCTGAGCTTTCGGCATGAGCCCAGGGCTGCCCCGCAAGCAACTGTGCCAACACCATTCTTCGCGGTTCGCATGGTCACCTCCCCCTGCTGTCAGCGCGGCATTTTCTGGCGGTGTTTCCTCACCGGCTGGATTCTTATTGCCCCCGGCGTACAGGCTGCCCAGCCAGTTGCCTCGGCGGCCCCGGACCGGTTGATTCGGCAGCTTTCCGCTGGTTCCCTTCAGCGGCGGGATGATGCTGCAGCCGCGCTGGCTCAACTTGGTCCGGCTGCGCTGCCAGCGATTGAACGGGCCCGACCAACCGCCCACGGTGAGGCGGCCTTCCGCCTCCCCCGCATCGCCGCGGCGATCGCCTGTACCGAAACCTGCCGGAGTCTGCTGCCAACAACCGTGACGCTTTCGGTGTCTGAGCAGCCACTCACTGAGGTCGCAGCGGAGATCGCTTTACAGACCGGCAACCGCCTACTGGTACCGGCAGACGCCGCACCAGTCAGCCTGTCCTGTCAGCAGGAACCGTTTTGGGACGTTGCCAGCCGGCTGGCCGCTGCGGCCGGGGGCCAGCTCAGGTGCGTTGATCGTCCCCCCGGGCTGGCGATCGATCAGCAGGCACCCCCCAGCCAGTCTCCCCTGCCGGCAGTCATCAGTGATCTCCTGCGGATCGCTGTCCACCGGATCGACCCCCTTGGGCCTGATGGCCGTGCTGGCTACCGTCTGACACTAAGGCTGGCCTGGGAGCCGCGGCTCTCGCCGGTCATGGTCCGGCTCCCACTGTCCTCAGTTGTCGCCGAGGCCGAGGCCGGCACAACCATCCGCCAGCCACACCGAACCGGCGTCATCGAACCGTTCCTCACCCCCAATCGCTGTTGGGTTGACCTGCCGATCCGCCTGAAACCACCGCCGCCGGTCAGCACGGTGCTGACCTCCCTCCGTGGCACCGTGGAACTCTGGCTGCCGGGCTTTGAGCATCGTTTTCATCTGCCGCTGGCTCCCTCCCAACGCGAACCCAGGGAGGCAGACGAAGGGCCCTTTCCTCAACACCAAGTCGGCGACCTCACGGTCAGACTCGATAACTGGTGGCAGACCACCACTGCGTTGGGGCCGCAGATCACCGTCCGGGTCACGGCCATCAGGGGCAACCAAGTCAAGCTCGGCATCGAGGCACCCGACAGCGTGCGGATCACGCGGCTCGACCTATGCCCCGAGAAAGCGGACGCCGCGTTGCA
>JBDQOY010000194.1:0-64977 GCA_040260935.1 Pirellulales bacterium
ATGCAGTGGATCGACTCGAAGGAAGTCTGACGAGGACCTGCCTCGTTGGCGCCAGCGGAGCCAGCCATGGCCTCCGCTGGCTGAGGGCACTCAACAGAAAGCTGAGAAGACACGGATGAACACTGCTGCTGAACTGGCGACTCGAAGGTTGTATGAGCAGCTTGAGCCGGGCGACCGGGTCGAGGTGATTCATGGCGTGACTGTCGGTTCCAGTGCGAACTGGAGCACGACCACGGTGGGCCGTGTCCTCCGAAGGGAACGCCGTCGACATGGACTCCACTTCCGTCGTAACACCGACGACAAGGTCTTCAGCGACGTGCTCATTCTCGCCCGCGACGACGGCGAACTCACGACGGTGACCATCGACGAGTACACCCGGATCCGTAAGGTCTGAGGCGGACGCTTTGCGGAGGAAATCACCGGCAGGAGGCTGGTCTTGAAGGTCAGCCGCGAACCTTGGCTTCGAGGCTGGCCGCACTTCAGGCAAACCGAACACGACGTTCGGGTTTGCCGTGGGGCAGCGAGTCCACCCGGATCCGGAAGCGCTGACACGATCGGTGTCGTCGAGCCCCTACGCCACCCGAGCGATGACACACTTGAGATACTCGCCCTCCAAGCAGTGGAGGTTGACCGGGTGGTCGGCGGCAGCTCCACGGCACTCAAGCAACTGGAGCATCCGGCCGCTTCGCTGGGCAACGCCGGAAAGCATCACCAGAAAGTCTTCACGGGCGATGGCTCCGGAGCAGCTGCAGGTCACCAGCACGCCACCTGGCTCCAGCAGATCGACTGCCAGCCGATTGATGCGGTGATAGGCTCGCAAGGCATCGGCGGCGGTGGCCCGGCTGCGGGCGAATTTGGGCGGGTCGAGCACTACCATGCCGAACCGCGCCCCGGCAGCCTGCAGGGCAGCCAGCTTCTCGAAGGCGTCGGCCTGTTCCACGGTCATGGTGGTGGCGGCATTGAGTTCGGCATTGGCCCGGGCCAACGCCACCGCGCCGGGGCTTGAGTCAACCGACAGCACGGCCGAGGCCTTTCCTGTGACTGCTGCTGCCACCCCGAAGCCACCGGAATAGCAGAACATGTCGAGCACTCGCCGCCCTCGGGCGTAGCGGGCCGCCGCCTGCCGGTTGTCCCGCTGGTCGAGATAGTAGCCGGTCTTCTGCCCTTCGGTCAGATCGACCCCAAACCGGAGCCCGTGTTCGGTCACGAAGACAGGCCCATCTGGACGGGTGCCTCGCAGCAAGCGATCGGGCAGGTGGAGCCCTTCCAGTTTGCCGAGACCGCGTTCAGCACCACGCAGGACTATGCCCTGAGGCTTGATGAGTTGCTCCAGCGTGTCACAGATCGGCTCCAGCCGCTCTGCCATCGCCAGGGCGGTCACCTGGATCGTCAGATAGGCGCCATACCGGTCGATGATCAGCCCGGACAGATCATCGCCCTCGCTGTTGACCAGCCGGCAGCCCCCCTCGGGATTGTCGAGGCCCAACTGGTGACGGAGGCCGACCGCAGCGGCCAGCCGGGTTTCCCACAACGCATCATCGAGCAGCTGCTCGGCGTCAAATGCGTAGAGTCTCACCCGCAGTCGGCTTGAACTGTTCCAAAGGCCACGGGCGATGAACTGACCGTCGTGGGTCACCAGGTCGACCACTTCGCCATCGGCCGGACTGCCTTCGACTCGCTGGATGGCAGAGTCAAGCACCCAGGGATGGCGGCCAAAGAACGGCCGGGCCCGCTTCGGTTTGACAAACACAGTCGCGACAGCACCACCACGCTCGGGGCCATTGCCAGCCGCATCAGCGGCAGTCTCGTCAGGCATGGACGACCTGCTTGGCAGGCTCTGGCAGGACGTGCGGCTGGGGTAGCGAGTCAGTCCCTGGGTCGGCTTTGACCCGGCGATGGTCCTTGGCGGTCTTCTTCTTTTCCAGCCGCAACACACTCCAGCCGAAGATGTCACCGAGTGGTCCAGCAAGCAGAGCGGGCAGCAAGACAAGATTCCCCACCAGGGCGACGGTCAGCATTGCCAGCATCATGTGGCCAAATCGCTGCGTCGGACCGAAGGGCGAAAGCGAAAAGACTGAGAGGCCGATGCCGATTACGCCCCAGCTCTGGTACATCGCCCGGGCACAGCCCTTGTATGCGAGCATGGTGGCGGCCTTGCGATCGAGGCCTTCGGCGATGCCTCGGCGGAACCAGAGCATGAAGTGAACCACGTCATCGACGGTGACACCGAGGGCCACGCTTGGGGCCATCACCGTGCCAATGTCGATCAACAGATTCCCGGTGCCGAGGTTTTTGAGCAGTTCATTGCCCCAGCCCATGCCGCCGAAGACAACCACCGCAGGGAACGCGGCCGGCAGCAGCAGCACCAGGCCCGCCGAAGCTGCTCGGCAGAGCAACACCATCACCAGTACGATGATCGCGAAGTCGCTGACGAAGCCGATAATCAGGCCGTCCAGCAACGAGTGCTGCGCCTTGTAGACCAGTGGCACCAGACCGGTGTAATCGACCGCCACTCCCTTGATGCCATCACCCTCATAGCGGGCGAGAATCGGGTCGATCTTCGACTGCAGATCGCGTTTGAAGTCGGCGTAGTCGACTTCTTTGGTGGCACTGACGCGGGCACTGATCCGCCAGAGTTCTTGATCGCGAACGCCCTGCTCATCTTCCACCGTCGCCTCGCGGAGGTAGTCGCCGTCCAGGAATTCGTGGCGGTGGGCTTCCAGCCGCCGGTTGAGCACGCTTCGCCGGGTGCGGGCTGTCAGGCCAAAGACCCGACCGGCAGCACCACCCAGGCCACTGCCGCCGACGTCGAGGCTGCGTCCAAAGGTGACCGTCGAGAGCGAACTGCCGACCTCGTTGAGCTGGCCGATCTCACGCTGGATCTCATCAACCAGTTCCATGCGTTCGAGGAAGTTCAGTTCGCACTGCTGCTGATCGACCCGAATGAGAATCTCCATCGGGACAAGCGGGCCCAGATTCTTCTCCAGCCAGCGATAGTCCTGCCGGATTCGGGCCTGCGGCGAGAACAGCCGCATCAACTGCACGCTGCTTTCAACCTTGGTCATGCCATAGGCGAAGCCGGCCATCGTGAGCAGGCAGACCGTGGCAACCGAGACATTGTGCCGCGTGATCCACTGCCCAACCCGCCACCAGGGGCTCTCTTCAATGGGTCGCCAGGTGTCTTCCTCATCGCCTTCCGCCAAGGCCCCAAGTCGCAGTTTGGGGGGAAACAGTTCGAGGAATGCCGGCATCAGCGTCAGCAAAATGATGAAGCTCACGACCACGCCAATGGCCGAGAAGATGCCGAACATCTTGATCGGCACGAGTTCACTGACTGCCAGCGTGGCTAGGCCGACCGCCGTGGTGCCGGTGGCCAACGACAGCGGCAGCAAGGCGTGGTGGACGGATGCGCCGGCAGCTCCCTTGAGAACGCCCGTCTCGGCAAGCTGGTCCCGATAGTAGTTGGCCAGGTGGATCGCTCCACTGGTGGTGGCGACGTAGACCAGCGACGGCATGGTCAGCAGGATCGCATCGACCGGATAGCCCGAGTACCAGACGATGGCCAGACTGGCAAACATGCTGTAGACGCCCGAAGCGAGCACGAGGCCAACGAGCACCTTGCTTTTCAGACTCCACCAACTGACGAAAAAGCCGACAACGAGCGACAGGCCAAAAAGCAGCGTCACACTGGTCTGGCCCGCGCGGTCGATCGAGACGTTGTCGACCGGAGGACCGCCCATGTGCAGCGTCTCTTCGGGAATTCCACACTCCTCGACGGCAACATCTTTGATGGTGTCGATTGCCCCGTGCAGATTCGCCCGGGCAGCATCTGAGAGCGTGAGGACAAGACAGGTCTGCAGGCTGTCGACGTTCGCAACGACGGCTCGTTCAGTGTCTTGGGGGTTCGCTCCCGCTGCTGCGGCCGGATCGGCGTCCGGTGGATCACCAATCAATGCACCGGTGAGACGATCGACCGCCTCCTTGGGATCGAGGTTGAGCGGCTCCTCGGTCATCTGCTCGACCGCACGTGGCCCGGTCTGGGCGGTCTTGAAGAAGATCAGCCGACCAATTCGTGAGGCCTCTTCCGGTGGCGGCAGGAGTTTGCGGGCCAGCAGTTCCAGCCGTGGGTCCGCCATCGTGCAGCCATCCCAGCTGACGAGGATGAACTCTTCGCCCTGAAAGTTCTGGCGGAAGAATCGATAGGTCTGGGTTTCTGGATACTCCAGCGGCAACCAGCCTTTGACGTCATTCCGGTTGTTGCCCTTCGCCTTGATGGCACCCACAACCACCATGGGCAGCAGGAAGACCAGAATGGCAAGAATCCAGACGCTGTACCGTTCGTAAAAACCCGTTCGTTGGGACATGTCGCCTCGTGTCGAACCTTCGCTGGTCCGCTGCTGAAAGAACCGGACAAACGCCGGTGGTGAATCGATGGCCTGGGGAGGCACTGCCTCCAATGACTTGGCCTGTGAACGCCTCCGCGAGTGCTTCCGGGAGCATCCCGGAAGAGCTCTCGAAGCCTTGAAAATTACCGATCGTCCAACCCAGAGTCTATATCGTCGCCGCCTGAGGCCGACCTTTTCTCCCGAACTTTCCGTGCGTAAACGTTGCCTCAGGAACGCTTCCTACCACCCGCAGCCTTTCCCAAAACTGCGCACTTTTCCAGCGACCCCCTCACAGTGACTGATTTTTCAGTCGTCGCCCTCCGGCTGCGCTGCGGCAGTCTCGCTGGCTCGAAACTGCCGCTCTCGATGCGAGCCGTCGCAGAACGGCCGGCAGCCTGAGTGGCCGCAGCGACACAGGGCGACAGCACGCTTGTGATCAGGCAGCCGGAAGGGCTGCCCGTGGTGGTCATTCACCCGTACCTCCGCCCTGACCTGTCCATCGGACTCTCGGGGCAGTTCGATCACCAGTGGACCGTCTTCGCGGCAGCGGATGGTCACCACAGGCTTCTCGGCAGCATTGGACAGCGGCAGGTTCATTCGCTGGATCCTCCGAGGGTGGCGGAACGCTCCCGCACTGGCTGCCGCGACAGCCACCACCAGAGCAGGCCTGCAGCAGTCAGCA
Organism: Pirellulales bacterium; assembly: GCA_040260935.1. Taxonomy (GTDB): domain Bacteria; phylum Planctomycetota; class Planctomycetia; order Pirellulales; family UBA1268; genus UBA1268. The sequence continues at coordinate 5,068 of JBDQOY010000194.1, forward strand.
TGACGAGGGAGATCAACTGGGAGATCGACAGCGGCGTGCCAAGTGCCGGGGCTTCATCGATGCGGATTGTCTCAAGCAGGATGCGGGAGATCGGGTGCAGGGTCAGCACCAGCGCAAAGACCTCTCCGTCGCGGCGGGCAACCGGCGTGAAGGCGACTGCCAGCCCCGCCAGGATTGCGGCATCAAGTGCTGCGTAGAGTTGCGCTGGATGAACGGGCAGACTTGGACCAGCAACGCCGCCTGCAGCTGGATGTGGCAGCAGGCCTCGCGCGACCTGATCAAACCAGGGGGGGCTCCCCGGTGGAAACTGAACCGCCCAGGGCAACTCACAGAGCCCACCGTAACAGCAGCCGTTGAGGAAGCAGCCAATCCGGCCGAGGGCCAGCCCGACCAACAGCCCCGGTGCGATGCAGTCAGCCAGTTGCAGTAACGAAAGTCCCCGTCGCCGAGCAAACCACCAGGCTGCCACGGCGGCCGTGGGCAGGGCACCGAAGACGACCAGTCCGCCCGCAGCCAGGTTGAGCACTGCTGGAATCGCCGTGATCGGGCTCTGACCCGGCAGAAAGAACCGATCGTGGTACTCGATGACGTAGAAAAGTCGCGCTCCGATCAGCCCTGCCACAAAGACTTCAAGGGCCAAGGCGATGATCGTGTCGGCATCGATGCCAACGCGGCGACCGCGGACGATTGAGAGCCAGGTGCCGGCCACAGCCGCGGCCAACAGCATGGCACCATACCCCCGAATCGGCACACCCTGTCCATCATCGAGGGCCGGCAGCCCCCAAAGGATCAGCCCACCACTGATGGCGAATGGGGCAAGCAACGAGGAAAGGCCGGCCAGACCCTGGCGTCGGCCTATTGTCAGCCCAACGACGACAGCACTCACCACGGCCCAGACGGCAAGCAGCAGCCCCCAGCCAAACAGCGGCACCGATGTCGCGCCCACGGTGATCCGTGCCGGAATGTGAAAGAGCGTGGTCAGCACGGGGCCTGGGTCCGCGGAGGAAGGAGAAGATTATCAATCAGGCGGGTTCCACCGAGTCGGCCGGCAATCAAGGCAATGGCAGATGTGGCCTGATCATCCGGAGCCAAGGGGTCAAGCGTATCGGCCGCAACCACGGTTGCGTAGTCAATGGCGATTGAGGCAGCCTCGAGGATCGCGGCCATGCGGTGCTCAATGTCCGAAATAGAGTGGCCCTGCTGCCAGTCGCCCTGAGCCTGCTTGAGGGCGGTCGACAGGGCAGTTGCCTGTCTGCGCTCGGGAACGGAGAGGTACGCATTCCGGGAACTGAGCGCCAGCCCGTCGGCGTCACGCACGGTCGGGCAGACAACCACCTCGATTGGCAGCCCAAGGTCGGCGACCATCCGTTTGACCACCAAGGTCTGCTGCCAATCCTTGGCGCCAAAATAAGCCGCGTCAGCTGGAACGCAGTGGAACAGACGACAGACCACGGTGGCCACACCGGCAAAATGCCCCGGCCGCAGCTGGCCCTCAAACGGCTCGGCTGGCCCCGCCACCTCGACCCGGGTGGCATGGTCCGGGGGATACATCTCGATCACGTCCGGTGCGTAGATCCAGCGGACTCCAACCGGGGCAAGTCGTTCGCAGTCTGCCGCCAGATCTCGCGGGTAGCGATCGAAGTCTTCCTGCGGTCCAAACTGTGTCGGATTGACGAAGATTGAAACTGCCACGGCGGTACAGTCGTTGGCGGCTTGTTCCACTAAACTGGTGTGACCGGCATGCAGGCTTCCCATTGTCGGCACGAAGCCGACCCGCTCGCCATCGGTCTGGGCGGCTCGCACCCGTTGCCGCATCTCGTCGCTCCGGCGAATGATCGTCGGCGGTCGATCCCCCTTCATGCGATTGCCTCAACCGCGGCAACCGCATCGAGGACTGCCCGGCCGAGATCATCGGCAGCGAGGCGAATCACTGCCTTGGGCCGAGGGCAGCATCCTCCGCCGTGCAAAAGGCAGTCAGACATGGCCTCTTGGAGGGCCAGAAGGGTGGCCACGCCACGCTCGCCCCCGTCGGCGGCCTGGGTCGCGACCAGATCGGCAAAGACATCACTGCTGTCAGTGGCATGAGAGCGGTAGGCCATCCGCTCAACGAGCGTCTGCTGCCGCACCTCGAGAAACAGCACCACGTGTGGGCAGACCGTCTCGCGGCTCACCTGGTGAAAGGCCGACAGGAACGATTCCCTTTCCTCCGGGGGAAGCCACGCGTCAGCAGCCAGCCGCACACCTTCCAGCCAATAGTCGGCCACGGTTCCGTGCGGATCATCAGGCCACTGTGACTCGCGGAGCGGAGCAGCATAGGCCTCCACACGCTCAAGCCAGCCTTGATTGGCAGCGGTTGGTTCCGACTGGTGGGCAGCCACGCGACCGCAGCCAGGCAGAGCAGTTGGGGCGTGGAGAAGCCGGGCCAGTGTCACATCTGCGACCGCTGCCGCAACTTCGGCTGCCCCACTACCGGGCACGCCGGCAACGGCCACATGCAGATGACGCTGGGAGATATTTTCCAAGAGTTCTCTCAGGGTGCAGCCGGCAACAGGATGCCGCAGGTCAGCAGCGATCTCGGTGGCAGGCTCCAGCACGAACCGCCGGGTTGTCATCCGCGGGTGAGGCACCTGGAGCCGTTCGGTTGTGATGACCCGCTCGTCATACATCAGCAGATCAAGGTCGATCGTTCGGGGCCCCCAGCGGGTGTGCCGCTCACGGTGGAGTGTATTTTCAACCGCCGCCAGCATGTCGAGCATCTGTTCAGGCGCAAACCTGGTTTCCACCAGGCAGGCCGCGTTGAGAAAGGGCGGCTGGCCGGGCGGCCCGCCGATCGGCCGCGTCTCCACAAACCGACTCACCTCGAGCATCTCCACGCCCGGCATGAACCGCAGCATGTCGATTGCCTGGTCGAGCTGCTCGCGGCGGCTGCCCAGATTGGCACCGCAGCCAATCAAGCACCGTGAGGGTCGCACAACGCCTTCGGTTTCAGGAACCATCACGCATCCTCGTGGTGGACTGAACGCAGTTGAGCAGAACCCTGTGGGCGACCGGCCCGCAGTCGTCCGGCCCAGCATGGCTGGACGCCCTGCTCATGTCGCCGTCAGCGTGCGTTCATGCGGTCAACGACAGCGTGGCCCATTCTATGGGTTCGACCCGGAGGAAAAGCAAGCAGGGCCGAGATGGCCCGTGCTGCCCTCATGCCCCTCCGGCAAACGATTTCGAAGGCGGGGGGGACATCCAAGCCACGGCTGTTGCCGTCGACTGTCGATCCCTCACGTCGCCGCCCCCCTTAAGTCTTCGGACTTGCGTCTTCAAACTTGCGTCTTCGAAATCGTATTTTCGGAAACACGTCTGTGCACGTGCTGGTATCACACCACCAATCACCACAACGATGCGGCCGCGAACCTCCTGATTTCCCTTCAGCATGGTCACCAGCCTCGAGCGGTGCCAGAATCGATCAAGCGTTTCCCTGACGTTGAGTGCAGCGAGCCTGAGTGATCGATGACTGAGGCTGCATTCTGTGAAGCCATAGCATTCTGTCAAGCACGATGGCTGGCGTCCGCGAGAAGACTTTGCAAGGCTTCAAAAACACTGCTGCCGCACCATTGGAAATTCTGTTGTGCAAGCTGCGGAGACAGGCTGTTCACTGTGGTGTGGCGCAAAATCGGCAGCTTGCCTGCTGGTGGGGCAGGCGAGTTCGTGCCGGCACTTTCGTTGGTGCACCGATTGTCGATAGGTGCTGCCCGCACCACCGCTGGTACCGCCGCACGCACACCCTCCGGCCTGTCGGAGCTGCCGTTTGCCGGGGAAAACATCGGTGTCTGATAGGAATCGCAGCATGCTGGTGGCGATGATGCTCACCAAGCGTTAGGTGTGGTTTGAGAAACCCGATATACTCCGGCATCCGTTCGCCAACAGATGCGTCAGGTTGGGAACGGGTTGGTCGTGTGGAGGTTCGCCTTCGTGATTTCAGCCCGCCCCAGCGTCACCGAACTGGTTTTCCAGCTGTACGGACGGTCCCTTCACCCGGAACTGTTTCAGCAGCATGCGGTTCGCCGAGTTGAACGCGGGGCGTTTCAGGCCGAGGTCGCGATCACCGAAAGTGGGCATGTTGTCTGCTGGCGAGGGGAAGGGCTGACGCTGAGCGAGGTGGCCACATCGGCCGCTGCTCCGCTGCCGCTGAAGCGACGGCTGCTGTCGCACCCGATTCGGGGCGAACGGAGTGATTCACTGGAGTGCACCAACGGAGTCTGCTACGAGACCGCCTTCCAGTTGGAACGCGTCCAGCCCGACGTTTTTTGGACGTTTCAGCAGGAACTCTGTGACGATGGCATGACCCACGGACTGTTCCACCGATTTGCTACCGGTAGCAGGCTGGCCGTTGGTGCCGTCAGCTGGGTTCACGTCGAGACTCGGACGAAAAGCCTGATCGTCCAGGCCTTCCACACGTTCCCCGACGACTTCGCGATCGTGAAGAGCCAGTCGATTTTCCAGATTCCCTGAAATTCCCGGTTCAGCCCCCTGCGACTGGCTGAGGGGCCGTGTAAACTGCTGCCCATGTCGAAAACCGCCACCAGCCGCATTTTGATTGCTGACGACAACGAGCCCAATCGGGAACTGCTCGAGGTCTATCTTGCTGATCTCGACTGCGAGATCACGACTGCCGTCGATGGACGCGATACCCTCGAAAAAGTCGCCTCGTTTCAGCCAGACGTGATCCTTCTCGACATCATGATGCCGAAGCTGTCGGGCTTTGAGGTCTGCCAGCAACTGAAGGCTTCCCCCGAGACGCGGCAGATCATGGTCTTGATGGTGACGGCTCTCGGTGAACTCGGTGACATCGAACGGGCTGTCGAGGCTGGCACCGACGACTTTCTGTCGAAGCCGGTCAACCGCGTTGAATTGGTCAAGCGGGTTGAGAACATGCTCAAACTGCGGCATGTCAGTGACGAGCTCGAACGCCTCCGAAACTACATCAGCAGCATGGATGACGACCTGCCACCCCGGCAGGTTGATCGCTAGCCACTGCGAGGCGGCCCTGCTGGCACGAGGGCTTCTCAGCATGCAGTCGCTGGACGTACGGTTATGACCGTGTCATGCCGACCTGCTCCAACACCCGAATCGCAGCGGGCGATTTGTTGAGCACGTAGAGGTGAAGGCCGGGCACCCCACCGGCAATTAACTCCTCGGCCTGCCGCGAGGCATATTCAACCCCGGCTTCAAACTGGGCTGCCGGATCGTCGCCGGCGGCTTCGAACGCCTTGGTGAAGGTCTCCGGTAGTTTGGCCTTGCAGAGGCTGGCAATGCGCTGAATCTGCTTAAAGTTCGTGACCGGCATCAGGCCTGGCACAAGTGGCGTGTCGATCCCGATTGCGGTGCAGCGGTCCCGAAAGCGGAAAAAGTCGGTGTTGTTGTAGAAGAGTTGCGTCACCACCACATCGCCGCCGGCGGCACACTTCTGTTTGAGAAACTCAAGGTCAGCCTCGGGGCTGACCGCCTCCTGGTGGGTTTCGGGATACCCCGCCACCAGGATGTTGAACTGAGGGAACTCCGTGCGAATGAGGGTCACCAGCTCAGCGGCATAGCGAAGCCCGTCAGCCACCGGCGTGAACGCGGCTTCGCCCTGAGGTGGATCACCCCGCAGGGCGACAATCGCGGAAACCCCCCGCTGGTCTGCCGCGCGGAGGTAGTCCCGCAACTGATCGACCGTGCTGCCAACACAGGTGAGATGGCTGGCAACAGCCACGGCAGGATGTCGGCTGCGGACGCCATCGAGAACCTCCAGCGTCTTGGCTTGGGTTGAGCCGCCCGCACCGTAGGTGCAGGTGATCAGGGCCGGTTCGAAGCCCACCAGCTCATCGACCGTCTGCCAGAGCATCGACTCGGACTCGGGCGTTTTGGGCGGAAACAATTCGAAGGACAGCGCAAACGAACCATTTTCAAAGGCGGTGCGAAGCGACACGCGACATTCTCTCTGCGGATAGCGGGGTGTTGGGGGGCACAGAAGCGGCCCACCGACGCGGAACCTGATCACACCCTGTTACCCTAACAAAAAACGGCCAAAAACGCATCGTTTGCGAGCCATGCAGGCCGCTCAAACACGGCTGCCAGGGCTGATTCGTCACCCGTCCGATGAGCCTGCCAGTTCCGCAACAGCTCGGAGGAGCTCCTGGTCGGCCGGGTGGAACGGCATCCCCCGGCGTTCCATCATGCGGCCAACCGCCGTTGCCAGGGGCTCAATGCCGGCGGGGCCATCTAGGGTCGGATCACCCAACTGGGTCATGAATGCCTCCACGCGGTTGGGGACCTGGCCTCCCAGGAGGGCTGCCGGCCCGATCAGACTGCCGCAGGAAATCGCCGTCTGAATGGCCGTTTTTGTAAAGTCTCCAATCAGACTGCCGAAGAACTGCCGGCCGGTATCACGGCTGGCACCGTCGGACTCCCGCAGCCGGATTGATCCGTAACTGAACTTCAGATTGCCGGTGACGGTTCCAGCAGCAAGGTTGACCCAACTGCCGAGATGGCTGTGGCCGAGGAAGCCTCCATGGGCCTTGTTGGAAAACGGCTCGATCACCGTGGCCGCGATCTCACCCCCCAGGCGGCAATCGTGCCCGGCCACCGTTCCGGCACCAATCCAACTGTGCGGATGCACCCTCGTGCGTCTGCCGATCCGAACAGGACCATCGAAACAGCAGAAGGGACCGATTTCCGCTGCGGCATCAACGAGAACGGGTCCCCCCCGAATCGCCACCGTGTTAGCCACCACCGGTGCCAGTGCGGGGGTGTCGGTCTGCTCCACGAACAGTCCCGGCTGTTGTTCGGCATACCGGCCTGAATCGAGTGCCACCACCAGCATGTCTTCCAGGCTGGCCTCATGGGCGGTGAGGAGATCCTGGGGTGACTCCAGCAGCGGCAGCGTGGCGTCGAGGTGGGGAAGGGTCGCCACGGCTGTGAATGCATCAAGGGGTTGTGCCCCAGCAATGACCGCATCAAGTAATCCCATCTCACCGCCTCTGCCAGTGGCATCGCGGTGGACCAGGGCGGCGGCAAGGGCATCTCCGGCGGTGACCAGCCCCGGCTGGCCGGCTTCAATCAGGGACCGCAGGGTGATCAGGCTGGGCCGACTCGGGATCAGCCGCGCGTTGACCAGCAGCATCAGCCGGCCCTGCTCTGAGGAAGACGGGCGGGCACGCTCCGGCAGCACAGGTCCGCCCCAGTGGGGCACCCGTTTGCCCCCGAGTGCAGCCAGGTAGGCCTGGAGGTGGGGCCGGAGGACACGATGCACCTGTCCCAGATGCGTTAGGAACTCGACGAGCGACCCTTCGCCGATGGTAAGGTCGCAGGCTGGCCGCGCCAGGGTGAGCGGGTTAAGGGCCGACACGGCGGTGTCTTCACAGACAAAAACGTTCATGGCCAAACCCTAGCAAAGGTCTTCGCCCGCCAGCGAGGCCACTGCTGGCAAAACAGCCGCCCGTGGCGTAATCTTCGGGAACTCAGCCGGAGTGGCGGAATGGCAGACGCGACGGATTCAAAATCCGTTGCCCGCAAGGGCGTGTGGGTTCAAGTCCCACCTCCGGCATTTGGGCCCATCGCTTGGCCTTTGGCTGCCATTCGGCGAGTGACGCCCTGCGGGGTTTACCGCTTGCGGATCTTGAGCACGTATCGCATCAGGTCGTTGAACTCCTGGCGATTCTTTAACTGTGCCACGAGGTGCTCTGGCATCAGCGAGACGGGTGATTCAAACAACTCGTCCAGGTCGTCCTTGCGGAAGGCAAGCGGCGTCGATTCGGCAAGATTACGGATCACAATTTCGTCGTCAGTCTCTGACACGCGGATGCCCGTGTGCTGCTTGCCGTCGGCCGTGATGACGGTGACCTGGGCATAGGCCTTGTCGATCACCTTCGACGGATAGAGCACGGACTCAATCACCTGTTCCGGTGAAACCTGCGTGCTAAGTTCCTGCAGGGCAGGTGCCAGCCGAAGGGTGCCAGCCGGCGGGTTATGACAGGTCGCACAGGCAGCTGCCGACGTGTAGAAAAGATCTTTGCCGCGTTTGGCATTGCCCTTCCGCATCGCAACCTCAGCCAGCTGATGCAATGGGGTTGCCAGCAGTTCCTGCTCGAGCGCAAGGTTCGCAGTGGCTTCCTGCTCACCTGCCGCGGCGGCGACAAGGGCCGGTTCAAGCGGATGCATTGCCAGCAGGTCGGCTGGCTTCCAAAATGTGGTCTGGCTGCGTGTTGCCTCCCGCACCCGTGCGACAGTTTCAGGCCTGACAGTCGCCGCCTGATTGCCCCAGGTGTTCCGAACGAAGGTGAGCACCGCGGCCAGTTCTTTATCAGTTAGGAGGTTGCGGAAGGCTGTCATCGGGGGTACGCCACGGGCAGGGTCGTAGGTTTTTCCATGCACGACCAGTGGCCCCCACATGCCGTGGAGGGTTGCCTTGATGAGCCGCTCCTCGCTGCCACTGACCCAGGGGCTGTTGATCAGCGACGGATAGATGACGCCGTTGCCCTTGCCCGTATTCAAATGACAGGTGCCGCAGTGGGCCTCCCGCTGGTACACCTTTGACCCCTGTTCGTAGGCGGCATGCTCTGCCTTCGCGAGATGGGCAGGCGGAGCAAAGGTCACGATCTCGTGCTCAACCGGTGCCGCAAACCCACTCGCGCCGGTGGCATCAACAGTGTGCCAGAAGTGAGCGACCGTTTTGGCCGCGACCGCGGCATGTTTGACCTTCGATGCGAGAAGCCTCTGCAAGAGGTCTTCATTCCGGACATGGTGCTGCTGATGCAACCAGAGTGCCTCGAGGAGATGATGAGCTTCGGTTTCATTATTTGGGTCAAAGCCGGCCATCCACGTTTGCGTTGCCGCGATGACGGCCTCGGAGTCACGGCTGCTGAGTTCTACGCGGGTTCGGTGCCGGACTCCATCGACCGGATGCTCGAGGTTTTTCAGCAGCGTCTCAAGTGGCTCGCCAGCGATTTTGACTGGAGGCTGGAGGGGTCGGTCTTTGGCTGTCAGTCGGTAGATGCGTCCGTGGGTATGGTCACGGCTGGGGTCGCGAATACTGTGCTGCATGTGGCCAATGATCACGTTCTGCCAGTCGGCGACGTAGAGTGCGCCATCCTCACCGACGATCGCATCCGTCGCCCGGAAGTTGGGGTCCTTGCTGTCGAGCAATGGCTTGACTGGCGTTCCCCAGACTTCACCGAACGCCCGCGAGGCAGTCACTTGGCTGGCGCTCGTATTGATCTTGATCGCGAAGGACGCAACCACGTCCGTGCCGCGAAAGAATTCAATCGTGCCGTTATTGAACCGGTCTTCGAATCCCGGGCGATTCCAGACCCGGAGTTCACTCACCGGAATGGGCGTCTTGAAATCACCCCGCATCCAGGGGTTCTGCTGCTTGGTGGTGTGGGCAAAATTCCCTTTGTTGCCATCGACGAGCAGGCGGACTGGAAACTCGCCAGTGCCATAGTCGCTTGACTGCTGCATGTCAGCCATGTGGGCAACGTTCTTGCCGTCGCTGATGACTTCGACCTCGGCGATGTTCATCTGCTGAAAGCCGTTGACACTCAGTTTGAACCCGGTCACCGGGACTTGGTCGAGGCTCGGGAACGTGACCGTGATCAGTCTGCCGTCTGGCGAGATCTCAAGCCCTTCCTGATGGTGGTGGCTGACCGCGTCCTCATTGCCGGCGCCGTCGCGGTCGAGGTCGTACTGCTTCACGCCGAGAAATCCGATCGAATTGCAGATCAAAAAGTCTTGCTGCAGATCGTCGGGGAAGTGGCCTGAGGAAAGAATCTCACAGGCCGGCACCGGCCGGAACTCCTTCTCCAGCAATTTGTGCATCTTGAATCCGCTGCCTTCCGGCCGCACCTGATAGGCCCGGCCACTGGTGCCATCGGTGGCGTAGCAGTAGCCCCACCGGTCAAAACTCGTGCCGTGTGGATTGGGGCTGTTGGCTGCATGCGGGGTGATGGCAAAGGTTCGCGGGTCAAAGCGATACATGCCCGAATCACCGATTTGGAGGTTATGCATCCAAGGCATCTCATGATTGTTGACAAGAAAAATGCCACTTTGCCAGTAGATGCCCCCATCGGGGCCGTAGATCAGATTGTTCGCGGCATGGTGGGTATCGGCGGTTCCCAGACCCTGTAGCAGGATGGTGCGAACGTCAGCCACGTCATCGCCATCGGTGTCCTTCAGGAAGAGCAGGTCAGGGCCCGAGGTGACGACAACACCCCCACCCCAGAACTCAAACCCGAGCGGATTGTGGACCCGGGCGAAGATCTTGCGACGGTCGGCCACGCCGTCATGATCGTCGTCCTCGAGAATGACGAGGGCATCGTCCATCTCCTGAAGCGGTTCCCACTTCGGGTAGGTGTTCCAGCAGGCGGCCCAGAGTCGGCCCTTGCCGTCCACCTGAAGTTGGACGGGGTTGGCAAAGCCTTCAAACATTTCCTCGGACGCAAAAACATTTAGTTCAAACCCTTCGGGCACCACGATGTTCTGGGCGCTTTCCTCGGGGCTGAGGTAGGCGACACTGCCCTCTTTGGCGGCACTGGAACTCGCACTGCCCCCGCCGACATTGGAGACCACCTTCACCGGTGGCGGCACGGCGTTGTCATCCGGCTGAATCATGCGGCCTGCAGCCGCCGCCCAGATGACCGGATCACGGTTCGCGGTCATCACGTCGAGCATCACCAGTTCGTGCTTGAGCACGTCAGCATTGCTCTGGCCATCGACAAAGGTCAGTTTTGAGCGGCTGCCCCAGATGTCATTGCCGTCAGTCGCACGATAACGATGGTGCCAGTGCCAATTCTTGTCTTGAACGGCGGCGTACAGGTTCTGCAGGTCCGCCTGAGCCGGCGGCTGCTTGCCCAGCAAGCCCTCCGCAATGATTCCAGCGAGTTGCCAGTAGCCGGTTGCATTGAGGTGGATGCCATTGAGGGTGAGCGGTTCGCTGGCTGACGTGAATCGCTGGCGGGTCGGCGTGGAGAGATCGACGAAAGCTGCCTGGCACTGTTTGGCCGCCTGCTGTGTCGCATCGGTATAGGCCGCCAAGTTGGTGTTCAGTTCCACCCCGTCGGGAAGATTGCGGCTGCCGGTCGACTCGTAGGCGATCGGGCTGAACAGAACAAAGCGGGCATCGACACCCTGCTGCTTCCGCAGGCCGCGGTACTTCTCGACCAGTTTCACCAGTTCCTGCCGATAGGCTCCAGCAGCTTTTGGGCCAGCAAACGACTCGTTGTAGCCGTACATGATGAAGATGACGTTGGGGGCAACATGCTGCAGATAGGCTTCATCATTGGTGAACCCGCTGCTGCGGGGCTTCTTGCTGACGGTGTCACCGGAAACGCTCAGGTTCCGGAATCGCACCCCGAGGCCTTGCAGGTGGTGCTGGAGCACTGTTTCGACCCAGGGTTCGTGCTGCATCCGGTCGGCCAGGCCGTTGCCATAGATGGCAACCGTGTCGCCCTGCTGAAAGCGAAACGGCTCGGTGGCGGTCACCGTGCCCGGAAGGCCGCAGCCGACAAGCAGGAGTCCCAAAACGAGGAGTTGGCGGGGCATGATCACGGCACGATCCTTAGTGAGCGGTTTGGCTGGAGATGGAGCAGCTTCTCGGCAGGCCGCCGGGCGGGCCCGGGAGTTCGGGTGGCACTTCTCGTTGCGGTGCCGCTGCGTTCCGGCAGGCCGGACGGTTGCGGCCCCATTCGGCACTCACCAATTGTAGAACACGGTTCTTCCTTACGGTCGACTCGTTGTGCACGAGGCCGCTGGGTTCGAAAACCCCTTCAAACCGCGGCAAAACCGCGGGAGGACTGCCGCTAGCCGAGCAGGGCCTGCACCGGCTGAGCCGGCTCGACGCCGGTGAGCTTGGTATCGAGGCCCTGGTAGGGAACCGTAAACCGGTTGTGATCGATCCCCAGCAGGTGCAGCATTGTGGCGTGCAGGTCACGAACGTGCACCACATCCTCGATGGCGTGGTACCCGAACTCATCGGTCGCCCCATGGGTCACCCCGCCTTTGATGCCGCCGCCAGCCAGCACCATGCTGAAGCCCTTGATGTGGTGGTCACGGCCAATGCCTTTTTTCTGTCCCTGTCCCATCGGCGTGCGGCCGAATTCACCACCGATCACCACGAGGGTTTCGTCGAGCAAGCCCCGGCGTTCCAGGTCGAGCAGCAGCCCTGCGGCTGCCCGGTCGGTGGGCGGACAGATCTCGTCCATGAAGGGCTCAATGCCGCCGTGATGATCCCAGTCGCTGTGGTAGAGATGCACAAACCGGACACCCCGCTCAACGAGCCGCCGGGCCATCAGGCAGTTGGTGCCGACGGTGGCCTTCCCAGGTTCTGCGCCGTAGAGCGCCAGCGTCTCAGCGGTTTCCCCAGAGAGATCGGCCAACTGCGGCACGCTGGTCTGCATGCGGAAGGCGAGTTCATACTGGTGAATGCGGGTGGCCACGTCAGGATCATGGAGGCTTTGCAGCCGATGGTGCTCGAGGGCGGCAACCGTTTTGATCAGATCGTGCTGGTGGGCTGCTGTGACACCGGGAGGATTGCCAACGTAGTGCACCGGGGAGCCACTCGTCGCGAACTCAACGCCTTGGAACTGTCCGGGCAGAAACCCCGAGTGCCACTGCCGGGCAGCGATCGGCTGCGGATTACGGCCCATCTTGCTGGTCATCACGACGAAGCCGGGGAGATCGTCCGCCTCACAGCCCAGCCCATAGGTCACCCATGCCCCCATGCTCGGCCGCCCCGAAAGTGCTGTGCCGCAATTCATGAAGGTGTGCGCCGGGTCGTGGTTGATTTGCTCGGTCACCATGCTGCGGACAATCGCATAGCGGTCGGCCAGGCTGCCGAGACGAGGGAAGTAATCGCTGACCTCGGCCCCACACTCGCCGTAGCGCTGAAAGGGCTTCCGCGGACCAAGACAGAGCAACTCTTTCCCCTGCAACTGGGCAATCGGCTGGCCAGCCGTCACGCTTTCGGGCATCGGTTTGCCGTCCAGTTCCGCAAGCAGCGGCTTGTGGTCGAAGGTCTCCAGATGGCTTGGCCCCCCGGCCAGACAAAGGAAGATCACTGCCTTGGCCCGCGGGGCATGGTGCAGCGGGTTGATCACGCCGGCCATGTCTGATGGTGTGGGGCGGCGACCGGTCGTGGCAGCCAAGGCGTCGCGGGCCAGCAGCGAGGAGAGGGCGGCGCCACCCAGGTTGAGGCCACTCCGGGTCAGGAACGTCCGCCGCTGGATCTGGAGATTGGGCTGCATCGTGTCTCCCTGTTCTGCTCGCGTGAGGCTGTCTGTATGGAGTTGTCTGTGGGTGGCGGGGTGGCAGGCGTGGGTTCAATAGCGACCGATGGCTTCCCGCAGGTTCAGCACGACCCGGGCGGTGGCTGTCCAGGCAGCCAGTTCGGTGGGGTCGAGTGTTTCATCCCGAGATGCGACGCCGACATGGAGCAACGCCGTGGCTGCCTCGGGGTCGGCGTGATAGTCCTGCCGACGCCGGTGCAGCAGGTCACCCAGCAGGGACTGCTCGGTCCCATCGGGTGGCCGGGAAACGGTTAGCCTCCAAAGCCTGCTGAGGCGGGTGGTGTCGTCGGCGTTTTCGGCCAACACCCGCTCGGCAAGTTTGCGGGCGGCTTCCACAAACGTCGGGTCATTGAGGAGCACAAGCGCTGCCTTGGGCGTGTTGGACCGCATCCGCACCGCCGTGCATTCCTCCCGCGTCGGCGCGTCAAAGGCCAGTAACTGGGGGTGCAGGAACATCCGCTGCCAGTGCACGTAGAGGCCTCGTCGCCACTGCTGCTGGTTGTTGTCTCGCTTGTAGGTTCGTTTGGGAAAGTTCAGGTGCTGGTAATAGCCGGCCGGCTGGTATGGATGCACACTTGAGCCCCCGAGTTGTTCGATCAGCAGGCCACTCGCTGCCAGCGCGGCATCACGCACGCCCTCGGCCGGATACCGCCACCGGCCCTGACGAGCCAGCAGGCGATTGTCAGGGTCACGGGCCAGCATTTCGGTGGATGCGTTCGAGGTCATTCGGTAGGCCTCGCTGGTGACGATTGCACGGATCAAGTGCCGGAGATCCCAGCCCTGTTCAATCAGTTCCAACGCCAAGCGGTCGAGCAGTTCCGGATGGTCAGGGGGCTCTCCCTGGCCACCAAAGTCATCCGCGGATCGACAGAGGCCCGCTCCGAAGAACAACGCCCAGATCCGGTTGGCCGTCACCCGAGCGGTCAACTCACCGATGCCCCCCTCTGCCACCGGCGTCACCAGCCAGCGGGCCAAGTCGGCCCGGTTGGCTCGGCCGGCTGTCTTCAGTTCGCCGAGAAACGCCGGAATGGCCGGCTCGACCACCGGCCCAGTCTCATTCATCCAGTCGCCCCGGGGCAGCACCCGTACCGTTCTCGGCTCAGCCAGTTGCCGGGTCACCATCAGCCGCCGGGTGAGTTCCTTCCGCTGCTTTTCCAGCTCGGCCAGCTGCCGCCGTTCTTCGGTGACAGATGCTGGTTCCGGTGGCGACGCAGCCACCTCGGCTGAAGCCGCGTTGGCTTCCGGGCTCTTCTCGGCCGCTGGTTGCGGACGGGGTGGGAGCCGTTTCCGGATCGTCTGGATTTCAGCGTCAAGCGCTGCCACCCGCTCGCGGTCAAACGGACCGATCACGGTCTGCTCTGGTTCGCGAGTCGTCGGAAGCTTGTTGGGGGCACCGCCAAACCCTGCCTTCCCCATGTGCTTCTCATCGTCGATGTCCGCGAAGAAGGCGCCGAGGGCGTAGAAGTCATGGCTGGTGTATGGGTCGTACTTATGATCATGGCACTGGGCACAGCCGACCGTTGCCCCGAGCCAGACCCCGGAAACGTTGCGGATGCGATCGGCCTGATAGATCGCCCGGTACTCCTTGACTTGCAGCCCGCCTTCGTGGGTTGTCTGGAGCAGGCGGTTGTAGGCGGCAGCCAACACGTGATCGTCAGGGTGTTCACCGGGCGCCGGCTCAATCAGGTCGCCGGCCAGTTGCAGCAGCGTGAACCGGTCAAACGGGAGGTTGTCATGGAAGGCGGCGATGACCCAGTCACGGTAGGGTGAGGCGTTGTGCGTCTGATCACCGTGATAGCCGACGGTGTCGGCGTAGCGAACGAGATCGAGCCACCAGGTGGCCATTCGCTCCGCGTGTCGAGGAGAAGTCAGCAGCCGATCGACCAGCCGCTCGTAGCGGTCAGCAGTGGTGTCGGCGAGATAGGCATCAACCTCTGCCGGTGTTGGAGGCAGTCCGGTCAGATCGAAGGTGACCCGCCGCACAAGGGTGATCGGGTCGGTCGCCGCTGCTGGTTCCAATCCTTCTGCCGCAAGGTCGGCGAGAATGAACCGGTCGATCCAGGTTTTGGACCACAACTCGTCGTTCCCTTCCGGCAGCGGCTGCCGCTGGGGCGGCACGTAGGCCCAGTGCGGCTGATAGGCGGCCCCCTCTGCGATCCAACGGGTGAGCAAGTCTTTCTGCGCGGCAGTGAGCACATGGTTGCTCTCCGGCGGCGGCATGATGAGATCCGGATCGGTCTCGTTGATGCGGGCGACCAGGTCACTCTCGGAGGGGCTTCCCGGCACGATCGCCCGCAGCCCACTGTCCAATTCCGCAACGGCGGCAGCCCGTTCATCGAGCCGCAGGCCCGCCTGGCGGTCATGCTCATCCGGTCCGTGGCAAGCAATGCAGTTGTGCGACAGGATCGGGCGGATGTCGCGGTTGAATGAGATCGCCGTCGGCTGGGCCCCGTTCGCCACGCCAAACCAAATAGCGACGAACGCCAGGGGCAGCCAGAACAGCCAGCCCTGGCGAGGGGGGAATCGGCTGGGGCCAGGCCGGAGGGAAAAACTGCGGCAACAAATCATGGAACCGTCTGTTCGCAGGTTGGGGCTCTTTGCGCCCCTCAGGAATGTTCTGTTGGGGCTAACGTGCACAACCTTAAGGTCGGGCGGCAGGCCTGATTACTAACCAAATAGTCGTATCGTAGGCTTTGCTGGCCTCACGGATAAGAAAAATGCTTGTTGACGCTTTTGCCCACCGGGGCCCGCGAGGCTGCTGGGGCTCGTTGACGCCCCCCCGTTTCGCCCGTAGATTCTCAGTCCGACGACAGAAAAGCATCGTCGTGCAGCACGGTTTCTGCACGGCTCACCCCCGACCAGGAAAGGTTCCGACCCCCGATGGCCAAGAAGCTCGCAAAGAAGAAGTCCGCCAAGAAAAACACTGCTCGAAAGGCAGGCGGATCGAAAAAGTCGGGCCGGATGATCTATTTCTTTGGTCAGTCGAAGTGCGACGGCGACGGCACGATGCGGGATCTGCTTGGCGGCAAGGGGGCCAATCTTGCCCAGATGACCAAGATCGGCTTGCCTGTCCCCCCGGGCTTCACGATCACAACCCAGGTCTGCATCGACTACTACACCAACGGCAAGAAGTTTCCTGCCGGGCTCGAGGAGCAGATTGCCTCGTACCTGAAGGCGACCGAGAAGGAAACCGGCAAGAAGTTCGGTGATCCTTCCAACGCCCTGCTGCTGAGCGTCCGTTCAGGCGCCCGGGACAGTATGCCGGGCATGATGGACACGATCCTCAACCTCGGCCTCAACGATGAAACCGTGGTGGGTCTTGCCGAGGCGACCGGCAACGCCCGCTTTGCCTACGACTCGTACCGCCGCTTCATTCAGATGTACGGCGACGTGGTGATGGGCGTGCAGAAGCGGCACGAGAACGAGCACGAGCCGTTTGACGAAGTGATGGACGGCCTCAAGCATCAGCTTGGCATTGAGAACGACACGGATCTCTCAGAAGAAGCGCTCCGCGAACTCATCAAACGGTACTTCCGTCTGATCAAGGATCGCACCGGCAAGAGTTTCCCGCAGGATCCCTTCAAGCAGCTGATTGGTGCTGTTGGTGCGGTCTTCGGTAGCTGGATGAACGAGCGAGCGATTCTCTACCGCCGCAAGTACAAAATTCCGGATGAGTGGGGCACCGCCGTCAACGTGCAGAGCATGGTCTTCGGCAACATGGGCGATGACTGCGGCACGGGCGTGGCCTTCACCCGTGACCCGGCGACGGGCGAGGACATCTTCTATGGCGAATACCTTGTCAATGCCCAGGGCGAAGACGTGGTAGCGGGCGTTCGCACGCCGCTGCCCGTGACCGAAATGGCCCACGACCCAGTCTTTGCCAACACCTACAAGCAGTTGGAAAAGGTGCGGGAACGCCTGGAGAAGAAGTTTGGCGATGTCCAAGACTTCGAGTTCACGATTGAAAAGAAAAAGCTCTACATGCTGCAGACCCGCAACGGCAAACGGACGGCACTGGCCTACGTCAAAATTGCCCACGACATGGTCAAGCAGAAGTTGATGAAGCCCGATCACGCCATCAAGAGCGCCGACCCAGACGCCCTGTCGCAGTTGCTTGCTCCGATTTTTGATCACAAGGCCTACGACGCAGCCAAGAAAGAAGGCCGTCTACTGACTGCTGGGCTGCCGGCTGGCCCAGGCGCTGCCGCTGGCCAACTGGTCTTCACCGCTGCCAAGGCCGAGGCACTTGCGGAAGCAGGTGAACGCGTGGTGCTGGCGCGCATGGAGACCAGCCCCGAGGATCTGCGGGGCATGATTGCCGCTGAGGGCATCCTCACCAGCCGTGGTGGTGTCTCCAGTCATGCCGCTCTGGTTGCCCGCCAGATGGGCAAGGTCTGCGTGGCCGGAGCTGGTGAAATCGTGATCGACTACGCCAAGGGAACGCTCACCTGTGGTGGCCACAGGTTGAAGGAAGGCGATGCCATTTCGATCAATGGCAGCAACGGTGAGGTCTTCACCGGCAGCATTGAAACCGCTGACAGCGAGCTGAAGCAGGTGTTGGTCGGCAAGACGATGAAGCCGAAGGACTCGGAGGTGTTCCAGTACTACGACTTCATTATGAAGTTGGCTGACAAGCATCGTAAACTCGGTCTGCGGACCAACGCCGACACTCCCGAGCAGGTCAAGCAGGCGATTGCCTTCGGTGCTGAGGGTATTGGCCTGACGCGGACCGAGCACATGTTCTTCGAAGGTGACCGCATCGACGCGATGCGGGAGATGATTCTTGCCGAGACGGAAGAGGCTCGTCGGGCGGCGCTCGACAAACTGTTGCCGTACCAGCGGGATGACTTTGAGGGCATCTTCCGTGTCCTTGAGGGGCGACCGGCAACCATCCGGCTGCTCGACCCGCCGCTGCATGAGTTCGTGCCACACGATGAGAAATCACAGGCCGACCTTGCCAAAAAGTTGAAGCTAAAGCCCGATGTGGTCGCCAAGCGGGTCGCCTCGCTTCACGAGTTCAACCCAATGCTTGGGCATCGGGGCTGCAGGCTGGGCATCAGTTATCCGGAAATCTCAGCCATGCAGGCTCGGGCGATTTTCGAAGCTGCCGTCAAGGTCCAGAAGGCGGGTATCAAGGTTCACCCTGAGATCATGGTGCCACTGGTGGGGTTCAAGAAGGAACTCGACAACCAGGTTGCCCTGGTGCACGAGGTCGCCAAGCAGGTCCAGAAGGAAACCGGCGAGAAGATCAAGTATCTCGTCGGCACGATGATCGAAATTCCTCGCGGTGCCCTCACGGCGGATGAAATTGCCGAGACGGCTGAGTTCTTCTCATTCGGCACGAACGACCTCACTCAGACGACTCTTGGCATGAGTCGAGATGACATGGGATCGTTCCTGGCGAAGTACACCGAAGAAGGCATCTTCAAGGCCAATCCGTTTGCGTCGATCGATGTCTCGGGCGTCGGGCAACTGATGAAAATTGCCGTCAAGAAGGGACGGAGCACCCGCGAGAAGATCAAGCTCGGCATCTGCGGCGAGCATGGTGGTGATCCGCACTCGGTTCACTTCTGCCACGAGATCGGTCTCGACTACGTGAGTTGCTCGCCCTTCCGCGTACCGGTGGCACGGCTCGCGGCGGCTCAGGCTGCCCTGAAGTAACCTGCTGATGTCGGCCCTGCCGACGCGACTTCAGGTGTTGGTATGGAACTCACCTACGAAGCCACTGCCCTGGCCTGGATTCTGGCCGGGGTAGTGGTGCTCTGGGTCACCGAGGCACTGCCCCTGCCCGTCTCCGCGTTGCTGGCGGCAGTGGCCTGCGTGATCGGTGGCGTGGCCCCGGCGGCTGATGTCTTTCGGCCCTTCTCCCAGCCGCTGGTGTTTTTGTTCATCGGCTCGTTCATTCTGGCGGAGGCAATCCGCATCCATCGGCTCGATCGACGGCTGGCGTTTGCGGTGCTGGCGCTGCCCGTGGTGGGGGAGTCACCGCTGCGGATCATGCTGGCGGTGGCGGCTATCTCGGGGGTGGTGAGCGGCTTCATCTCCAACACCGCCACCACCGCGATGATGGTGGCCATCGTGGTGGGCATGCTTGATGCCGTCACGGAGGCTGGCAATCGCTCCGGCCACCAGCCGGCTCCTGCATTTGCCACGGGTTTGCTTCTCTGCGTTGCGTTTGCCGCTTCGATCGGCGGTCTGGCAACCCCGATTGGCACGCCCCCGAATGTGATTGGGCTCGCTTTCATCGACCAGCAACTCAACGTGCAGATCAGTTTTTTCGAGTGGTGCCTCGTCGGTGGTCCGGTAGCCCTCTGTTTGATCAGCGTTGCCACCCTCCTGTTAGCGGTGGCCTTTCCGGCTGGTGTACCCCGGATCGAAGGCATGAGCCGTCTGGTCGCTGACCAGCGGCGGCAGCTTGGATTCTGGACAGTGGCGCAGCGTTCGACGGCTTTGGCATTTGCCGTGACCGTGGCCCTCTGGGTGACGCCGGGGCTGTTGGCTCTTTCGCTTGGGGCGAAGCATCCGCTCTGCCAGTGGTTTCGGGGGCACATTCCCGAAGGTGTGGCTGCCATCCTTGGTGCGATTCTCTTGTTCGTCCTGCCTGGAAACCGGGCGGCTGGTGACCGGCGTCGCCCCCGTGTGCTTACCTGGCAGCAGGCCGCCGGAATCGACTGGGGCATCATTCTGCTCTACGGCGGTGGCATGGCACTCGGCTCACTCGCCTTTCAGACGGGCCTAGCCGAAGCGATTGGCACGGGGCTGACTAGCTGGTTGCCGACGGGAAGTGGCACCTGGCTGCTTGTCGCTGCGGCCTCCGTCGTCGCCGTCTTCACCAGTGAATTCACCAGCAATACGGCCAGCGCCAATATGGTGGTGCCGGTCGCCATCGCCCTGGCTATTGCCGCCGGTGGCGATCCGCTTGCGACGGCCATTGCAGCCACGCTCGCCGCCAGTCTCGGCTTCATGATGCCGGTCAGCACCCCCTGCAATGCCATCGTCTACGGAACCGGCCGCGTCCCATTACGGGCGATGATGAAGGCCGGGGTGCTGCTCGACATGGTCGGCGCGGCTGTGATCACAGCGCTTGTCCTAACGTTGGCACCGCAGGTGTTCGGAGCCTACGTACCCGGATAGAGCGGCATGCCGCAGTGGTGGCAGTGCGGCACCGACAGTGGACGGGGCGAGGGCATGAAGCCTTTCCGCCAGCCATGGAACCGTGGAAACGCCGGTGGCAGGTCGATGCAGTGCTCGCGGGCCTCTTGCCGAGCCTGAAGCTGCCCACAAGGATCGGCATGAAAGAGTGTTGGTGGCGGACAGCAGGGGCGATTACAGCAGGGATCGGCAACATTGCCATGCCAGGGCGGCTGGCGGTCGGTCTGGCAATCGCAGGCAGCGGGCCTCACCAATGACGGCATGACCACCTCTCCGGCAGTCCCAGTCGCGGAACAGAACACGCCAGCAACGGCCACGAACGCGGGGACCCAGATCCACGCATGGCGATAGTGGCGGGCATATGGCTCTGAATGCATCACTCTATACTCCATCCGGCCTCGAGGGGTTGGCCGGGCGACACCTGCCCTGAGCCGACACTGCCTGCTCCCACCGTTCGCGTTTGCGGGAGCGACAAGGCAGCCCGAGACGCTGGCCGCCTGCCATCGATGGAAATCGACCCCGACTGAGACGGGCGTGAGTGATGCCGCGAAAGGTTGCCCCATGGCGGTTGAACCGAACGAAACGATCGGTTCTGGCGTAGGGGTAGTGCGTGTCATGCGTCCAGCGGGTGCCCGCTGGTGAAGGGGAGTGGCGGTGTAACCCACAAAAGTGTCCAAGACATTCGGTTGGATGAGCTAGCAGGGGGCTCGCGGCCTGAGAGGCTGTTGACGCCCGGAAAACCCCGGCTACTGTTATGCAAAACGTTTGCACCTGCAAATAACTTGCGTGACTTTCGCCCGGGAGTCGGGCATACTAATCCGGGCGTTTCAGCCGTTCTTTCTGTTTTTCTTCGTTGCTCTTCGGATTGGATTGTCTGCCATGAACAAGTTTCCCGTCCAGAACCTTCGCCAGGGCCAGTCTGCCCTGCGTCCGGCCTTCACCCTCATCGAACTGTTGGTCGTCATCGCGGTCATCGGCGTCTTGGTCGGCCTGCTTTTGCCAGCCGTGCAACAGGCGCGGGAAGCCGCTCGAAGGCTGGCCTGCTCCAACAACATGAAGCAGATCGGCCTAGGCCTGCACAACTACGCCCATGCCAATCGAGAGTATCTGCCCAAGGGCTGGATCAGCGATGCGGGCCATGAGGACGAAGGGTTGGGCTGGGGCTGGAGTGCCCAGATTCTGCCGTTCTTGGAGCAGAACGTGATCCATGACCAAATGAATTTCAGGACGAGCATTGCCTCACACGGCAGCGGTGTGAAAACGGCAGCGATTGAGACCTTCCTCTGTCCTTCCGATGTCCGGGACGGCGCCCAGACCTTTGCCATCGGTGAGGAGTCGGGCTGCGACGAGGACAGCCCCGACACCAGCGCGGCCGGTGATGTCTATGGGCTGTCGAACTACGTCGGCGTTTTTGGTGCTGACCATATGGACCATGGTCATGGTGGCGGTGGTGGTCACACTGGCCTCGATCCGGACGATGGTGATGGCGTTTTCTTTGCCAACAGCCGTGTCCCTTTCCGGCACATTACGGATGGCCTGAGCAAGACCATTGCTGTCGGTGAGCGGGATTCCCGGATTGGTGGGAGTACGTGGATTGGTATGATCGAAGGCAAATGCGAGGCCATGTCCCGGGTGGTAGGTGTCGGCGAACATATGTTCAATGAAGCGGATCCCCATTTCGAGGATTTTTACAGCCAGCATCCCAATGGCATGAATGTTGTCTTTGCCGATGGGCATGTCGCCTTCCTGCCGAGTTCGATGCAGGAAGCAACCTTCCAGGCTCTCTGTACCCGCAAAGGCGGGGAGCCGGTCAGTTCTGGCTACTGAGCTCTACTGACGGTCTGATGCCACCGTCTCGGTGAATTTCGGCTGAGCCTTTCGCTCGCTGCTGCTGGCGGCGTAGACTCCGCTGAAATTGTTTCCCCGCAGCGACTCATCATCTTGAATATTGACTTGGAGTACGGCACAGCCCACCCGCTGTCACTCGATGTTCCGGCCGGCATCCCCGTGACGATGCATCACGGCCCCGAGGCCCTTGCTGAGCCAGCTTCCAGCCTTGAGATTGCCCTCACTCGGCCCGTGGCAGGACCGCCGCTGGCCGCCCATGTGGTGCCCGGAGATCGGGTGGTCATCGCCCTGGCTGGCGATTTGCCAGGGGGGCTGCCAACGCACGAACTGGTCCAGTGCGCGGTCACCGAGCAGTTGGTTGCCGGTGGTGTCGCACCAAGCGAGGTGAGGCTGCTCACAGCGCCGCCGCTGGCCTTGCTGGGGGAGCGGCCACCGGCAGGCCGGTCGGTTGACGCGGCAACCGTGTTCAACGCTGCGATGGCTGACGAAACCGCCTACCTGCTTGCTGATGACGAGGGGACGCCCCTGCACCTGGCCCGCCCCCTGGTTGACGCCGATGTGGTCATCGCGGTGGGAGGTTTTGGCTATGATGCCGCGCTCGGCGGCCGCTCGCCCGACGGAGAACTCTGGCCCGGCTTCGGCCGGCATGAACGGCAGCAGGCGTTCACACTCGGACTCCTCCGGAAACAGCGTTCGACGCTGGAAACCTGGCGAGAACTCACCGGACAGGTCACCTTCCAACTTGGCATCATGGCCTCCCTGAGGCTGGTCCGAGGCCGCGGCAACTCACTGGCGGGCATCAGTTTTGGTCTTCCGGAGGCCACCACTGCGGCGGCCCGCCAGTTGGCCCGCCCGTGGCGGCCCGCTGCCCCGGCAAGCGATCTGACCATTGGTGGCATCGCGACGGCGAACTGCGATATGGCGGCCGTCACCCGGGCTGTTGCTGCAGCCGCGCGGACGACCCGCCCCGGAGGCACAATCTGCATCGCATGTACCCTCAGCGAGTCCCCGGGTATTGTCTTCACGCGGTGGCGGCAGGCCGCGGAACTCGTGCCTCTGATTCGCGAGGCCGCGCATTCGGGTGACGCCAGCCTGATCACCGAGGGCCTCCAGACCAAACTCTTTGCCCGAGCACTTGGCGATCGCCGCCTGGTGCTGCTGTCTGGGCTCGACCAAGACCTTGTCGAGGATCTCGACATCGGCCATGCGAGTAGTCCAGATGCCATTGAACGGCTGATGCACCAGGCGGACTCAGTCACGTTCCTCCATGAGGCTGACCATCTCTGTCCGAGGCGGGTAGAGGGCCGGGAATAAGGGGCTGCCCAGTACGGGAGTCAAGGCGGAAACCAGTTCCGGAACCTGGGCAGTCGATCACCTCGCCGACGATCGCAGTCAGTGGCAGCCCGCCCCAGTGGCGGCTGTCCCGACTGGCCGCCGGGCAATCACCCAGCACAACCACCTGCCCCGGTGGCACTGACCAGTGGCTCTGGCCGGCGGGCGGCAGCCAGTGGACATCCCTCCAGACGACCAGCCTTCGTACGGTGAGGGCCGCTGCTGCGGACGGCCCCTGGTTCTGTTGGGAGCCATCCTCAGTCAGGACCGCAGCCGCCAGGGTCAACGGAAAAACCGACGGGGCGTCACTCACTGGGCTGGACGCCTGCCAGGCTGCCGGGGCCCAAGGCGGCAGGGCCGATCGGGCGGTCCCATCGAGCCATGCAGTAAGCAGGTGGTCTGTCTCCAGGTCCTGTGCGAGCGGCCACGCTGCGGCAACGAACTGCCCGTCGAGTCGTCCGGCGACAACGGCAACCAGACC
The DNA here is from genome assembly GCA_040260935.1 of Pirellulales bacterium. Classification (GTDB taxonomy): domain Bacteria; phylum Planctomycetota; class Planctomycetia; order Pirellulales; family UBA1268; genus UBA1268. Next base: position 29,194 of record JBDQOY010000194.1, read on the forward strand.
GCTGCCTCGCACAACCATCCGGGCGGTCTGGGAACCGCAGCGGAGCGTAATCGCCAGCTCATCATTTTGGAGTTCACCTACCTCGATAACTGCCGCCAGTCCAGCATCCCGTACCGGCGTAAGCCGACGCCGTTCGTCAACCAGCCAGGGTGAGTCGTCATAGATCACCGGTGTGTCGTGCGGCTGTGGCTGCCGCGTCACCTGTTGTGGATCAACGGACAGTACATCAGAGCCGGTCGCGTTCGCCGCCTGCCAGTGCCACGTGTCATCCGCCATGCTCCAGCCAGATGCCGTCCTGCTGCGGAGGGCCGTTCCATCGCCAATCACGGTTGCCAGTTCGGCCAGCACCTGCGGCGACTTCACCAAGAGCGTGCCATCGGCGGTCAGGTCGCCTGCCAGGCAGGCAAGATGTTCACCGGGGAACCCCAGCACTCGCTTGACGATCTGTGGGCCCGCATCAAGTTGGCAGATGACCCGAGCATACCGGCCTGGCGTTCCCACACGAGGACTCCAGTTGACCACGTCACCATCCCGCAGTGCGGGGGCCATCGAGTGGCCCACCACCCGGGCGAACCGGCAGGTGCTGTCATGTTCCAGGCAGCCGGATAGTACCACGGCGGCAGCCAGCGAGAGGGTGATTCGCCCGGACGCTATCACTGCATACTCCTGATGAGCCAGACGAGTGCCTCGGCAGACGAGGCAACGCCCCGCAAGCCATCCGGCGCGTACCTGGCGATCAGTCCAACACGCCCTTGACCGGTCCCGGCTTTCGCCGCGGAGGAGGATTCGCCGGTGGAGGTGGTTTCACGCCGATCTTGTAGCCACTAAACAGGACATGGTGATAACTCCCAGGATCACTCGGCTGCCAGCCAGCGTAAAAACCTGCTGAATCAGTCACCTTGCGGATCGCCATGTAGGCTTCGAATGAGTTTGGTTCAACGAGGTAGTTGAGATACCACTTGCCCTGATTGTTTCTTAGGACGGTCTGGAAAATCCCGCGGACAGCGTCTTGTGGCTCCTCGCCGCACTCCTCGGTGGGCTCAAGCTGCACGTTAATCCGGCTCCCATCTTTCAGTAGGATGATATCAAAATATTTGTTTTTGGCCGGATCGCTGTTGAACTCAGTAATCATCTGTTCCGCTTTTTTCGCGTCAGCAATGTAATTGCCTTCGCCCACTTGAATCCCGTTCTTTTCAATGAGGAATTTCAGGCGATCCTTAATCGCATTCTCAAGGCCCTTTCCTGGGTCGACAAATGGGATGACCTTGCCGTCTCGTACGAGCACCTTCCGCTCTTGAAGAATTTGATTGCCGTTGTTGTCACGGGGAACATCCTTGGGCGTTGGCGGCCGAACTTCCTTGGGTGGTGGCGGCTTGGGGATCGGCGTATCTTCGAGTTTCGCGAGGATATCTTCCTTGGCGACAATATATTTCTTTTCTTTTTCTTCCAGTTCCGCCAGTTGCCGCAGCAGTTGCTGCCGGAGCTCTTCAGCGGCCAGTTTCTTCTCCTCGGCCTCTTTTTCCTTGGCCGTCACGATCATCATGTCCTGCTTGGCCTTTTCCTCGGCGGCAGATAGCTCTTCTCTCAGCGATGCCAATAATTTCTCGGGGTCGATCTTGTCGCGATTCTCTTCCTGCTGAATGGCCTGCTGCAGTTTTTCCAGTTCTGCCTTCGCGTCCGCAGCCTGTTGATCGATCTTCTGCTGCTCAGTGGGATCGATCTTCTCGATCATCTCCTCCATCCGGCGAGCCGCCTCTTGGCTGGAGATCTGTACTGCGACCAGCACGATGACCAGAATGCCAACCACATTCGTCAAGGCATCAAGGAGGGAGTCCATGTTGCCGCCAGTTGCGGATGTCTTGCTTCGACGTCGCGCCATTGTTTCCTCCTCTCTCTGTTGGATTCGGTCGTGGGTCAGCCCGCTGCCTAATCGAGCACAATCTGTCCCTCGCCGGGCAGCGGGGCCTTCCCGGTCAGCCCATCGAGCAAGGGGGCTCCATTGGGCAGCATGCCGATGACGAGTTTCTTTTCGTTGGCTTGTTCAAACTGATTGACCGCATTTTTGACACCACGGTAGGCATTGATGGCATCGGGCCGAATCAGGAACGTCACGATCGTGTCCCGTCGGTTGCGGAGCAACCCAGTCTGGCCAGCATGCGTCAGCACGTAGTCCAGCAGTTTTTTAAAGTCGGGGTTGTTGCCGATGTTTGCCAGCGGAATCTGTCGGGGCTTCTCGTCACCAAACAGGTTCTTGTAATCGAGTTTGTTGGGCAGCAACACGAGGGCAGAATTCGTTACCTCTGCAAAGAAGGGCCGCCGGACACCGCCTTTGCCCTTATTCTCGTAAAGAATGGAAATGGACTGATCGGGCTTTTCCTTGCGTTTCTCAACCTCGCCCTCGATCCGCCGGATCTCCTTGACGATCTGCTGAATCCCAAGCTCACGCTCCTTGACCTTGGCTAGGTCTTCTTTGTCAGGAGGTGGAGGCGGGGGCGGAATCTGCCGCAGCCGCTCACGGGCCTCCTGCTGCTGCTGAATCGCCTCGGCCAGTTGCTTTTCAGCTCGCTCAATTCGCTTGTCGCCGGCGATGCTCTCCCGCTTGAGTTTCTCAAGTTCCTTCTTCAGTTCCGCCACCGTCTGCAGATTCTGCTGCGTCTGCTTCTGGACCGCCTCTCGCTTCGCCTGTTCGGCGATTGGCTTAGTGTCGACCTGCTCGAGCACCACCGCCGTGATGATCAGGATCAGATTGCCGATCACGCAGGCAAGAATGTCGAGAAAGGGGAAGAGGGAAACTTCCTGTTTCTTCTTCTCTCTACGAGCCATAGCGTTTACTTCCAGCGGCGGGCCGGCTGTTGCCTGGCCCGACGCGTTTCCTGGGAAAGAACTGCAGGGCGGTTACGACCGATAGCGGATGTTGGAGTTTTCCTCCGTCTTTGCCTTTTTGCTACCGCCCCGGCTGAACCAGCCGCGAGACGTTGTCTCGACAGTGAGGGTCTGTCCGTTGAGACGCTCAATGGTATCGGCGAGCCCGGCTAGGCTCTGCTGCAAGGAGCCGGTGTACTCCTGCACATTGCTGGCCGCCTCGGTCATCAACTCAGCGGCCCGTCCCCGCGCCTCCTGCGCTGTCGAGGTCATGGCGGCAATCTCATCCCGGGTTGACTGCACCATCTGGCCGAGTTGCTCCACCTGGCCGGCATTCTTCTCGTAGAGCCGATCATGGACATTGCTCCAGCCCTCTTCGACTTTGGCAGCAAGTTTTTCTCCCATGCCGTCGAGGTGGCCGACGAAATTCGACAGCGACTGCTCCGTCTGGGCAATCCGCTCGGTCTGCTTCTCATCGATCTTCTTCCACGAGTCATACAAGTCGGCTGAGACGCTTTTGCCGAGGGTCTTCAGCTGCGCACCCCAGCCCTCAAGTTCCGCCCGATGAGCCTTCAGGGCGGCATTGACAACCTCCTGCATGTCTACGCGGCTGGCCGTCGGCATTGGCTGGTCGGGCCCACCCCGGCCATCTTCCAGCCGCCGCAACAGGTATTCGTTGGTGTATTCGTCAACCTCACCAATCACATCACCTTCCAGTTTCTGGAGGGCACTGACGGGGAAGGTAAGGATCATTGCCATCGCCAGAGCGACCAGCGTCGTGTCGAACGAGGTGCCCAGGCCGCCGGTGATGTTCTTGAGGCCAGACTTGAGCGACTCCATATCGCTGGAGTTGCTCAGCGTGTCGGTAAACCCGCCGACGGCGGAACTTACACCGATAACCGTGCCAAGAAACCCAAGGATCGGAATCGCCCAGATGAAGACGTGGAACATCGTGTAACTCGAGTCGACGCTCCCGGCATCGAGATCAGACTGGCTGGAGAGCATCGTGGCGGTGTCGGCTGCGCTCTTTCGCACCCGAAAGTGTTCCAGGCCGCGGACACAGCGGGTCACCAGGAAGCTCCCGACCGCACTCTTGGGGAGTTCGCTGATGTAGGCCAGGAACTTGTCGATGTTCCGAACCGTAATTTTCTCACCAATGTCACTGGGCAGCACATCAAATAGCATCGCCCGCTGCTGCCGTCGGATCTTGAAGAGTTTGCTGACCAGCATGCTGGCGGCCCAGCAGAAGAGAAAGACTTCGGTGTAGGGCACCCACATACCGGTCGCCATCGAAGCGGTCTCACCACCAAAGAACAGTCGCCCAAGGTAGGAACGTTTTTCCGGGGGGCCAGCGAATGGAAGCAGGAGCAGGTAGAAGACGACGGTCGCTGCCAAGCCCACCAGAATGTAGAAGCCGACACTGACATTCGTGTTTGCCGTGACCGAGAGCACCTTTGAACGGGCCGCAGCGGAATCGCTCGCGCCCTCTGTTCCGGCAGCCTGTCCTGCGGCAAGCGGTGGTGGGGAAGGCCGCTGCACAGTGATCGACCCGCGACAGTGCGGGCAACGAGCGGTGCTGCCGACAAGCTCATCACGAACCTTGAGGCTCTTCTGGCAGTGTGGGCAAGGCATGTTGAAATACATAACGGCGACTTCCCTGGACGAACTCTGGACGGAACGAAGAACGGACGCAAACCTGTGAGGGAGAGCGGCTCGGCTTGTTATGGCGACTGCCCCAGGCTGCCCTGGTTTTGACCGCCCTCTCCCACTACCGTCCGCTCAGCCTATCCCGCCTGAAACAACAAGGCAACTTCCCCGGGTGGGCATGCCGCCCATTACGATTTTCCGACATTCACCCACTGGTGACTCTGGGCGCTGGCCAGCACCGCATCGCAGACCTGCTGGGTTTCCAGGGCGTCGCGGAAGGTGGGCCGACAGGGCTTGCCCTTGGCGTAAGCCGCGAGAAAATCGGCTACGTGATGGACAAACGAGTGCTCATAGCCAATCGCGAGCCCCGGCACCCACCAGTTGGCCATATAGGGATGGTCACCGTCGGTGACATGCACACTCTTCCAGCCGCGTTCGGGACCTTCGTCGCTGTAGTCAAAAATTTCGAGCCGGTGGAGATCGTGCAGATCCCACTTCAGGCTCATGTTCTCTCCGTTGATCTCAAAGGTGTAGAGCGCCTTGTGGCCCCGGGCATACCGGGTGCTTTCAAAAAGGCCCAGGGATCCATTCTGAAAATGGCAGAGGAATGAACAGGCGTCATCAATCTCGACCTTTTCCTTTTTGCCAGTCAGTTGGTGTGTCCGCTCTTTGACAAACGTTTCGGTCATCGCCGTCACATCGCTCACCGATCCATTGAGCCAGATCGCAGTGTCGATGCAGTGGGCCAGCAGGTCACCGGTCACGCCGCTGCCAGCCGCCTTGGCGTCGAGCCGCCAGAGAGCCGCCCCGCCCTGAGGCAGGTCAGCGTTGATGGTCCAGTCTTGGAGGAAGTTCGCCCGGTAGTGGAACACGCGGCCGAGCCGGCCGGAGTCGATCAGGTGCTTGGCGAAGGTGACGGCCGGGATTCTTCGGTAGTTGTACCAGACGGTATTAGGGACCCCGGCTGCCTCGACTGCCGCGCACATCCGCTCACCTTCGGCCGTGTCCATCGACAGCGGCTTCTCGCAGAGAATGGCCTTGCCATGTTTGGCGGCCTCAATGGCGATGTCGGCATGCAGGTTGTTCGGGGTGCAGATATCGATCGCGTCGATGTCATCAGCGGCCACCAGTTTTCGCCAGTCGGTCTCCACCCGCTGGTACCCCCAGCGGTCAGCAAAGGCCTGTGCTTTCTCGCTGTCCCGCGCACTGACCGCCTGCAGTATCGGCAGGTACTCCAGATCGAAAAAATCCTTGACCCGGTTGTAGCCATTGGAGTGGGCCCGGCCCATGAAGCCGTAGCCGATCATGCCGATGCGGAGCGGTTTTGCCATCAGGGAGTCCTTTCGTAACTCAGGTCAGTTCCAGCCGTGGGCGTCTCGCACGGCAATCATGGTTTTGAGGATCGTGTTCCAGGTGGCAGGGGTCTCCAGCGTGGCGTTGGGGAACATGCAGCCATCCCAGCAGATGTGCTCAATGCAGCGGGCCGAGGCATCTTCCAGCCAATAGCCTGAACATTTCACGATGTCGAGTTTGCCGTTCGGGTCGTCGGCCGGGCAGTGCTTGCCGGTCTTGTCGTGCGAGCCGGCGCCATGCACCTCGCCATCGTTCTGAGCCACATGAAAGTCGATCGTCCAGGGACGCAACTGGTCGGTCATCTGCTTGTAGGCCGCCCAGAACTCGTCCTCTGAGTACCCCGGTTGCACCAGGGCGTGCTCGGGTGCGTTATAGCCCAGCATGTACAGGTAGGTGTGAGCCAGGTCGGCCTGGAAGCCGAGCGTCTCCGGCATGCCGACCCCTTCGAGTACATCGAGCATGTCCTTCCAGGAGTGCATGCCAGCCCAGCAGATCTCTCCCTCTGCGGCGAGTCGCTGGCCGTGGTCAGCGGCAATCGCGGCTGCTTCCTTGAAGGTTTCAACAATCTTGCCGGTGTTCGCTTTGGTGTCCTCCCGCCAGGTCGCCACCCCGAACTCAGCTGAGTCTATGCGAATCACGCCGTACTTCCGCACGCCATGCTCTTCAAAGACACGCGCAATTCGGCAGGCCATCTTCACGGCCGAGAGAAACTTCTCGCGGGCAGCCGCGTCACCCATCGCTGAGTCTCCGACCGTGCCGGGCCAGACCGGCGCGACCAGCGAGCCGACGGCAAATCCATGGCTGGCAATCAGATCAGCGATTGACCGCAGTTCGTCGTCAGTCGCCTCTGGATTGGTGTGCGGCAGAAACAGGAAGTAATCGATGCCGTCAAACTTCTGGCCATCCACCTCGGCGGCGGCGGTCAATTCAAGCATGCGTTCCAGTGAGATCGGTGGCTCTTGGCCGTCGTCGGTACCCTTGCCCACAAGACCGGGCCACATGGCGTTGTGGAGTTTGGGGCTGGCATGTGGCATCGCGTTATTCCTTCCCGCTGTGGGCTGAGCAGATGGGTACGTGACTGTGAAAGAGTGTGAGAGCGGATCATACCCCAAAGCCGCCAGCGAACGGAGGCCTGCGCCTGCGGTCATCTCTTGCAAGCTCTTCCACGCAGGGTGCCGTATGGTCACCGAGGAATTACCCCGCTGGGACAATGTTGTATGACCGCACCCCGGGGACCGCAACCAACGTCGCAGGGCATTCACGATCCAAGACGCTGCCCAGTCGTTTCTGCGGGGCGTGCCTGACCGGTTTCAAGCCGACACGCGACCGCCACCCGTTATCCTGCTCTTTTCCCGCCTGCGGCATAATGCGGGCTGAATCGGCGACATTCCTGCTGGCGTATCCCTGCTGAAACGTGCCTCCCCGAACATGATGGCTGAATCCCGTAAACAAGCGTCGACAGCAGTCTCTGCCGTGGTCTTTGATCTAGACGGCTTGCTGGTCAACACGGAAGAGCTCTACCAAGACGTCGGTTCGGAGTTGCTGCGGCGGCGAGGCAAGGTCTTCGCTGCCGATCTGCTCGACGCCATGATGGGCCGCCCACAGCAGGTCGCTCTCCAAATCATGATTGATTGGCACGAACTTGACGCGACGGTCGAGGCATTGGCCGCCGAGACGGAGCAGATCTTTCAGGGCCTGCTCCCGACTCGCTTAGCAGCGATGCCCGGGGCGGTCGATCTCGTTGCGCTGGTCTCCCGTCGCGGGCTGCCCCAGGGTGTCGCGACCAGCAGCGGGCCGGCGTTCGCTCACGACGTGCTCGCACGGGTAGGACTGCTCGATCGCTTCGACTTCGTGCTGACCGCGGCTGACATTACCCAGGGCAAGCCCCATCCGGAAATCTACGAAACGGCTGCCGCGCGAGCCGGCGTGTCGGCGGCCCAGATGCTCGTCTGTGAAGATTCACAGAATGGCTGCCGGGCGGCTGTCGCTGCCGGTGCAGTCGTCGTGGCCGTGCCAGGGGGGCATAGCCACCGCCACGACTTCACGGGCGCAGCCCTCATCGCCGACTCGCTGGCTGATCCGCGGATTCAAGCTCTGCTGGACTGACGGGCTCTCCCGCTAGCGACTTGTGACGGGAAGGCTTTGCGACCGGGCGGAGAATTCGGGCGCGTACCGGCTGCGAATCGTGGCAAACCCGCTGGAGGCCTTGCCGCGGTGTGCGACGCGGAGCGAATACTCAAAGACGTGGGTGCCAGGTGGCAGTCGCTCAAAGAACAACTGCGTGCTGGCATCCCGGGTCACCTGGTACCAGCCCACACCATCGCCCCACTTCCAGCCCGAAAGCACATCGACAGGCTCCGTCAGACTCGGGCGATGATCGGCCAGTTCGAGGAACTCGTAGGCCCGGTCGCTGGTCACCACCAGCCGCACCACCAATTCGTCACCCACCTCCACTGCTGTGGTAGTCGGCACCGGCTCAAGCACAGGCCCTGCCTTGGTGAAGGTTTTCTTGAACAGGGCCTTAGTGACCGCCAATTCTGTTCGGCCTGCTGCCTCGACGTTCTCTATTTGATCAAGGTACTGCCAGTGGACACCACCAAAGGCCAGTCCACCACCCGCCGGCTTCGCAAAGGTCACCTCGGCCATGGCGGGCCCGATCTCCCGCCGCACGAAGCGGGTCTCGAAAAAGCCGGTGCCCGCCTCGGGCGCGCTTGCTCCAGCCTCCCCTGGCTTGATCGATTCACCGCCCACGGTGATCGCCATCAGGCTTTTATCACCAAGCAGATCATGGCCCCGACCCAGCAGGACGCCGACGGCATCGGCGGTGGCCTGACTGCCCGACCAGCGGCTGGTGCGCTTCTGTTGGACGAGCCATGCCTTCATCGCCTCAACCGATGCGGCATCACCGGCCACCTCATCAAAGGCCTCAATTAAAACTGACTGGGTTTCAATCGGTGCCGCCAGCCAACTCCACCAGCCGGGATGGCGCTCTCGCCACCACATGCCCTGCCAATTCTCTTCACCACGGTCAGCAGTCTGTTCGCCCCGCGGACCACCCACCGCCCGCTGCCGCAGGCTTTCGATGATCGACAAGGCGGACTCCCGCTCGCTGTTGCGAGCCAGCGCGATTGCCAGCTGCCCTTGGCTGCGGTTGTGCGAGAGCTCGGTCCAGCTCTGCCGGCCGACCTTGACACACCAGGCATGGGCGGCGGCGGCCGGTCCTTGGAGCGGCACGTCCTTGAGGAAGAAACTTCGGGCATAGAGGGCAAAGACCCCCAGCGAGGTGAGCACAGGCTCTTCTGCGAAGGCAGCGTTGCCGGCTTTGCGGGCCCGCTCAGCCCGCCGTTCAAAGAATTCCTTTTCTTCAATCAGCCGCTGATCGATCCAGGGCACTGCTGCCAAGGCAGGGGCCACATCAATTGTCACGCCATTAGCCCGCAGCCGCCCGAAGCCGGCCGCAATCGAAAGGGTGATTGAATCGCACGATTGGCCGCCGGGGAACCAGGGCCAGCCTCCGTCGGGGTTGCGTAGTCTGTTCAGGCGAGCGATCGCTGCGGCAATCTCGTTTTCCACCCGGGTCTTGTCGAAAAGCAGGGCGATGCGGGCTCGGGCCTCGCGTTCGTCGGTCGCCTCACGGAACCAGGGGGTTTCCGCGAGCAGGGTTTGGACGAGGTCGCTGTTCTTCTCCAGCGGGCTTTCCAAGGCGTCGGTGCCCCGCCACTGGTCGAACACCTGCGCAATCCGCGGGTCAGCGGCGACTAGGTGTCGGGCGTAGGCGTTGGCATAGAGCCGTTGGAACAGTGTGTCGATGCTTTCGCATCCCTCTTCCATCAGGTAGGGCAGGGCCATCACCGCATACCAGGCCGGGTTGGAGACTGCCTGCACGACGAGCGACTGGTTTTCGATCGTTGCCTCTGCCTGCTGTGCCATGGCAGCGAGTTTCTCAAGACGGACGTGGCGGGTTTCTCCCCCGCGAACAGTTACGGGAATCGTCTCGGTCACCAGCACCTTGCGGGGCAGGACGGGCAGCAGGGCTTCTTCGCCGTCGCTCAGCGGTCGGGCCGATCCGGTCGTGGAGCCGGTCGCCAGATAGCGGAGCACATCGGTGCCGTCGGCAACCCGAATCGTGAAGAAGACAGCCTCGCTTGCCCCCGCCGCAAGGTCGAAGGTTCGCTCGGCCGGGCCGTCAAGGAGTGCCTCACGAGAATCATTGCTGCGGGCATCAAACAGAGCCAGCCGCACCCGGCCGGTCAGCCGCCCGGTGGAACCATTACTCACCTTGACGGGGAACTGCACCACGTCGCCCTCACGAAGGAACCGCGGTGGCTGGGGCTCGACCATCAGATCCTTGGCCGTCACGCAGGTGTCGAACAGCGTGCCGCTGCGGAGCTGCTCATCATGGGCAATCGCCTTAAACTGCCAGGTGGTCAGCGTGTCGGGCAGCGTGAACTCCAGCGTCACGGTGCCGTTGGCGTCCGAGACCAGTGCCGGTAGGAAGAAGGCCGTCTCGGCCAGGTTGCGACGCGGGGGTGGGGCGGTGGCCGCAGCGGGCTCGGCACCGGCGGCTTGCTCTTCCGCAGCCGCCTCGGGCTCGCCCGTCGCGTTTGCCGACTCTTTCATCATGGCCCCAAGAGGTATGGCATCTGCCGCCATTGCGGCGTCCTCCATCATCATTCCCTCGGCCATCGCGGGTGCCGCCATCGCTGCCATCGGCCCCCGGCGAAACATCCGTCCGCCCATCAAGCTACCCAAGCCTCCCTGCAGCGGGGAACCAAACGGAGCCCGCAGGTGGTGGTAGGAGATCGAGACGCCCTCAAACCGCCGCGCCCAGTTACCGAAGATTGGCTGCAATTGCTGGGCAACGTTCGTGAATTGAAGCTGCCGCGAACTTGACTCCCCGGCGAAGAGCCCGAGAAAGCCCCCCGGCCAGGCATGCGGAGCGAGTGCATCGAGGGACTGGTCGTAGAGGGTCGCCACCATTTCAGCGACGGCGGGAGCCGACGGGCCCGCCAACGGATCGGCGACGGTGCGGATGGTTGCCCGCCAGATCTCCTGGGCGGCGGGCTCGAGTTTTCGCGTGAAGCGTTCCCAGACAACGGAGAGCTGCTTGTTGGTCCACGGCACCGCGATCGTCCGTGAGTCGTGGTGCAGGCGACCGTCCCGCACCATCCAGGCTCGAACCGTCACACCGCCACGATGGGCGTCGGTCAGTTTCAAGCGAATGGGCGTCTGGGTCCGGTTGGGTTCGGTCCAGAACCGCTCGAGCATGCGGCCTGCCTTGACCAGTTCAACCAGCATCCGCCCCTGTTCGTAGCCCGTACCGACGAGGGCCACGAGTTCACTGTCCACGTCGACCGTTGTTTTTTCTGTCCGCAGGACAAAGGCCCGCTTGATGCCATAGGTGCTTGCAGCAGGGTCGACGACCTCTATCAACCGGGTGGCCTGTACCGCAGGGCGATCCTTGCTGTTGGCCACCTCAAAGATTGCCCGGTAGATGCCTGCCGACAGGGTCGCCGTCGCGACCGCCTTGCCGGTGGCGGCGTCGGTTGTGTTGTCGGCCGCAAACACTTCCTCCCCCTCTGCCCAGGTCTCGGGGTTGGCGGGATCGGGGTCCCTCACTGCAGGATTATTGACGGGGCCCCCTGTTCGAAACGCGGGGTACGGGACCGGGCGGCTGGTGAGATCACCGCGGCTCACGTCTGATGGCTGGACGAGCCGAACGACCCGAAGCCGCCCCGTTACTCCCCGCGGCGCTCCGTCGAGGGAGGTTGTTGTGATGGTCAGCGGCACCGCCGCCGGTTCGCCGCTGTGAGATGCCTGCCAGGCAGCCACCTCAACCGTGGCCTCAACGTCGGTATATCCTGCCGCAACGCGGCGATCAGCGGAACGAGTCTCTCCAGCAGTGTCGGTGACATCGGCGGTCACCGCATACGTAAAAACCGGCAGCGAGGCTTGTGGCACGCTACGGTCAGGCACCGCCGGGAAATGAATGGTGAAACTGCCGTCGCCATCCGTGGTGGCCGTGCCCCGGGCAATCCGCCGGCTGCCGCTGTCGAAGGGGAGCCAGGGGTAGACCCAGCGGCACCAGATCGGAAACCGCATCTGCCGTTCAACCCGCCAGACCACCTTGGCCCCAGCAACTGCCAGCCCGGTGTAGCTGGTGGCCGTCCCTGTAAGACGAACGTCTCGGTTGAGTTGCACTGATTCAGTGGGAGCAGCCAGTTCAACCTTGAACTTCGGCCGCTTGTATTCCTCAACACGAATCGCGGTCGACCCTGATCCCCCGCTGCCTCGAGCCTGAACCGACCAGCCACCAGGCAGAGCCCCGGTTGGGATCGGGAAGCTGCCTTGGAACGAGCCGAACCGATTGGTCGTGGCAGCAAGCTTTGCGACCTCACGACGATTGGCATCTCGGAGGACGACCTCGACGCGGCCTGCTTCAATCGCCCGGGCACTGCGGCCATCGGCTGCCCGCTCAAGGAGCACCCCCTTGAACTGGACGAGTTGCCCGGGCCGGTAGATGCCGCGATCACTCATCAAGACAATCGACCGTTGGGCCTGCGGCTGGTGGCGGTGATGCCAGTAGTTCAGCGGCTCACTGAGGATCGTCTGGCTGTGACCAGCAATGCTGGCAGTGGCGACCAGGACCGCCTGGCGGCCCGTGGTGGCGGCCAGTTCATAGCGGCCCTCGGCATCGGTCTGGGTGCTGCCGGCCTTCTCGAACCGGTGCGGCCGATCTCCGTGCTGTTGCTGCTGCCAGACGGTGACCGTTGCTCCCGCAACTGACGCACCGCTCCCGCTTTCGACGACATAGCCCGTGTGCCGGGCCTGCGGCTGCGGATGATTGGTCGTGCTGACCAGAGTCAGCCGGCTGACCCAGACAAGCGTGACTGCAACCACGTTGTCTTGGTCGCCAAAATTTTCTCGATTGCTCGCAAGCAGCCAGTAAGCCCCTGGTTCAAGTTCGGTCGCATCAAAGGCGGTGGCGACTGGAATCTGATGGATCGCTTGTCGGTAATCAACCGTCGCGGGCAAGTCAGCGACAAAGGTTTTGACTGCCGGCAGGGCCCGCAGGGCCTGAAGATCCTCGGCATCCCGCCAGTTGCCCGAAGGTTTGCCTGCGGCGAGCCGGCCCTCCCAGTCGGCTCGTGCCAGCCGCAGATGGACCTTGGTGAGGTTGCGATAGGTCACGGTGACAGTTGGCCAGGGCGCCGCCCAGGTCCGCTCTGCCTCAAGTGAGATTTCTTTGGCTTCAATGTTTTTGATGAGGTTTCGGCACTGTTTCCCGCCAACGCTGTCGGGGTGGGCTTCGCTCCCTGCCAGGGCGATGGCTCTTGCCTCAGCCGGATCGTCTTCCCGCAGGCTGGATGCCAGATGAAACCGGGCCTGAGCCGACAACGCATGGTCTGCTGCCCGCTCGATGAAATCTCGCAGCGCTGCCTGGAGGGCTTCCTGCGGCTGGGCGGTGGCATCGGCAACAGCGACGTCGCCGGCCCAGAGCAGCCGGTCGAGATCAGTTGCCAAGAAGGCAGTGCGGTCGGCGTCATCGGCATGGAAGGCCAACAGGGCTTGATAAAGACCGGCCACAGCCAGCAGGGGCGACTCGGTATCGCTGACAGCCCCACCGCCATCTGGCCCGGCTGTCTTCCATCGGCGAAAGGCCTCAACGTCCTGGAGGGCAGGGCTTGATGCCTCAAGTTCAAACGCATCTTCAGGCTCAGCAAATCCGCGTTCCCCCATTGTGTGAAAAGCAATCGCATCATGAACCACCACATCCCAGATGGTGGGGCGATAGGCGGCTCCCATGCTGCCCGGTTCAACCAGCATCGCCCAGTCATCGACAGGCAGTTGCTTCAGGCCAGCCTCATCAGCAAGCGCTACGGCAAACTGATGCTGAATCTCATCCACAATCTGCCGGAGATCCCACGAAGCCATCTCCGCAAGGTCGCGGTCGGCGTCTCCAGCAGCCTGGCTTGTCCGCTGGGAAAACCGCCAGCGGTTGGCCTGGAAAAAGCCCCATGTCCAGTTGGCACGAATGGCCTCGAGCACGCTGCGGGTTGGGACGGCGGCTGCCTTTGTCGCCGCAGCGAGGTCGATCAGCCGCTGCGGGTCATCGCCGGGCCGGTCGGCATTAGTTACCAGGACCCGCGTGGCAATTGCGCGGCCCACCTCATCCCAGGCTTCTTCGGTGGCGGCTGCCTGCTCGACGCCAGTGAGGAGTTCCCCGGCTGTCTTGGGTTTGCCCTCACGGAGCGCCTTGTCAATTTGCTTCCAAATATCTTGACGTGGAACCTGTAACTGAGCAGCGGAGGCCTGGGCCAGCAGGTTGATAAGGCTCCAAAGGCAGACGGTGAGGCCGCAGAGAAACCAGCAGTAAGCAGCGACGTTTCGCCGAAATTGAAAGGGAGAAAATGGCATGGTGAAGGCCCCAGTGTGGAAGAAAACGCTGAATTGGCGAACGAACGCTGAAAACGCCGTCACAACACATCTCTGCGGTCGGTTAACGCTGCCGATTGGTTGCCGTTACAGGAAAAGTAGGTAAGAATTAAGAAGTCAGAAAACTTCCCGCCGATCGATCCTCGCTCTTCGTAGGGTCCGCGTTTCTGGGCCGGCTGCCTGGAAACGGCGACGTGGGTGTTCCCAACCAGACTCTTAGGAGTTTCGTCCATGGAACCCTCGCCTTTGCGGCCGTGGTCCCGTCTCCCTCGTTGGCTCAGTTGGTGTATTGCAGGCGGCGGCATCGCCGTCTGTCAACTTGGTCTGCCCACCGCTGTACCCGCGGCTGACGCCCCGCTCTCGTACAACGAGCACATTCGGCCGATTCTTGTCGAGAACTGCTTCTCCTGTCATGGGGCTGACTCAGCCAGTCGAGAAGCCGACCTGCGGCTTGACCGGCGGGATGACGCCATTGAATACGGCGCCATTGTGCCGGGTGACCCCGACTCGACGGTGATGCTCGACCGGGTCTATGCCGACGATCCTGATGAGGTGATGCCGCCGCCAGAAACCAAGAAGACACTTTCGGCTGAGCAAAAAGCGTTGCTGACCCGCTGGGTCAAAGAAGGGGCCGAGTACGAGCCGCATTGGTCATTCATTCCACCAACGCGGCCGCCACTGCCAGAAGTGCAAAAGACCGATTGGGTGCGGAATCCGATCGACCAATTCATTCTCGCCCGGCTCGAAGCCGATGGCCTTGCCCCGGCTGCTGAAGCCGACCGTCGGACGCTTGCCCGCCGGGTTGCCTTCGAACTGACTGGCCTCCCGCCTGATCCAACGCTGGTTGAGGCCTTTGTGCTTGACCCGCATGCCGATGCCTATGAGCGGCTGGTCGATACGCTGCTGGCGAGCCTCGAGTGGGGTGAGCACCGCGGCCGGCACTGGCTCGACTACGCCCGCTATGCCGACACCCATGGCATCCACTTCGACAACTACCGTGAGATGTGGACCTACCGGCAGTGGGTGATCAATGCCTTCAACCGCAACATGCCCTTCGACGAGTTCACCATCCTGCAACTCGCCGGGGACCTGGTGGCAGACCATGGCCCGAATGCCACCCCTGATCAGATCCTCGACAACAAGATTGCCAGTGGCTTCAACCGCTGCAATATGACGACCAACGAGGGGGGTATCATCGACGAAGAGTACCTGGTGCTCTATGCCCGGGACCGGACTGAGACGACCGCCCAGGTCTTCATGGGCCTGACGGCCGGCTGTGCGGTCTGCCATGACCACAAGTTTGATCCGCTTTCTCAACGCGAGTTCTACGAGCTTTCGGCCTTTTTTAATAACACGACCCAGCGGGCGAGAGACGGCAACGTCTTCAATACCCCGCCGATTTTGCCGGTGCCACTGGCGGCTGACCGGCCGCGGTTCCGGGCGCTTCAGCAGGAGTTGCCGGCGGCACGGCAGGCGGTTGCCACACGCAAGCGAACGGCACGGCCTGACTTCGAGATATGGGTCACGAAGGCAACCATGGCCGACATCGCCACCGCGCTGCCGCAGGATACGCCACTGGTGCAGGTGGCCCTTTCCGAGGGGGAAGGAGCCTCAACGAAGGCGAGTCTTCTCGGTAAGCAGACCGACCTGCCGCTTACCTCCACCACGACGTGGCAGGCCGGTCCGAGTGGCAAGCCCGCTGCGTTGCTTGATGGCCGAGCCTTGGAACTGCCGGGGCAGGCGGACCTTGAGCACGACCAGCCCTTCAGCGTGAGTTGCTGGGTCAACGTGCCTGCCGTTGATTCTATGTATGCACTCGTTTCCAAAATGGACGAGGGCCAGGCCCATCGGGGCTGGGATGTCTGGGTCGAAGGCCGCCGCGTTGGCATGCACCTCATTCATTCCTGGCCGGAGAACGCTCTCAAAGTCGTCGCGGGTGATCAACTCAAGGCCAACACCTGGACCTTGGTGACAGTCACCTATGACGGCTCGGGCACGGCTGCGGGCGTAAAGATCTATTACGACGGCAAACTCCAGACCAAGCCGCGAGTCGCCAACAACAAGTTCAAGAAGGAGACAACTCGGACAGAGGTGCCATTGGTCGTCGGCGGCCGCTCGACAGGGGCAGATGCCCACGCCGTTGGCTTAACTGATCTCACCATCTGGGGTCGGAGCCTGTCGGCAGCCGAAGTCGAGGGCGTTTCTCGCGCAGACGCCATCGCAGACATTGTCGCTCTGCCTGCCGATCAGCGGGTGGCGGCGGCCAAGGGGCTCTATGACTGGTGGCTGGGGAGTTTTGACGATGCCTTCCAGCAGGCTGCCGCCCACGAGGCTGCCCTTGCCGCCGAGGAGGCGAAGATCACGAGGCGAGGAACCATCGCCCATGTGATGCAGGAAAAGCCAGAGATGCCCAAGGCCTATATTCTGGATCGGGGTGAATATGACAGGCGACTCGACGAGGTCGGTGCCAACACGCCCGAAATGTTGCCGGCCTTTCCTGAGGCGTTGCCCCGCAATCGGCTTGGGTTAGCCCAATGGCTGTTACTGCAGGATCACCCGTTGACAACGCGGGTGACGGTGAACCGGTTCTGGCAGGAGGTCTTTGGCACTGGACTTGTTCGAACGAGTGGCGATTTTGGCGTTACCGGTGAACTGCCCAGCCACCCCGATCTCCTCGACTGGCTAGCCGTTGAGTTCAGGGAGAGCGGCTGGGATGTGAAGCGGCTCTTCCGGCTGTTTGTCACCAGCGCTGCCTATCGTCAGGCGGCGGCAACAACCCCTGACAAGCTCACCAAAGATCGCGACAACCGGCTGCTCTCGCGGGGGCCTCGATACCGCATGGATGCCGAGATGGTCCGTGACACTGCGCTGGCCGCCAGCGGCCTGCTGGTCCGCAAGATCGGCGGGCCGAGTGTGAAGCCCTATCAGCCGCCAGGGGTCTGGTCCGCCGTTGCGATGCCAGAAAGTGACACGAAAAAATACACCGCGAGCGCAGGAGCCGATCTGTACCGAAGAAGCATGTACTGGTTCTGGAAGCGGTCAGCCCCGCCGACGTCGATGGACATCTTGAATGCTCCCTCACGGGAAGTCTGCACTGTCCAGCGGGAACGGACCAACACACCGTTGCAGGCATTGGTCACCCTCAACGACCCACAGTTTGTTGAGGCGGCCCGGGTTCTCGCCGATGAGGCCCTGTTCCTTGGTGGTGAGAGTGACGACGCGCGGGTTGACTTCATTGCCAGCCGGCTGATCGCACGGCCACTGGGGCCGGCTGAGAAGACAATCGTGAAGAAGTCACTGGCGAATCTCTCGGCGTGGTACAAGGCTCACCCCAACGATGCCAAGGCAGTGATTGCGGTGGGACAGTCGGCACCGCGGCATGATGATGCCGTGCTGCTGGCCAGTTGGACGATGCTGACCAATGAATTGATGAACCTCGACGAAGTCCTCTGCAAATAGCGCAGTGCAGGAGAAGATTCTATGAATCCCCCAATTCGCTCACCGCTGGATGAACTCGGCCTGAACCTCACCCGGCGGCGGTTCTTCGAGCAGGGGAGCCACTTACTCGGCGGTGCGGCGCTGGCCTCCCTGTTGCCCAGCGGACAGGCCCAAGCTGCAGTTCCTGCCGCCAGCGGCAACGCCGGCTTTGCAAAAGTGCCCGGTGCCATCGGCCCCCACTTTGCGCCGAAGGCCAAGCATGTGATCTACCTGCACATGGTTGGCGGACCGCCGCAGCAGGACATGTTTGACTACAAGCCACAGATGAATGACTGGTACGACAAGGACCTGCCGGAGAGCGTCCGCAATGGTCAGCGGCTGACCACCATGACCTCGGGACAGAAGCGGTTTCCGATTGCGCCGTCAAAGTTCAAGTTCACCCAGCATGGCGAGTGCGGCATGTGGGTGACGGAACTGCTGCCCTGGACGGCCAAGATGGTCGACGACATGTGCTTTATCCGCAGCATGCACACCGAGGCGATCAACCATGAGCCGGCGATCACCTACATGCAGACCGGGAATCAGATCACCGGCCGGCCCTGCCTTGGATCGTGGACCAGCTATGGACTCGGCAGCCTGAATGACGATCTACCTGCATTCGTGGTGCTCGTCGCCAAATCGACGAAACCGGCCCAGGCCCAGGCGATTGGGGCCCGGCTCTGGTCGAGTGGCTACCTGCCGGGTGAATACGCTGGCGTCAGTTTCCGTTCCAGCGGCGACCCCATTCTCTACCTCACCAATCCGCCGGGCGTGCCCGATGCTGTTCGCCGCCAGACGCTCGACGGCCTGCAGGCGCTTAACCAGCGGACCTTCGAGCAGATTGGAGATCCAGAAATCCGCACCCGAATCGCCCAGTATGAGATGGCCTATCGGATGCAAACCAGTGTGCCGGAGTTGACCGACCTTTCGAGTGAGTCGGCCAGCACGTTGGGCCTCTATGGTGATCAGGTCACCGATCCGGGTTCGTTTGCCAACTCGGTCCTGATGGCTCGGCGGATGGTCGAGCGGGGCGTGCGGTTTGTCCAGCTCTATCTGAACCACTGGGACACTCACGGCGACGTTGCCGGCCGGCTGCCCAATGGCTGTCGCGACATCGACCAGGCATGTTATGGCCTCGTACAAGACCTCAAGGCGAGGGGCCTGCTTGACGACACGCTGATTATCTGGGGCGGCGAGTTCGGCCGCACGGTGTATTCACAGGGAGGCCTGTCGAAGCAGAACTACGGCCGCGACCATCACCCACGGTGCTTCACCATGTGGATGTGCGGCGGTGGGGCTCGGCCGGGGCAGATCTACGGCGAGACCGACGACTTCTCCTACAACATCGTCAAAGACCCGGTGCATATCCGTGACTTCCATGCCACGGCGTTGCATCTGCTGGGCTTCGATCATGAGCGGTTCACGTATCGGCATCTTGGGCTCGATCAGAAATTGACCGGCGTCGAGCACGCTCGGGTGATTCCTGACCTGATTGCCTGACGGCTCTGCGACGCCACGCGGCTGTCAGCGTGTTTGCTTGTGCCGCGAGGCATGCTGGTCGTATCATCCTCGAAGGACGACCAAGTCCTTCAGATCAACGCCCTCGTAGCTCAGGGGATAGAGCACCGCTTTCCTAAAGCGGGTGTCGCAGGTTCGAATCCTGCCGGGGGTACTTTTTTGTTGGTTCCCCGTTCTCAAGTCGCTCTGGCAGGAAAACGAGATGCGTCCGACACGGACCATGATTCAGAAGCGGCTCCATTCAAGTCTGTTCTGGGTCGCACGGGGATGCGTGCATCCGGTCCACAACACGAGTAAAACACAGCGGGTAGAGACAGGGGGGACCCTGCTTCGCCCCATCGCTAGAAAGTGAATGCCATGGCCCACTTGCGAACGCTCGTTGTCTCGACGCTATGCGCTTTCTTCCTTCCTGCGGCCATGCTCCATGGCCAGGCGGCGGAGGTCGCCAAGCCGAATATCCTCTTCATCATGGTCGATGACCTCGGGAAGGACTGGGTCAGTTGCTACGGGGCGGATGACATCAAGACGCCGAACATCGATGCCCTCGCCGAAGGCGGGATGAAGTTTCATAACGCATACTCGATGGGATCATGCTCGCAGTCGCGGACAACGCTGCTGACCGGCAAGTATCCCTATCGCACCGGGTGGGTCAGTCATTGGGATGTGCCGCGTTGGGGAGTTGGGTATTTCGATTGGAAGAAGACGGAAAACACCACGTTTGCCCGTCTCCTAAAAGATCTGGGCTATGCGACCTGTGCGGCAGGAAAGTGGCAGATCAATGATTTCCGGGTAGAGCCAGCTGCCTTGCGGAAGCATGGCTTCGATGACTGGGCGATGTGGACCGGCTTCGAGACCGGCAACCCACCGAGCGATAAGCGGTATCAAGATCCTTACATCAACACGCCGGAGGCTGGCAGCCGAACCTATGCCGGACAATTTGGTCCCGACATCTACACCGATCGGTTGATCGGGTTCATGCGGGCTCATCACAACGAGCCGATGATGCTTTACTGTCCGATGCCGCTGTTGCACGGCCCATGGGTTGCTACACCAGACGAACCAAATGTGAGGAGCCGTTTGGACCGTCACAAAGCCATGGTCCGTTACGTCGACAAGTTGGTCGGCCAATTGGTGAACACGCTGAACGAGTTGGGTATTCGGGACCGCACCATTGTCTTTCTGGCCAGCGACAATGGGACCGATGCGAAGATCACCGGTTCACTGAATGGACAGGCGGTCACGGGAGCAAAGGGCTCCCAGAGCGAGGCCGGGGTTTGTGGGCCCTTTCTTGTCAACTGCCCGGGGCTGGTGCCTGCAGGAATCGAAACGGATGCCCTCACTGATTTGTCCGATATGTTGCCGACTTTTGTTGAGCTCGGTGGCGGGGCCGTGCCCGACAATCTGATTGTCGATGGAGTGTCGCTTGTTCCACTTATCCTCGGGCAGAAGCAGGATTCTCCGCGTGAGTGGATCATGTCCCTGAGTTTTGGCTCTGGAACGTTGGACGAACAAGGTGTCCGGCCCCGCCGAGATTTTGGGCCCCGGGTGATTCGTGACAAGCGGTACAAGGTGTGGGTCTCCAGCAACAGGAAGATTGATCGGATGCACGATTTGGCGGAAGACCCCCTGGAAAAAGTGGATCTGCTTGGCAGCAAAGAGCCGGAGCACCAGCAGGCCCTCGCAAAGTTCGCACAGATCGTCGAATCACTTCCCGAAATAGATGGTCGTCCGCTGTACGTGCCGAGGGCACCGAACCCATGGGACAGAGGAAGATAGTGAAAAAGCCAAGTCATTTTTTGGCCTGAATCCAGTTCTCATGCTAGCCGTGCTCTTGTTATCGGTAGTAAACTAGTCACCGTCGTCAGCCCACACACTCAATGCAAAGGCTTGTAGGAAGAGCAACCAATGAAACTCAATCGCGTGAAACTGAAAAAGTCATTGGCACTTATCAACGTCGCAGTGTTCGTTGCAGCAGTTGGATTTCTTCCGCGAAAAACTGGTGGCAGTTACTTTTGGGAGAATGAGTTTGAGCGATTTATCAAGCGGTATACCCACAACCTTCCTTATGCACAGATTCTGCTTGTGTGTGGCATCGCGCTGCTTGTCACGTTTGCAATTTATTTTTGGATCGATGCCTTTTGTGGTGAGGACAGGGAATCTGGCACGAATGCTTCGGAGCAAGCGATCCAACCAAAACAAGGCTAAGAGCCGGTTGCCTCATTGCTACGCCATTCTTCCGTGGAAAAAAGAAGACGCGGTCTGTTTGGTCTTCCTTAAGAGGCTGTAGAAATGACCGCTTTTGCGCGAACACGAGTCGCAGTGGGCTTTGCATCAGCGTCTCTTGTTTTTTCGGCATGCACGTGGGCGTGGGTGCTTTGTCGCCCGGAAGAAACGTTTCATGATCAGGGTGGATTGGCAATAACGCTCATCTATTTTCCGGCCACATTCTGCACCTGGCTGGTATGTGCGATGCTTTCGGCTGGGCTGCTCTTCTTGGGTAACAGCAGGTCGATGGGCGTCGGCATCATGCAAAGAAGGAGGCTCCGCTGGATCGCGCTGGGTCTTGTCGCCCTTGGTTTGTGTTTGAGTGTTGGCACACTCATTCTGAGGTAAGAAAGAAAAAGCCCAAGGGGAATTCTCACAATGTTCGACTACGTCCGGACCGCGAATCGGCAAGCGTGGGAGGCAATGTCAACTGCATCGAGGCTTGGGGCCGTGGGCTTGACGGCTGTGAGTTTGAGTGTGTCAGCGATAACGTTCTATGAATTCTGCTATGTAGCGCATATGGCTGCAGGTGTTTTCCTGATTGCAGCGGCCCTTCTCTTTTGGATTTTTGCTTTTCCGGGACCGTTGAATTCACTGTATGCAGGGGTGATCACTGCAGTTCGAGAGTTCACTGGCCGCTCGATGCCGCCCTGCCAGAAATATCCACAGTCACGCTAGACTGTAATTGGGTGATGCTGAAGCCGAGCTTGCGAAGGTTGGGCGAGAGCTTAGTCGGGGTTGCTTTAGGCGTAAGGGCAACGCCTCGATATGTCGGAGGAGCCAAGCATGGAAACTTCTATTGGGATTGGTGTCCTCTGCTGCTTTTTGATGATCTTCGTTGTGGCTATCGTCGCGGGAAAGCGACATGCCCGGGCGATGAAGGCCTTTGCCGAATCAATAGGCTTTTCGTACGTGCCACATGCGGAAGACGACGAGGAATTCCTTCGGCCATTCAGCCGCCTGCCGCTTTTCTCACTCGGGCGTGAACGGGACGTGTGGAACATGATGACAGGAAAGGTCAACAATTGTCATGTCACGATCCTTGATTTTCGATATAGCTACAACACCGCGAGTAGACAATCTATCGGTGAAGTATTGACCCAAACGGTCGTTGTCCTTGACTTACCGCAGCAAGACATACCAACGTTCTCACTTCGCCCACACCGTCGTAAAGACGAAGTAGGCAAAAATCTTTTTTCCGCATTAATACCCGGGCTTGCCGAGCTGACGCCGGAGGATATCGACTTTCCCGCCCATCCAGTATTTTCAGACTACTATCTCCTCCACGGAACGCGAAAAAACGAGGCGGCAGTCCGAAGCCTCTTTCGTGACGATGTCATCGAGTACTTTGAGAACCACAGGGGGCTCTGTGCTGACGGAGGAGGCACCCAGGTTGCGTGTTACACGCGAGGCAAAGAGCTTTCGCCCAAGGACATCATGCCACTTCTGAACCAGGCTGTTGAAGTGAGCAAGCTTCTTCGCGCCGCCGACGCTTCGTTTTGACGGCAGCTGTCCCGGCGTGTGGGAGCAGTCGCCGTCAGGGGTGGTTGGGGTCGTCAGCGACCACTGCGTGGACGATCAGTTTCACCAGCGGTGAGACCAGTGCGATGGTCGGCCAGGCAATCACCCACGAGACTGCCCAGGCTTGGAGCCATGCTAGCACTAGGTCTGGCCTGAGGCCCCGGTGCAGCAGCGTGATAACGAGTGACATCAGGCCGGACATGAGCACGGACATCACGAACGAAAAGACCAGGCCGGCATAGCGTGAGGGCAGCATCGTCTCTCTGCAGTCTGGCTGGCTCCGCTGGCTGGCTCCGTTAGTTGCTGGCGGCCTTTCCCTGTCGATCATGCCGAGGCTGAATCACGTTGGTGGCGAGGCCCACGCTCTTGAGCAGCAGAATGAAGTAGTAGGTCACGTCAAATTCCCACCAGCGATGCTGCACGCTGGCACTCGCTGGGTCGTGGTGATGGTTGTTGTGCCAGCCTTCCCCCATCGCCAGCAGGGCCACCAGCCAGTTGTTCCGGCTGTCTTCACCCGTGGTGTAGGTGCGGTAGCCAAACAGGTGTGTCAGTGAATTGACGCTCCAGGTGATGTGCCAGACCAGGACGGTCCGCAGGAACACGCCCCAGACGACCCAACTGGCGGCGAGTTGTGTGGCCAAATGCCAGTCATGGTTGAGAAGGTATCCGACCAGCAGGCCTGTTAACCCAAACAGCGCCGCGTGAGCCAAATAAATCCAGAGGGTAGCCGTCGGGTGTCGTTCAAGCGTGCGGTAATACTTGTCCGCGAGGATATCGCGAGCGTAGCGATCCAGGAAGGCGAGCGATCGCCGTTGTGGTGCTGGCCGAAAGAGCCAGCCCATGTGGGACCAGACAATGCCGTCCCGGGGTGAATGAGGGTCGGGCTCGGTATCGGAGTGGCAGTGATGCAGCCGATGATTGGCCACCCAGCGAGCCGGCGTGTCTTCAAGTGAGCAGAGGGCAAAGGTGGCCAGGATGCGTTCCAGCCATTGCGGGACCGCCAGGCTGCGATGGCTCAGCAGCCGGTGATAGCAGAGATTGATGCCCAGCGTGCCGAAGACCATCGTACCGATGAGTGCCAGGGCCACCCCCGACCAACTGAAGCACCAGGGAAGGATCACGAGCCCGGCAAGCAGATGCACCGTCGCGATGGGAACGAGGTATTCCCAATGGATAGCGTGCCGGGCTGGGCCTGGCGAATGGACGGACGAAGCCACGGGTTGAAAGAGGTTGAGGGCGTCGTCGCCCGACATTGCGTCTGGGATATCGAAGTATCTCAGTGTTCGAAGGAAACCACAACGATGCAGCGTCTGCTTGCCGGAAAAGCACTGCCTTGTGGGCATCAAGCCGCTGCATGGCTGTTTCCTGCTGCAGGCATCGGTCATCAGGGGCCGCAGGTGGCCGGTCGCGACACTTGCCCGGTTAGGTTCCGCAAAAGGTACAGTACGCGGGGCTCCCGGCTGGGGCACCGGCGCGATAGGCCTCATTCGCTGGCGTCTCACAGAACGGCTTGCTGATGACCTCAAGCAGGCGTAGCGTCGGTGCGAGATCCCCGGCCTCTGCGGCGGTAAGGGCTTCTTCCACCCGCAGATTGCGGGGAATGATCACCGGGTTGGCCGCACGCATCTGCCTGGAAGCCTCGCCCGGTGCACCTGGCTCCCGTGCCAGGCGCTCGTGCCACCGTGCCAGCCAGGGGGTAAAGGCTGGGGCCAGTGGTGATGCCAGCGAGCCCGGCTGGGCTTCCAGCTGAGCAGCGAGCGCGACGAAGCTGGTAGTGAAGTCAGACTCTGTCTCCTGCAGCACTGCCAGGAACGCCGCATAGAGGTCCGCGTCGCCCGCGTCCTGGGTTGTCAGTCCCAACTTGGCCCGGGCACCGGCCAGCAGGTGCCGCCCGTAGCGCTCAGGGAATGTGCGGAGGATCGCCACCAGCTTTTCAATTGCCTGCTCCTGCTCACCCTGCACCAACGGCAGCAGACTCTCCGCCAGTCGAGCCAGATTCCACTGGGCGATGGTCGGCTGCTGGGCATACGCGTACCGCCCCCCATGGTCGATCGAACTGAACACCGTGTCGGGGTGATAGACATCAAGAAAGGCACAGGGGCCGTAGTCAATCGTCTCGCCCGACACGGTCATGTTGTCGGTGTTCATCACGCCATGAACGAAGCCGACGAGCATCCAGCGGGCAATCAGGCTGGCCTGCCGCTCGACCACCTCATCAAGGAAGGCCAGGGCTGGCTCCTCAGCCTGCTGCAGGTCAGGGGCATGCCGGGCGATTGTGTAATCGAGCAAGACAGCGAGCAGGTCGGGTCTCCCAAGGGCTGCGGCATACTGAAAGGTGCCAACCCGGATGTGGCTGGCGGCTACCCGGGTGAGGACTGCCCCGGGCAGCGGCCGGTCGCGGAGCACGCTTTCCCCAGTCGCTGCCACTGCCAGACTGCGGGTGGTGGGAATGCCGAGGGCATACATGCCTTCGCTGATGATGTACTCCCGCAGCATCGGTCCGAGTACGGCCCGGCCATCGCCGCCCCGGGAATACCGGGTCCGGCCCGAGCCCTTCAGCTGGATGTCATATCGCAGGCCTGCTGGCGTCCGCTGCTCACCAAGCAGGAGTGCCCGGCCATCACCGAGAGTGGTGAAGTGTCCAAACTGATGGCCCGCATACGCCTGGGCGATCGGGTCGGCTCCCGGGGGAAGGTCGTTCCCAGCAAAAACTGCCACCCCTCCGTGCCGCAGGACATCGGCATCAAGTCCGAGGTCTGCAGCCAGCGGATCATTGAGCATGGTGAGGGCCGCAAACCGTACTGGCAGCAGCTTTTCTCGGGTGAAGAGTGCTTCGGGCAGCTGACTGTAACTGTGTTCAAGGTTCCAGCCGGCATTCCCGCCGGGGCCATTCACTGTGGTCATATCCGTCCCACCAAAGAATCTAGGGTCCTACAGGTGTCGACCGCTCCACCGCTGACAGGACAAGCAGTCGAGCACGCTTTCGCTTCCTCCACTGTAACCCGTTCAACTCGTTCTGCCCGCCGCCATTGCCTCAGCACGCAGAGCATGGTAGTGTTCACGGAACGGAAGTGATGCAGGCAAACGCCCCGCAGTTTGAGTGGGAGGAAGTTGCCGCGATCGCCATCTCTCGATGCGACCGATGGTCTGTGATGAGCGTTTCTCGCAAACGTTTCTCCCCTCCACCATCTTTTGACCGGGTAGCCAACGATCCATCGCACGGATCCCGGTGTGTCTCCGTCTGTTAGACGGCACCGTGCCACCCGCCTTCCGTAGCCTGTCCGCCCGAGCGGTGACCATGCCTTGGTCGAACTGCGGGAGGACTCCACTGAAAGCACTCTCGTGAGCACTATCGACTCGACTCCAGGAACATTCTCCGAACTTGGCCTCTCGGCCCCGCTGCTCCGCAGCTTGGCAGATGAGGGCTACACCACTCCAACTCCGATCCAGGCCAAAGCCATTCCGCACATCCTCGACGGCCGTGATCTGTTCGGCTGCGCCCAGACGGGAACTGGCAAGACAGCCGCCTTTGCCCTGCCGCTGATCGAGCAGATGCGGGCGAAGGCGACGCAGCCTGCTCCCCGCCGCTGTCGTACGCTGGTCCTTGCCCCCACCCGTGAACTGGCGGCCCAAATTCACGAGAGTTTTCTCGCCTACGGAAGACACTGCGGTATCCAGGCTGCCGTTATCTACGGCGGGGTGGGGCAACAGCGGCAGGCCAGGGCGATGCTCAAGGGCGTCGACGTGCTGGTGGCTACGCCTGGCCGGCTGCTCGATCTCATCACGCAGCGGCTGGTCGACATCCGCCAGGTTGAGTTTCTCGTGCTCGATGAGGCTGACCGTATGCTCGACATGGGGTTCATCCACGACATGCGGCGGATCATCGCCATGCTGCCCACCCAGCGACAGACCCTCTTCTTTTCGGCCACGCTGCCCAAGGCTGTTCGGCAGCTCGCCGACTCGATGCTGCAGAATCCGCTGGAGATCAAAACCGCACCGCAATCGTCTCCCGCCGAGACCGTCAGCCAATCAGTCTTCCATGTGCCGAAACGGGAGAAGAAATCACTGCTGATCAAACTGCTGCAAGAAGAAGCAACCGGACGAGTGATTGTCTTTGCACGGACCAAGCACGGTGCCGACAAGCTGCAACGCGACCTGACCCGGGCCGGCATTCCGACCGCAGCAATCCACGGCAATAAATCACAGCCACAACGCGAGCGGGCGTTGGCAGCCTTCAAGTCGACAGAGCCGCCGGTGCTGGTTGCTACTGACATTGCTGCCCGAGGTATCGATGTTGATGAAGTGGCTCATGTGATCAACTATGAACTCCCACATGAACCGGAGACCTACGTTCATCGGATTGGCCGAACTGGCCGCGCCGGCCAGGTCGGCGCGGCGGTGAGTTTCTGCGACGCCGAAGAACAGCCCCGGCTGGTGGCGATTGAGCGTCTTCTACGGCGGGCAATCCCTGCCCGGAACAAACTGGCTGCGGCAACGACCACCAGCAGACCAGCGCAGGCTGACCAGCCAAACCGGACGCAGAGCCAGCAATCCCGACGTGGCAAGAGCAGCCGTTCCGCCGGGCAGCGGCCTCGCAGGCGGCCTGCCGCCCAACCGCAAGCTGACCGCTCGGCCCGCGCTCCGGCGGCCTCGCCAGGGGCCACCCCGCTGACCACGGCCGGCTCTCGCGGGGGCCGCAGCAGGCATCGACGGGCGTTGTGACGGGACGCACGGTCGCTGCTCCTCCAGGTTTCTCAGCCACAACACCTCACCTGTTTCGCGTGCCGCCATGACAACGAATGGGATACGCCATGTCTTTGTTTATGGAACCTTGCGGCCAGCGCTGGCGACAGGCGAGCCCAGCATGCTGATCGCCTCCCTTCAGCAGGACGGCCCTGCCACGGTCAGAGGGCAGCTATTTGATCTTGGTGATTATCCAGGCCTCGTTGATGGGCCCGGAAGCGTGTACGGTGACCTGCTGCTGGTTGAAACGACGGCTCACTTGACGAGCCTTGATGCCTACGAAGAATGCGACCCAGCCTGCCCGCTGTATCGTCGCGAGACGACAACTGCCCGCCGTCCAGATGGCCAGGAGGTGACAGCGTGGGTCTACCGCTACTGTCGCTCGCTCAGGGACGCTGTGCCGATTCCTTCTGGAGACTACCTCTGCTACCGGACGGGTGGCGGAGGCAGCGCGGCCCCAAGCCGGTAGGGCACGCCGGGCTTTGGCTGCGGGGTTTCAAGGCACTTGCGCTGGCCGGCTGCCACCTTTTTGGGCGACAGACAGAAAACGCTTGCACCGCCTACCCCAATTTTTATGATGCAGTTGAGGTTCTCAAAGGTTGGCATGTTTTTTGCGGTCGTTGCATTCGTTGCCTGAGGCTTTCCAGACACCGACGAGGCGGCTGCATGTGCCCCGATTCTTTGGGTACTCTCAGCCCTGCCGGGTATGCAGGTCGATGTCGCGTCGTCCTGCAGTCGTCAGGCTCTTAGTTTTCAGCCCCTCTAGAAGTAAGGACGAGCTTCAGTCATGAGTACGAAGTCGAAACTCGAGTACATCTGGCTCGACGGGTACAAGCCCACGCAGAGCCTGCGATCCAAGACCCGGATTGCCAAAGATTTCGGTGGCACCTTGGAAGAGTGCCCCATGTGGTGTTTTGATGGCAGCAGCACCGAGCAGGCAGCAGGTGGAGATTCGGACTGCCTGCTGAAGCCCGTGGCCATTTTTCCTGATCCGTGCCGGGCGGATGCCTACCTCGTCATGACCGAAGTGCTGAATGCCGACGGCACGCCCCACGAATCCAACGGTCGTGCGACCATCGACGATGATGATGATTTCTGGTTCGGTTTCGAGCAGGAGTATTTCCTCTGGGACATCAAGAACCACAATCCACCGGGCTTCCCCGCCGGTGGCTATCCCAAGCCGCAGGGGCCTTACTATTGCTCAGTCGGTGCCAGCAATTCCCATGGCCGCGACTGTGTCGAGGAGCATCTCGACGCCTGCCTCGAGGCAGGGCTGAACGTTGAGGGCATCAACGCGGAAGTGGCTGCTGGCCAGTGGGAGTTCCAGATTTTCGCTAAGGGCGCGAGAGAAGCTGGGGACCAGATTTGGGTTGCTCGGTACCTGCTGGAGCGGATCGGTGAGCAGTATGGCTACGCCATTGAGTGGCACCCCAAGCCACTGGGCAAGACCGACTGGAACGGCTCTGGCATGCACGCCAACTTCTCCAATGAACTGATGCGGACCTGTGGCGACAAGGAAGTCTTCATGAGCATCTGCGAAGGGTTCGGTGGGGTCGTTGATCGTCATATCAGTGTCTATGGTGCCGATAATGACCAGCGACTGACGGGCCAGCATGAAACCCAGCGAATTGATCAGTTCAGCTACGGTGTCTCTGATCGTGGTGCATCGATTCGGATTCCAGTCGGAACCATCGAAGATGGCTGGAAGGGTCGGCTGGAAGACCGCCGTCCTGCTTCCAACGCCGATCCCTACAAGGTGGCGGCAGCAATCATCAAGACCGTGAAGGAGGCCATCTCGGCTGCTGCAGTCTAAGGTTGTTTGAAAAGCTCAAAACGGAAGCCGCCCGGGGCACTGCCCCGGGCGGCTTTTGTGGTTCCCACGTTCAGGAATCAAAGTCAATTGCCCGCAGCGATTCCAGCATCTGCCGCATGGTCTGGTACCGGTCGGCAGGATTCTTGCTGATCGCTTTCATCACGACGTCGTCAAAGGCAGCGGGAATCCCCCGATCTGGCGCGGCGGCAGAGGGCGGGGGTGGATTGTCGTGGATGATATTTTCGAACGTTTCTTGGATGACACGGCCCCGAAACGGTTCGCGGAGGGCAGCCGCCTCATAGAGCACCACCCCCATGCTGAAAATATCGCTCCGTTCATCGACGGTCGCCCGATTCACATTGACCTGTTCTGGCGACATGTACAGCGGAGTCCCCGGACGATCGCCTGCCATGGTCAATGCCTGAATTGACTCCTGCTGAATCTTGGCCAGCTGCAACTGTGCTGGTTCATCATCCGGCTGCCCCCAGACCTTGGCCACGCCCCAATCAAGCAGGATCACCTCGCCGAAGTTTCCCACCCAGATATTTTCTGGTTTCACATCACGATGGATAACGCCACGGGCATGGGCGTACATCAAGGCAAGGCCAGCGGTTGCGACAATTTCTACCCGTCGCGAGAGCGGAAACTCGGCCTCAGCTTCCGGACCATGCTGCTGTGCAACCCGGGAAAGAATCGAAAAAAAGTTCTCTCCCGAAATTCGCTTCATTGTGAAGTAGAGCCCCTGCCGATGGTCGCGGCCGATTTCATAGACCGGTACGGTGTTGGGGTGCTGGAGTTGGGCGGTGATTCGTGCCTCCCGCAGCAGCCGCCGGTTTTCTTGGCGATCCACCAGAAACTTGGTCAGCAGCGACTTCATCACGACCGTCCGGCCGGTAATCTGGTCAAAGCAGGTCCGCAGAACCGCCGAGCCCCCCCGGGCCATCTCGCGGAATCCCGTATATTTATCGATGCCTTCCGGGAGTGTTTTCGGTAGTTTGTAATCGGTGGCCGAAAGAAAGATCGGCCCTTGGCCATCAGTGGGCTGTGGCATGAATCACTCCTTTTGCCGCCTCATTTGGTGAGCCTGTCACCCGGTATGATCCGGTCATTATTGCGATTGGAAAGGATATCCACTGCGAGTCCGGCGACCGGTGTGTCCTATTGAGCTCAGCGTGTTGCAGTTTACCGAGCATGTCGATCCACCACAGCATCAAACATCTCCTTGTCATGGCCACTCTGTCTCAGGCGTGCCTCGCCAGTGACCCGCTGATCACTGGCCATCGAGGAGCATCGGCCACCGCCCCCGAAAACACGTTGGCTGCCTTTCGGCAGGCGTGGAGCGATGGAGCCGATGCCATTGAGGGCGACTTCCGTCTCACGGCTGATGGTGCCCTTGTCTGCATCCACGATGCCGACACCAAACGGGTGACTGGATACGACCGGGTGGTGGCCTCCTGCACGCTCGCCGAACTGAAGCAACTCGACTTCGGTGCCTGGAAGGATCGGCGGTTTCAGGGCGAGTCCTGCCCCACGTTTGCCGAGGTCTGCAGGACGCTGCCGCCGGCGGGCCGGTTCTTCGTGGAGCTCAAAGCAGGTCCGGAAATCGTTCCGCCTTTGGCAGCGGCGATCAATCGGCAGCCACCCGGGGTGGCGAAGCGACTGCTCATCATTACCTTTGATGCCGATACGGTGCTGGCCTGCAAACAGACCTTGCCCATGGTGCCGGTTCACTGGCTCACGGCGTTTCGAAAACGGCCCAGAACTACCGGAACCTGGGAGCCGACGGCAGCTGCGATCGCCACCACGGTTCGCCGCCTGGGGGCCGATGGGGTCGGCCTGCAGGCCAATCGGCAGGTTTTGACCCAGGCATTTCTCCAGCGTCTCAAGGCCGGTGGCGTTGGGGAGTTCCATGTATGGACGGTCGATGACTCAGACGCGGCCCACTATTTTTTGACAGCAGGCGCGATGGGGATCACCACCAATCGCCCCGCTGCGGTTCGCGCCAGCCTCGGGCTTCGCTGACGGCCGCCTACTCCTCGCCGAAGAGACCGTCTTCCCGCTGCCGGCGGCGTTCCTGCCGGCGGCGTTTTCGGCGGCGCTGCTGGGCGGCGAGTGCTCGCTGGGCAACCCGGTCCTGAGCTTTGGTGGCCTCTGCCTCCGTCGCCACTCCCATCTCGACCAGTAGGCTCAACCAGCCCGCCTCATAGGGATGCAGCCGATGTTTCCCAGGCCCACGCATAGAAGACTCCTCGTGATGCGTCGTGGTGGCGAACGTCCCTGCCCGCCGTTTCCGTATTCAACCATCTTTCCGAGCAGATGGACAGCCTGCCGAAGGTGTTAGCGACGGCGGGGGACAAAAAACGCTTTCAGCAGCGGTCCGACGATCACGTAGGCCAGCAGCATGGCAACGGTTCGAACGGCATAGATCGTGAGTAGCGTAGGTTGCTGACCCTGCAACGCGGCAGCCACCATCCAGAGGCCGAGAAAGTGTCCGGCCAGTGGGCAGATCACAAAATAGATGAGGACCAGCAGCAGAATACGCATGAAGACCACCTCGCTTTCTCAGCAGCATATATAGTTTCTTGGGAGTTTGTCTGGTTCGCGATGTTTGCTCCGACGCCAGACAGTCTGCTGCGGCTGCAGCACTGCCCCAGGAGGGAGGATACCGCCATGCGTCTTGGCACCAATTTGGACCGACTTCAGCGACTGATTCATCGGCCGGTCTCGTCACGGCCCGACTGGCTGAAGCATGCTCGCGAAGATGCTGAGGAACTGCTCTGGCTCGCTCAGCGGGCCGGCGACGATCAGAATTACGATCGCCTGGAAGAACTTGAGGAAGAGGCTGCTGCCATCGCGGATCGGATTGAAGAGCGAATGGACAAGGATTGTTGAGAGGAAAAGCAGAGGGCCGCTCCGGCACGGCCGGGAGCGGCCCTTGTGTTGCTTCGCTGACTTCGTGACCACTTCTCAGCGGCCACCGAGGCAGGGCTCAGTCATTGGTGTGCACGACATGGGGCTCACCGCACCGATCCCAGCGGATCTTGGCCTTGAAGCCGCAGCAGCAGTACTCAACGTGCGTGACGCCACTGCCGATGATCGCACAGCGGGTCGAGATTGACGGCTGCTCGCTGAGGCAGCACTCCGGCACGCAAAGGGTGACAGGCTTGGGGCAGCAGTCGCACGGGCTGCAGAGCATCAGGCAGACTTCGACCTTCGGCGGCGGCGGGCAGCAATCATCACAGCCGCGGCGGCAGAACAGCCCGGCATCGGCCGACAGACTGGAAAGACCAGCAGCCAGCACGATGGCGGCCACGAGGAAACGACGCAGGAACGTCATGGGAGTTCTCCTTGGGGAAATAGACTGAAAGGTTTGCGGATTACGCAGAGTTTGACGCCTATTATGCCTCGTCACAGGTTCATGGCAAATCGGGGCAGAAATCAGCCAAAAGACCCCATGAAACCGGGCCCGTGCCGCTTCGTAGGGGTCCAGGGCGCATGCGTCATCGCGAACCCCTCAAGCTCCAAGCCGCTCCCGACCAGGTTTAGCTGGCGTCAACGTCCCAGCCTTCCCGGTAGGTCCGGCTGACAAACTGGTTCACCTCAGGCACGTTCGGGCTCTTGAGTTGGGCCGCATCCCACTCGATGCGGGTGCCCTCGGCCGCCCGCAATGCCAGATTGCCAATCAAAATGGTTTCGGTCAGGCGACCCGCGTAGCCGAAGTTCGACATCGTGCCGGGCTCGTAGTCACCCTTGATGGTGCTGACAAACTCCCACTTCTGTCGCTGGTCCCCTCCAGCCTTGAAGGGAATCCGAGGCAGGGTCTGCGCTGGTGGCTTGAAGTTCGTGAAGTCAGCCTCGGGTAACAAAACGTATTGCGATCCATAGTCATTCGGTGAAAACATCAGGCCTTTGCTTCCAACAAGCACCGCGCCGCTGGTCTTCCGGTCACCTTCCCGCTGCTGAGCGACTCGTTTCTGGAATGACTCGGGAAGTTGGGCAATGATCTCTTCGGATGGCAACTCACCGCCGTCGTACCAGTGGAACCGACACGGCGGCAGGCCATCCCGTTCGCCAAACTCAAAGAGCAAATGGGAACTTTCCGGAAAAGTCTCGCCCTCAACAAGGCCAGCGTTTTTGAGGGGTGTCACTGCATCGGCATCAAAGAGTTTGAGTGCCATGATCGGCATATTGGTCGTATGGCAGGCCATGTCACCGAGGGCCCCTGTACCGAAGTCGACCCAGCCCCGCCAATTGAATGAGTGATAGACACCCTTTTTGTATGGACGCATTGGCGCCGGCCCAATCCAGGCATCCCAGTTAAGCCCTTCGGGAATCGGGTCTTCCCCCGCAGGCCGGCCCTTGCCCTGTGGCCAGACAGGGCGGTTCGACCAGATGTGCACTTCAGTGACATCACCAATTGCACCACTCCGAATCACCTCCACCGCCTCCCGCAGGCCATCTTCGCTGGTGCCCTGGTTGCCCATTTGCGTGACCACGCCCATCTGCTCGGCGGTCTCCCGCATCAGTCGGGCCTCATGGATCGACCAAGTGAGTGGCTTCTGGCAGTAGACATGTTTTTTCATCCGCATCGCCTTCAGTGCGGCCACAGCATGGGTGTGATCGGGCGTGCTGACGGTGACAATGTCGACCTTGTCGCCAAGGGCATCGAGCATTTCCCGGAAATCGGTGTACTGGGCCGCATCAGGAAACTCGCGGGCTTTCTTGTCGATCCGGGCCTGCTCAATGTCGCAGAGCCCGACAATTTTCACGCCCTGCTCGGCGATATGACTGCAGTCGCCGCCTCCCTTGCCGCCAATGCCGATGCAGGCAGCCGTAAGCCCCTGAAGCGGCGAATCCTCTGCCCGCAGGAGCGGCCCCGTGCCCGACCAGACGCCAAGGCCCGCACCGACGGCTGACGCCGTTCCCAGAAACTTCCTTCGTGATGTCCCTGATTTCATTGCAATCATTCCTTTTGAAGCACGTTCGTGGAGTTCTCAAAGGGTATTCGGGAGAAATCAGCGGACACCGCCGACCTTTCCGACATTCCACCGGCCATATACTCGCTGGACAAAAATTTTTTGAAAACGGGAAACGGTTCCTCGTCTTCTTGCCTGTGAACCAGGGCAGCACTGTTCATGTAACGAAATGTGCATGTACGACCTTGCCTTATGCCGGGTAGCGTCTATTTTCTCCTCCAACGCTGCTCGGCTGACACCCCCCCACCATTACCAATGCCCATGAGCCACCCTGCCCTTCGCCTAGCCCTTTGCAGCACGACTGTAGTTGTTGCCACCGCTGTCTTGCAACCAGCGGTGGCGGTCGATCTGAGTGTGGTTGTTGAAACAGCCTCCACCATCAAATACGACGAGGCTGGAGCGATCGTTGACGTCGACCTCAGTGACCAGGCGGTTGACGACAAGGTGGTCGAGGCACTTGCCACCCTCGACAGTCTTTCTGTTCTCCGGCTCAGGCGGACGGCGATCAGCGATGCGCAGTTGGCGAAGCTCCCTCGCCTGAACCTCCGGATGGTCGATCTCCGGAACACCAATATTTCGGATGCCGGCCTCGTGCACCTGGCGAAGATCCCGTCGCTCGTCGACATCCAGCTTGAGAAAAGCAAAGTCACCGACGACGGCATCGAGGCACTCAAGGATCTGACACTCAAGAGTTTCAACGTCAACTACTGCACCAGCGTGAGTAATGAGGGGCTCGCCATCGTGGCAGCCATGCCCAGCATGGAGCAACTTCAGTTCGACTATACGTCGATTGACGATGACGGCATGGCGATCCTTGCGGCTGCTTCCAACCTCAAGCGACTTCGCATCCGCGGCGTTGATGTCACCGGCGTCGGTATCGCTCACCTGGCCAACCTCACGAATCTCTCCCGGCTCAACCTGCGTGATACATCACTCGACGACGCGGGCCTGAAGGTGATTGCACAACTTCCCAAACTGGACTGGCTCGATATCAGTGAATGTCGGCTGGCAACACCCGCAGGAATTGCCCAGCTTGGTCAGGCTCCGACCCTCACCTATCTCGATCTCTGGGAAACGAAGACCGACGACGAGAGCCTGGCTGCCATGGGCGGGCTGACAAACCTGAAAGTGCTGAACCTCACGGCGACGGCGATCACTGATGCGGCCCTTCCC
>JBDQOY010000195.1:0-14720 GCA_040260935.1 Pirellulales bacterium
GCGAGTGGCAGTCAGGGTTTCGTCAAGTTCTGCCGTGGCGGCTTCGGCATCGTGCAGGCGCTGCTCCAGCGGCAAGTCAGCGGCCGCAGCCAACCAGGTGTCGAGGGTGGCGGGGTCGGCGAAGCGGGCCCGCCCATCGAGCCAGGCCCGTTCGGCGAATTCGGTTTCCTGCTGCAGGTTTTCAAAATAGGGCCGCCGATCGACGTGGGCGAGGAAGGCGTCTTCGTCGGCTGCCTCCCACCGGTCGAGCCATCCCTGCAGGCTCCGATCGCAGGCCTTGAGTTGCCGCAGCGCTTGGCGGTGACGCAGACGGGCTCGTTCTAGTTTGCGGGTGAGAGCCAGGCGTTGTTCATGCCCCCGGCGCTGGGCATCGAGCAGATCCTCGAGGAGTTGCAGATGATCGAGCGGCGAGCCTTCGGGCACGAGGTCACATTCCACCAGCACGGCGTCAATTCGCCGGGCGGCGGCGGTGAGTTCCTCGCGTTTGTGACGGGCTTCATCGGACAGGCGGCGGCGATCATCGTCGAGCGTGAGCAGTTCGTGACGATGGGTTCCGATTCGCCAGACTTCGGCGGGGCTGAGCGTGGCAGGCAGACCGCGGCTCTCCAGCGACTTCCGCCAGCGACTGATCGCCTTCTTCTTTCGCTCCCCTGCTCGCTTCAGTTCGCTTCGGGCTGCTGCGAGGCGATCACCGTAGACGCCAAGAGAGCCTTCGCGACCTGCCAGCTGCTCAAGGCGGACGACCTCGGCGTCGGCCAACGAGGCTTGACGATGGAGGATGCCGCCAGCCTGGTCTGCCGCCAGCGTGTGGCGAGCCGAGGACGTTTCGGCGGCACCGCTGGCGAGTCTCCTGCCAGTCTGACCAATGGTTTTTTCCAACGCCTCGCACTGGGCAGTTGCCTCAGCCTGTTGCTGTTGAGCGAGGGCGTGCTGCCGGCGGGTCTCGTCGAGACGCATGCCGGAGGAGCGGTCAAGTGTCCACGTCATCACCGAGGCAATGCCGGTGCCAGCCAGCCCAAGCGCAGCGATGACATATGCCAGCGGCCCGGTGACGACGGTTGGCAGCAGCAAGCCCGACAGGAGCATGCCGGCCCCCACGACGAAGACGGCACCCAGGCCAACTAGCCATCCCAGGGGCAGCACCTGGGCCGTCAACTGTTGGGCCATCTCCTGCTCGAGCCGCCCAGTCGTCTGCTTGAGTTCGTCGAGGCGGTCGCCGAGGGTGATCCGCTTGTGGAGGGCAGTGGCCTGTTCGTTGGCAGCCTCAATGGCAGCGGTAAGGGTGAGGCCGCCGAGGGCGTTTTCGGCACCTTCAACTCGGGATTTTGCCTGCTCGAGGCGGGCCTTGGCCTGGGCGACCCGCTTGCGGGCCTTGGTGGCCGCCCGGGCCGCTGCCTTGCACCCACGGGCTCGGTTGCGGAGGGGGCCAAAGGAGAGCG
Source organism: Pirellulales bacterium (assembly GCA_040260935.1). GTDB lineage: Bacteria > Planctomycetota > Planctomycetia > Pirellulales > UBA1268 > UBA1268. The sequence continues at coordinate 1,440 of JBDQOY010000195.1, forward strand.
ACAGCCCCTCGGGAAGGAGCACGCCAATGCCATCGCTCTCCGCGTACGCCTGCTCGAGGGGCATCAACTTGGAGAGGCCGCAGAGGCCGACCTGTTCACCGAAGCGGCGGGCTGCCAGCCGGGAGTGGGCTTCAGCTCGGCTGGTGTCGGCGACCAGCCGCTCCAGGTGGGGCCGTTCATCGCAGAGGCTGGTGATCGCCGCCCGTTTTTCCCAGATGACTGTCTCGGCGGGCAACGCCTCCAGTTGGCGGGCCAACCGCCGGCGGTCGTGCCGCCGTTTGTCCGCCAGCCGCGCCGCCCGTTTTCGTCGTTTCTGATCCTGCCGCCAGCCGTCGTAGTCGGGGTGGACGAGGGCCACCTTCTTCAGCGATTCCAGTTCTTCAGCCGAGGTTCGCCACGCGGTGAACAACTCGCTGAGCGGCAGGGCGTCCCGGGCCAGCGTTTCGGCTCGGCGGGCACGCGTGACCGCCTCGGCCAGGCTATCGGCCTCACGTTTCAGCCGCGTCTGCTCGATGAACAGATCGCCGACGGTGACCGCTGTCTGATCAGCCTCGATTCCGGCCAGCAGTTCCTGGCGTTGTCGAAGGAGCGTGTCACGCGGCGACGCGTCTTGCCCGTCTCCCTGCTGCCGCCCGATCGCCTCTTCAATGTGTCGTAATGTGCTGGCCACCCGCGACCGGTCGAGTCCGTTGGCCAGTTCATAGAGGCGGCTGCCGCAGCCTTCCGGCTCGAGGGTGCGGAGTTCGTGTAGTTCATCGAGCCCGAAGGCCATCACGTTGGTGAACGTGCTCTCGTCGATGTCACCGACGAGGTCCTGGAGGTACACCCGCTGAGAAGCATTGTCGGGATCGTCAAGCCGCTCGATCGTGACCACATCGCCCTCATCGCCACCGAGGCCGACGATGCCGTCCTCATAACTGGCCTGCGTCAGGCTGGCGAGGCTGGGGCCCTCGTGCCGACGTTCGATCATGAACCGTTGGTGTTCCCGGTTGCTGCGGGAGCCGCGGCCGAGTGAGATAAACAGACGGCCGCTGCAGGGCCGCTGTGGATCGAGGACACCCCGGCGAAACAGTCCTTCGAAACCGAAGAAGATGGCCCGGACGAATTCGAGCAGTGAGGTCTTGCCGATTTCGTTGGTGCCATGCATGACCTGAACACCGCAGCCGAGGCCGTCGATGGTCACGCCCTCAAGGCCGCCAAACGTTTCTATTTCCAGCCGTTCGATGTGCATCGACGCTCTCCAGGCACGGGGAATGCAGGTGGAAGGGGACTGATCGCTGAACCCTCAGCGGCCGGCGGCCGTTCAGTCGGCCTCCAGCAGTTCAAGTGCCAGCCAGGCGGCCTCTCGATCACAGGAGTCACTGCTGCCGCCGACCTCCCGTTCGGTGACGATGTCGGCCAGGGCTGAGGTGAATGAGTTGCTCGTGCCGGGCTGGCCACCCGATCGGCTGTGCCCCAAGGCTGCGAGCGATTCGTCAGCCGCAGCAGTAATCCGCTCGCACCAGATGGAAGGGGCCGCGGCAGCACAGCGTTCTCGAAGGAGCCGGGTGGCCTCGACAGCACAGGCACCAATTTCAATGCGGCGTTCAATACTGGTTCCGCAGGCAATCTGGCAATCGACCAGCGTCAGTGGCTCAGCCAGTGTCGCCGGGGCAGGGTGAGCAGCAGCAGCTGGCGGCGATAGAACCTCCCAGAGTTGCTCAGCGACTGCTGGGGCATCACCGTCGGCCGACTCAACCTGGAGGCTCCGCCAGCAGACCTGCTCGGCAGGGAGGCGGTGCCAGCCGTTGCTCTGCCGAGCCATCTCGCCGGCGTTTGCCGCGGCCTCACTCGGCTGATAGAGGGTAAGCCCAGAGGCCCCGGCACCGACCGCGTGGCGGGATCGGGGCTGCAGCGTAGGCAGCCGCAGAACGCCAGCCGGGAGCGTCGTGTTCGTTGCGGTTGCCCAGACGGCCAGCGTGTCGGGCCGGTTGATGACTGACGCCGGGAACACCCGTTGGGCGGCGGCGTGCGGCTGCGGGCCTGAATCTCCGCCGACCAGAATGCGGCGGTGGAGCGAGGTGGCTGCCCCAGACGCCGTGGCTCGCTCCGTGTCATCGGCTGCAGCAACGGCCCAGAGTTCAACCGTTGCCGCGCGAATGGTGGCCGTCCATGGTGTCAGCGGGGTTGCGAATCCAAGCCCCTGGGGTTCCCCGAGCATCCGGAGAACTTCACGCGGGGCGGTCGCATCAGTGGTCACCCAGACGGTTTCGCAACCGGTGGCAGCGGCCTCAAGAATCAACCGGCGCACCGCGACGACCTGGGCAGGACTCGCTCGCAGCGGGGCGAGGATCTGGCCGCAGAGCACCAGCCCACGGGCGTGGTGTTCGCGGGCCATCTGATAGGTCTGCGTGAGGGCGGTGAGCGGTGCCTGTCGCAGGCGTTGGGCCAACGCCGGGGGCAGGCCCTCTGGTTCTGCGAGGGCACTGTCGAGTGCCGGGTTGGCGGCAAACACGAGGTCGTACATCGCATCCTCTCCCGGAGTGATCCAGCAACGGCAGAGACTGGCCCGTCAGCCCGGCAAGGCGATGGGCTGGCGGTGGACCGGCCGTTAGAAGTTCGCCTGCTTGCCTGACTTGCCAGGAAGCCGCAGCCAGGACTCTACCGGCTCAACGCCGATTTCCGCTACTGCAAAAGCGGTGGCTCTGCCGCGAAACTGGCAGCGGTTTCGGCCGCCCATTCCCGGTCAGCGGTGCTGGTGCCGAGGGTGGCCCGGAGGCGACTGCGGTGCAGCACCCCCTTTTCAATGAGCGTCGGAAAACACCAGCTGGTCAGGCTGTAAGAACGCGGCTGCCCAGCGACAACTGGCGGGGGGGGGCATGGCGGTGACAAGAAGGTGCCGAACCTCATCCCGCCGGAGGAAGATCGCCAGGCTCTGGCCAGCCACCACCCCGCGGCAGAGCAGGCAACAGACGGCCGTCAGCGGCAGACGATTCCAGGTGGTTCGCAGGGACTCCAGGGGGTCTCCTTCGGCCCAGCGCAGCTGCGAGTCATGCCACCAGCCGACCAGCAGCTCAGTGGTGGTGAGCTGGCAGTCGACGGCCAGCGTGCCGGCACTGGTGACTCGGGACGTCTGGGCTGAGAGTACCAGCTCGATTGCAATGGTGTCGCAGGTTCCTGCCTGCACGGCCGCGGCTGGTGTCTCAAGTCGCCATTGTGCAGTGACCCGCAGCCGGCGGCTGTCGTGCGGCTCGTAGACGCCGAAGGCATCTGCCGCTCGAACCCAGCTGTCGACAGGTGATGAGGCTGCCGCTTGAGATGGTGACAGCCGAACCCCGAGCAGCCTGAGCGGATCACTGCTGCCGGCCTCGAAGGCAATGCCTTGGTGCGGCTGCTGGAGATCGAGCCGTCCTGCCGTTGCACCGCTCCCGCACCGCCACGTCAGCGTTTCCGTGGTCTCACTGAGCGGCGTGGGCTGCCAGGGCAGGGGCGTGGGTGCGCAGGAAGCGGTGGCGGAATCGTCAGGCATGGTGATTGTTGAAGTGGCGGCGAACGACGGCGGTCTGCGAGCGACTCGTCGACTAGCATACAGGGAGCGGCGCCGCGAAGGGTTGTGACACAATCTGGCGGAGCAGCACCGGTACCCATCCCTGCATTTCCGAGGAGGCCCAGCAGCATCATGAGAGACTCGCAGACTGTTCCAGCGGAAGCCGCCATGCCTCCCAGTCCGCCAGCGGCGGACCTGCAGGGCTACGGGCACCTGGCAGAGACGGCGGCCCGAGCCGGTGGGGAAGTGCTCCGTCATTGGCAGGGACGATTTGCCATTTCCAAGAAAGGGCCGAAGGATCTCGTGACGGAGGCCGATTTTGCAGCGCAGCAAACCATTCGGGAGATTTTGCTGGGCCGCTTTCCAACGCACGGGTTCATCGGTGAAGAGGGTGAGTCGGAAGAGACAGGACCGGAGTTGCGGTGGATGGTCGATCCACTGGATGGCACCAGCAACTATGTCCATGGTTTTCCGGCCTACTGTGTCTCGGTGGCGTTGGCCAGCGGGAACACCGTGCTGGCTGGTGCGATCTACGACCCGGTTGCCGATGAATGCTTTACGGCGATTCAGGGAGGAGGCGCCCGGCTCAACGGCGTGCCGCTTTCGGCCGCCTCTCCGGAAAGCCTCACCGATGCGTTGGTGGCGGTCAGTTTCCCGCCACATGTCGATGCCGGGGCACTCGCTGTGGCTGATTTCTTAGCCATCATTCCCGAGGTGCACTCGGTCCGGCGGACCGGGTCGACGGCGATCAACTTGGCCTATCTGGCTGCTGGCCGCCTCGATGGATTTTGGGTGCGGCGGATCGCCTGCTGGGATGTCGCCGCCGGCTTGTTGGTGGCTGCCGAAGCCGGGGCGGTCATCGTGCCCTGCCGCCACGCGGACGATCCGGCTGGCACCCCGCCGCCATCAACCGTGTCGCTGGAGCGGCCGGCCTTCGTTGCCGGTGCCAACCAGATAGTGGCGGAAGGCCTTGGACGCCTGCTCGCCGGCCGGTGAGCAGGTGGCCGGTGCGGTTCGTACCGATCGTCCGGTTACCGGAAGTGGCGTTCCTACCGGGTTCCAGCGGATTTGCTGGGCATGCCGGTTGGAAGCGGGGTAGGTTCAAAGAGTCTCCGGGTTTGCGCAACCCGAAAACTTTCTCTCTCTTTCATCGGCACCAGGTCGTGGAAACCACCGCTACGAACAGCCTGCGGACCTCGTCACGGAGGGCTGCTCTCCGCCCTCGGCAGTGGGCTCTTTTCGCGGCTGCGCTGGCGGTGTTCTGGTCTGGAATGGTGCCGGCGCTAGAGCCAAAGGGCCGCGAGGCAGTGCCGCCGATTCGCGAAGTCGAGCCGGAACTCTATTACCTACAGGATGACGCCGGTGGACTCGTCCCCGTTCCCGGCTTTCGCTACCGCGATTTTGTCGATCTGATCCGGCTTCGGGAGGGGCTGCCTGGCCTGCCAGAACTGCCGGGAGCAGTGCTTGAGCAGTTGCGGGTTGAAGTCACCATGCCGGAGGCTGCCGCTGGCAGTCGAGCGACTGCGGCAGTTCGGGTTGAGGCTGTCCTGCGCCAGACTCGGCCGGGTTGGGTGATGTTGCCGCTGAAGCTCTCCGAGTTGGTCATTGCCGCGGCCCCCGAAACCACTGGAACGGGTCAGGTGATTGTGACCGTCGATCAGTCTCTCACGGCCCAGGCCAGTCTGGATGACGAGGCGGCGGTGGTGGCAGGCGGGCTTTCAGCGGGGCCACGGCAGCCAGGTGCGACAGGTTTTCTCGTCTGGCTCAACGGTCGTGAGGCTGCTGGAGACACCGCCACACCACCGGACGCCGAGGCTGAGTGGGGGCGGCACACGCTGGTGCTGCGGGGGCAGATTCCGGTTGATCGGGCGGAACACCGTGACCTCTTTATGCTGACCCTTCCGGCGGCAGCCAGTTCCGAACTCACCATTGTGAGCAGTCGGACGCAGCCAGAGGTCAGCCTCGACCCGCGGGCACTGGTCCCCGTGGTGAAGCCACGAGCGGGTGACGGAGAATCAGGAAGCGAGGTGACGGTTGCCGGCTTGGTGGGGCCAACACGGATCAGGCTCGCCGACCGCGCGGTGGCGGTTGCCGCGGCTGAGCAGGTACCGGAGGTAAGCGCCGATACAGAGGTGCGGATCGACGGACGGATCGCCCGCATTGACACCGTGTTGCGGTTGGCTTCGATTCCCGATGCGCTGCGGCAGGTGACCATCTCGCTGCCGCCCCGGGTGACGTTGCAGGCGGTTGGTCGGCAGGGCAGCCTGATCCAGCAGCGTGGCTCGCCGGATGCTCGGCAGGTACTCGTTCGGCTTGACGATGTTCGGGACGGGGTTGCCGAGATCGAACTGTCGTGCGAGCGGGTGATCAACGCCTCAGGTGGCACGCCCTTTGATGCCGGTGGGTTTGCGGTGAGCGGTGTACCAGCATGGCGGCAGTGGGGCCGCACCAGCGTGTTCACCGATACCAACTGGCAAGTCGACTGGGAGCCTCGCGCCGGTAATCGGCGGGTCGATGCGCCGGCGGCAAGCCAGCAGGCCGGATTTGTAGCCGCCTTTGCCTACGATGCCCAGCCCGCGTCCCTGCCGCTCCGGGTACGGCCCCGGAGCAGTCGCACGGTGATTGAGCCGGAGTACCGTTATCACGTGTCTGCCCATCGCCTGGAACTCGATGTGCGGCTGCGGGCGGCCATTCGTGGTGTGCCGGCTGAGCGGGTGGCCCTCAGCCTACCCGGGTGGGACGTCGAGGAGGTTGGGCCTGCCGGCGTCGTTGATGCCGCAGCTGTTTCGGTGGAGGACGGTGAGATCGTCATCCCCTTTTTCCAGCCACTCGTTGGCGATGTCGTTGTGGAACTGCGGTGTAGCCAGGTGGTCGATCGATCGCACGACACCATTCATTGGACCACGCCGGTGCCGCAGGCTGATTTGGTCGGTCCCGGCAATGTGGTGATCACCTCCGATACCGATATTGAACTGGTCCCCGATAACGAACTGATTGAAGGGATGAGCCGGCAGGTGGCGACATCACTTGACCGGGCCGGCGGGGATCTGCTGCGGATGGCCTATCGGGTCGAGGCGACCGAGGCCATCTTTGCCGCGACCCGAAGGTTTCTCAGCCGCCAGATTGATGCCAGTGTTGCCGCGCAGGTCGATGTGTCGGCGACGGCACTGTCGGTGAATCAGGTGGTTCGGCTCGATGTGGCCCATGTGCCACTGGAGTTCGTGCAGTGGCACCTGCCAGCCGCCATGCTTGATTCCGGCAGCCTGGAGATTCGCCAGTCTGGTGAGTTGCTCACTCCAGAGGTGTTCACCGCAGCCGATTCCGCAGCGGAGGCCTTGTCACCGGTGGCCCATCTCAGTGATGGCGAGCCGGTGGCCCAGCCACGGGAGACACGGGATGGGCCCCGGAAAACCGTACGGGTTGTTCTTTCCGAGCCCTTGCTTGGGGTTGGGGAACTCGTGGTGCGGTATCGCCAGTTGTTGCCCGAGATTCCCGAGGAGACCACCGTTGCCGTGTCGGTCCCCTTGCTGATTCCAGAGGATGCCGCCATTGGCCGGGAGACGGTGACGCTTGCCGAGACGGGAGGCTTTGCGATCGATGTCCGGGATGACCGCTGGAGCCGGGAAGGAAATCTTCAGGCGATTGGCTTGGGTCGCACCTGGAACGCCAGTGAGCCCTGTACCGTCATCGACGTGGCACTTTCACGGCAGGAGGAAGATGTGGAACGGGCTGCCGTGGTCGAAGCAGCCTGGGTTCGCACAACGGTTCGAAGTGGAGTGCGAATTGATCGCTGGGCCTATGCGATCACCAGTTCTTCCGAACGGCTTACGCTGCTCGTGCCGACCGCGACCGCGACCGCGACTGCCCCAGCCGTGCCCGAGGCGAGCCGTCGCTCCGCAGGACGGGTTCGGGTTGATGGTGGGGCCTGGCAGGAGGTGCTCGATGCCAGTGGTCGGTTCGATGTGGAACTGCTGCAAGGGGGCACGCACCTGCTTGAGGTTGAGGTTCGGCAGCCCCGTCTCCGGCCGACCCTGGCCGGAGTGCTTCCTTTGCCAGATGGTGTGCTGTTTCAGCGGCCGGCACTGCCGACTGGAACCATCTATCGGCAGATTGCCTGGGAGGTGGTGCCACCAACTGAGCAGGCGTTGTTCGCCGGGCCCCGCGGCTGGACAAGCCAGCAGGCCTGGGGATGGACACGCTACGGGTTCCAGCCGGTGCCCCGTCTCTCGGCCGCAGATCTGGCTGACTGGGTCGCTGCAGCGGTCAGTGACGAGACGCACCTGACAGCAGATGGCCCGGCGAGTCCTGACCGAGCGGCGGAACAACGGCTGGTCTTTTGGGACGTTGGCGGACCGGCTGCGGTGCGGGTCTGGTTCGTGCCGTGGTGGCTGCTGGTATTCACCGCCAGCGGCCTGCCCCTCGTGGGAGGTCTGCTGATCTCGATGCGTTGGTCACTGGGGCGGTGGCTGTTCATGGCACTGGCTGGCGGCTTCGTGATCGGGATGGCGATTGTGCCACTGACGACCGTGCTGGTGACGCAGGCGTCCCTCCCGGGGCTGCTGTTGGCTGCTCTTGCCGCGGTGGTCACCTGGTGGCGGACCCTTGTGGATGGCCGCTTCGTGCGGGCGGGCGAACCGGTGTCCTGGTTTGATCATCGCCCTGATTCGGTGACCCGGGCCGGCGGCGATGCGTCGTTGGTGATCAATGTGCCTTCTGCCAAGGTCAATGAATCAGGTGATGTCACCCAGTCTGCTGTCACCTCATAGGGAGAAGACCAATGGGTTTGCATGCCGGTCTTCCGTGGAGCCAGAGGCTGTTCCTGGGACTCGGTCTGTTCGTGCTGCTGATCCCGGTGAGTCACGCGGCTCCCGGTGAGGACGAGCCGCTGACGCCACCGGTGGTTGAGACGCCGTCTGTTGGTGAGGTGTCGGCCTCACCGAATGCCCCTGCTGCCCCCTTGCCGTTTGTGCGGGTGCATGTGCCGCCGGGTCGGGTGGCCGATGTCTCGGGGGATGGTGTGCGGTACATCCCCATGGCCTTAGACGAGTTCGAAGAGGCGGTGCGGCAGTTGTCGCTGAGAAGCGGACGGCAGGCCGCTCGTCTGCCACGCCCGGCTGCCCAGCGGCTTCGGTATGAAGCCCGGCTCGATGAGGCGGGCTGGTTGCGTGGACAGATCAGCTTCGAGGTATCCGCGGCCCTTGCAGGCAGTTCGCTGCCCCTTGGTGAGATGCCGCTGCGGGACTGCCGCTGGCAGGCTGCCTCGCAAAATCCTGAGCTGGGCAGACCGGACGATGCCGGCGAGGCCCTTGAGGTCGACCGCTGTGGCCTGCCCGACGGGAGCGTGGAGCTGACTGTGCCGGGTGCTGGTCGGGTGACTGCTCTGGTTGATGCACGACCGCTGCGGGCCACTCAGCCGCTTGTCCAGGCCGTACCGCTGGCTAGCGGGCAGCCTGAATACGCCTTCCAATTGCCGCTGGTGCCAGCCTTGGCCACCACGCTCGTGCTCGACCTGCCTGCCGGCTTGGAGCCGCGGATTGCCGGCAGCGAGCCTGCCGAACTGGAGCCTGTCACCGAGGAACGACGGGAGGGTCGTCGGCTTTGGCAGTTCACCGTTGGGCCACGGGCAGCCCTCGCTCTGGAAGTCGCCGCACCCCCGCGGGATCGGCTCACCATGTGGTCGGCCGTACGCATCGGTCGCCGAGCCACCCAGATCGAAACCGTCCTGCTCCCCGAGACCGTCTGGAACGGGAGGACCATTCCGCTGCGATGTGCTGCCGAACTCACCCTGGCTTCCAGCCATGTACAGCTGCCGGGGGCCGCAGGGACGCTGCCGGTTGAACTGGTGTCCAAAGCCTCCGGGAAAATCTCGATCAGACTGCCGGTGGCTGCCGTCGGGACAGACTGGCCGCTCCAGATCCGTGGCGCCATCGCGGGGACGGGGCTCCCGGAGCGAACCGTTGACCTGCCCGGCATCGGGCTGCCTGGCAGGTGGTGGGCAGGTGGGGGGATGCGGGTGCAGGTTGAACCCGAGATGCAACTTGCCGAGGTTGTTCCCACCGGTTGGCTGGCGGTTCCACCGACAGCGGCAGTCCACTGGCCCGGGCAGGCGTCGGCTTCGTTGGCTGTTCCCCCGGCTGATGACTCCACCGGCGACTTCGCCTTTGAGCAGCAGCAGGCTGGGGGCGGGGTGACCGTGGCGGTGGTAGCCCGCCAGCCGGAGTTCGATATTGCCCGTGTGACCACCGTTGATGTCACGACGGCGGCGCTCATCGGTAGGGCAGCCTGTGACATCCGCGTCCAGCGAGGCAGCGTGCACCGACTGGAGGCTCGGATTGGAGCGGAGTGGTTGATCGATGCCGTTGAGCCACTTCTCCCTGGTGATCTGCTCTCGCCTGCCGATGATGCGGAGGTCGACGAGCGAATGGAGGCAGATCGTGTGCTTGACGAAGCCGCTGACCGGGCCGGAAACCGATACGAATGGAAGGTCGTGCGTGGCAGCAGCGGAGATCGCCTCATCCTTGATCTGCCGGTGGCAGTGACACCGGCCCGGGAACTTCGGCTTCGCATCAGTGGGCACCGGCGTGGCGTTCCCGCGGGGGGGCGATTCCAGGCGGTGGCGGCAGACATGGTGCAGCTGAAGGGAGAGGCGTCCGGGCAGGTTTGGATCGACTTGCGGACAAGTCCGGAGACAACGCTGGTGGCAGATGGTGCCGCTGATGCCTCACCACCGTTTGATCCCCGGCTGACCCTCTTGGCTGAGGCAGGAGCCTGGCGGCAACGAGTGCCGGGCGGTCGTCTGGCACCTCCATGCGAGTTTGTCTTTCTCCGCCGCCGGCCACCGCTCACTGTGGAGGCTCAAACCCGGTTGACGATTCGGGGTGAGCAACTCAACGAGACGTTCAGTTTCACCTGCCAGCCACAGCAGGGGGAACTTGATGCCCTCACCGTGCATTTTTCTGAGGCGGTCGGTGACCTCGATTGGTCGCTGCTGGCCGCGGGGGAGACAACCGTCTTTGCGCGACGGCAGGAGGCGGTGTCGCAGCCTCCCCGGAAGGCAGCAGCCCCGGCAGCCCGGCAGGCTACCGAGTCGTGGCTGATTGAGCTGACACCTCCGGTTACCGGCACCACCACGATTCGGGCGACCGGCTCCCGGCCATTCACAGGAGGTATGCCAGTGCCGTTGGCCTGGGTGGAGGCAGCCGAGGAGACCTCGGGGCACCTTGTGATTCAGGCAGTGGGCCAGGATCGGCCGCACATTCGCAATGCCCGGCTCCGGGAACTGCCAGCGAATCTCCCGGGAGAGGGTCCCCTCGAGACGCTTGCCGAGTTCGCCTACGACAAGGCAGCGGCCCTGGCTGGAACCGGTCCTGCGGCCGAACTGGAACCGCTGCCGGCAGCAGAGCGACCGGTACCCCGCTGCTGGATCTGGCACGAGACCACGACCGTCCGATGTTCTGCCTCGGCGACGGCTGAATACGAGACTTGCTACGCCCTTGAGAATGATGGCCGGGCGAGCGTGCTCCTGACCGTGCCGGCCAGCCATCGGCTGCTGGGCGTCACGGTAAACGGGGAGCGATTGCCGTTGCCTGCCGGCGAGGCGAGCGAGCTGCCGGTCTATCTTCCAGGCGGGCAGCGCCGGGTGCGGCTGGTCGTGCGTTCGGTCAGTGTGGCGAGGCCGTCGGTTGGCCTCTGGCGGCTGACGACTGATATTCCCACGCTCGATGCTCCGACGTTGACCAGACAGTGGCAGATGCTGCTGCCGGCAGCGGTTCGCATGGTCGCCGCGCCGCGTGGTTTTCGGGAACGGAACCGGCCTCCGGTGGACTGGAAAGCCCGGCTCCTGGGTGCTGCTGAGCGGGGGGCGTCGCCGCCGGTAGCAGCCGGGAGCGGGATCGATCGTGCCTTGACGAGCAGGCAGTTTGTCCCCGTGGCCGGCCGCTACCGTCAGGCTTCGTTCCTGCTGATCGATTCGACCCTGCTTGCGAGCGTGGCGGTGCTGGTGGCGGTGATGACGGCGGCCTTGGCGGCATTCATTCCATGGACACGCAGTTGGCTGCTGTTGACAACCTTGATCGCTGCGGCGGTGAGTGCCCTTTGGGTGCCCGAGCCGGCAGACATGCTCGCCCGGGCTGTCCTCTGGGGTGGGCTTGGTGTGACGATGTTTCGGCTGGGGGCGATTCGCCGTGCGGGCCAGCTGCAGGCAGGGCTGGTCGTACTGTGTGCCCTTGCCGCTGGACCGGTACTGGCGGCGGAACAGACCCTGCAGGTGTTCCTGACACCCGTTGAGGGAGAGACGACGGCCCTCGTTCCGGAGTCGTTGTTCCGGGTGCTGGCAACCACGGAGACAGTGGCCGTTCGTTCGGGGGTCCGCATCCTTGATTGTCGGGTTGAGGTCATGCCCGCAGAGCCACGGGGCAACAACGCGGGTGAAGAACTCTGGTGGATCAATCTGCTGGTCGAGTCAGATGCCGCCACGGTGCTGCAGCTTGATCAGGCGCCAACTGAGAGCCGCTACGCCGATCGACCGATTCGTGTGGACGGTGGATTTGTGCGGGCAGCGGTGTCGGCTGACCGCCGTCGTCTGACGGTTTCTCTGCCAGCGGCGGGACGGCACCTGGTTGCCGTTCCGGTGGAGCCGGCGCGAACACGGTGGGGCGATCTTGAGGTAACTGAACTGCGGCTGCCCATCTCGCCCGACACCACGCTTGTGTACCGCGGCGCTGGGGCCGTCGCCGCCGGGTTGCAGGAGACTCGTCGCGTGTGGTGTGAACAGGCTGATCGAAACGGTCAGTTTCGGCCCGCTGGGGAACCCCAAGTTGAGGCATCCGGTGGGCTTCGCTATCGGCTCTCGACTGCCGAGCGGGTCAGGCTGGTGCGGCCGATTGATCCGCAGACCACCCTGATGTCGGTGGTTCGTGAGGCTACCAGCCGGAATCAGATTGCCTGGCGTGGGGAGGACTGTCAGTTGACGGCACGGTTTTCACTCGACCCTGGCAAGGCGATTCTGCCGACGCTCTGGCTGCAGGCGGACACTCGGCTTGTGCCGCTGGCAAACGCCCAGGCCGATCAGCCAGTGGGCCTGCTGGCCGACTATGAACTCAGTCAGGTTGCTCCGGGGGTCTTTCGGGTCGATCGACGGAACCCAGTGCCGGGGCCGGTGCGGCTGGAGATTCCTTTCGCCATGCCACTCACCGCTGTGGTTGGAGACATGGCATTACCTGATGTCTGGCTGCGGGGCGTGCAGGTCGATCACCGGGAGACGATTCTTGAAACGAGCGGGAACTATCGCCTTGCGGTGGCCTTTCCGGGAACGGTTGCGCCACCGCAGATCGAAGAGCGGGTCGACGGTGATACAACCTTGCGGTGGTCGACTGACGTGGTCGAGACCCTGGTGGAACCGTCAGTGGTTGGAACCAGAGAGACCAGCCGTGATGACGCGGCAGGAGCGGGCGGACGGTCGTGGAGCCTGCATCGGCAGCCGGTCCGGCTGACCGTGACCCGACAGCCAAGTGCGATTCGGGGACGGCAGCAACTGGTGGTGGCAACCGGCCAACGGGCCACCACGCTGGTCTATGAGGTGGCTCTCGATGCCCGCGAGACGGTCTGGATGGACGACCGCATCACCGTTCCACGAGGGTTTGAACTCGAGTCCTGCCAGATGTTCCAGCGGGATCGCTTTGGGGACGTGGGGGGCACCGTTGATCTCCATCAGCAGGCTGCGGAGGATGGCTCACAGGTGCTGGTGCTGCAGCAGC
>JBDQOY010000196.1:0-3322 GCA_040260935.1 Pirellulales bacterium
CCAAGGAACGGTCCACTACACGGCGTTGCCAAAACGGTACTGAGCACACCCTTGAGGAAGGAACCCGCCGGCCCTTCCTGCGTTTGCACCTTGCCGGCTGTGCTGCCGATGAACCCAGGAATCGGAATTTCCCAGATGCCGAGGAACGACAGCGCGAAGGCAAAGACGATTGCCGCCATGGTGATGTTGAAGCCGGCTGAAGTGAACTGTTCTCCCCAGGCAAGATTGCTGCCGGCCAGGCCCAGGTTGGCAGCGACGCTCGCCGTCGCCAACACAAAGAACACCGCGTAAAGTCCACCGCAGTACCAGAGGTTCAGCTGAAAAATCTCGCGGCGGGCCCGGCCTGATTGCTGCGCGAACGACATCAGCTTCAGCCCCAGCACCGGCAGCACGCAGGGCATCAGGTTGAGAATCAGCCCACCCAACAGTCCAGCAGCGAGCGCAAGGGGTAGTGAGAGTGGGGTTCGGTCAGCGGCTGTGGCGGGACCAACCGCGTCAACCGCTGTAACGGCCTGGGGACTGCCGCCCGCAGGCGGCTGGCTTACGGGGAGGGGCAGGCTGAGGGTCGCAGGGTTCTCGGCCGCCGCGGCATACCGACTATCGTCAAATGTAACCCGAGGCACACCGGCTGCGGGCACATCGACGACGAGCTTGCTCGCCCAGGGGGGATCGCATGTCGCGTCACTGCAGGTCTGGAAGCCGAGCAAGAGTTCCAGTCGCCGGCTGGCAGCCGTGGGGCGCGTTGCCGTGGCTGGGACCTGATCACTATCCCCCGGCACCTCAATCATCACAACGAGTCGCACGGGGCCCTCAACGGCACCAGCGGCACGAAGTTCTGGGTCAGCGGCGAGAACCGGCCGATCAGCGAGGATCTCACAGACCCGGATGTCGGCCCCAGGCACAAGCGACAGAATCGTTGGCTTGCCCTGGCCGACTTCTGTTTGGGTGTCCGATCGTGGGGCATACAGATGCCAGCCCTGCTCAGGGAGCAGGTCGATCGTCAGCGGCCAGACTGTGCAGGCATTAGCACTCTGCGTCACCCCGCCTACCGACGCCTCAACAACGAGGTGCCCCCGTTCAGGGAGATGCTGGACGGTCTCGCCAGCGGCGGGGGCAGCACCGTCTGGCCCGGCGTCTGCACCGCTGGCAGTAAAGGCAATCGTCTGCGGGGGTGTGCAGGCATTGTCCTCGCAGAGTTGCAGACTGACCGTGCCGTGTACTGCGGATGACGTGCCCGCTGGGTTGGCCTTGAGTGGTGCCGTCCAGCGAACCGCGCCGGCATGCTCCTCGATGGTCAGCCCTTCCCAGCCCGGAACGTCGGAGGCGGTCTTTTTGGTCGGCGGCGGATCAGCGGTGAATCGGCCATTGGGTAGCAGGGGAGAGTCTGCAGCCACCGTGATGGTGGTGGCCTTGGGACCTCCCGGTTGCTGGTCAAGTGAGTAGAGGTGCCAGCCTGGGTTCAGCGTTGCCGTGACAACAAGCTGCTGGCCAGTCGGCGTTGATGCGACCGCGGCCGCGATCGAGACCGGCTCGGCGTCAGTGTTGGTGACCGCAGCCAATGGATCAAAGAGCGGATCAAAAGAGGGTGGCTCAGCGGGAGTGGGCGGAGCAACGACCAGGGTTGCGGCCATTGCAAGACACCCGACGACCAGCCACCGCTTGCCCAAAGTCTGCCACCAGTCGCCGCCAGATACGCGGCAGTCGATAACGTTCAGCACAGAATCTCCCATCACATCCTTGTGGTGTTGATCAAGCGAGCCTACGGCCACTCGTGCAGCGGCGTTCGTCTGAACCCGCGCACCCCTCGGCGATATCGGCAGAGTAAGTTTACCGGGGCCATTTTTTTGCGGTCAATCCTGGCAAGATCACACCGTGCCAAGCCGGTGAAGAGCCGCTGGGAGCCCGCGGAGGAGGGCTGTTATCCGGCCTGTGACGGTGACAGTGTGAGGGAAAACCCGTGCCTCGGCAAGAATCCAGCAGCACCACTGGGCGAGGCCGCAGACAACCGCCGTGTCATGGTACCGCTGCACCCAGTCCCAAAAGGTCTGTGGTGGACGGGCCGTTGCCGCATAGGCGGCGACGGCCTCGGGCCAGGCAGCAGCGAGGACCATGTCAGGGTTACCGCCGTGCAGCTGCAAACTGCCGAGCAGCCGGGCCAGGTCAGTGGCGGGGGTGTCAACACCCGCGGCGTCGAAGTCGATGACGCCGGTGACGTGGCGTTGGCCTGGAGACGCAGCCGAGAAGAGAACGTGGCCCCACCAAAGGTCGCGAAGAACCGGCTGAACCGGCAGCGGTGGCGGCTGCATGGCGGCCCACCGCAGGGCAGTGTCATGGCCACCGCAGTCAGCGAAAATGGCCGCAGCCTGCTCAGCCACAGGGGCCACGGTCCGTTGGAGATCGGTGGTTGGCGGGTGCCGGGTCACGGGCCAGCCGTCGGCCGCGAGTGCAGCAAGTTGTGCCGTCCGGACTGCCCAGCCCTTGCCAGACTGCCCGGGCCAGGGGATAGCGAACCGAGCGGCGGCTTGATGAAGCCGGGCCACAGCCGCCACGGCAGCGGCCACCTCTGATCTGGTTGGCTGGCTGATGGCAGCGCCCGGCCTCCAGTGCAGCAGTTGCCAGCGGCCGTGTCCGGCTGTGTCGAGCACGGTCGGCCAACTGTCTGCCCCTGGAACTGTCTTCCTGACCAGTCTGGGACAGCCGACCAGGTCAGCCGCTGACGCGTGGAGATGGAAAAGAAGCGCATGCCGCCAGGCGACGAGTTCGGACACCTGGTTAGCCAGAACCTGTTTAAGGACGAATCGCGCCTCATTGGCGGCGTCGTGGACCAGCCAGACAGGGGCCCCGCTCAGGCCGGGGGTGGCAGGAGCCGAAACTGTCAGTTGCCCCGCCCGGACCGGCTCAAAAAACTGGCTGAGCACCTCCCTGACGGCGGTCGTTGCGGCGGCATCGGTGAGGGGTTCGGCGTGCACCCGGGTGATTGTAGGCATGCCGCGGCGTTTCGTTCGGTTCTGGGTTTTTGGGTGCCCTGATTGGAGTCAGATTTGCGGCGATGCTACCCTTTCAGGGTGGACGGCTGAGGATGCGGAGTATCCGTGTCCGGCTGCCCAATGCTGCCCTCATGCCAATGCGAAGGAATCGATGAACGTCTTCCCTGCATCCCATGGCCGCCTGTCGCTCGCCATGTTCGCCAGTCTCCTCCTGGGCTCCAGTCTGGTTGTGGGGGTGCCCCGTTCCCTGGCGGCCGCCGACGCCACCCCTGCCAGTGAGTCACCAGTGGAGAAGTCGGCGACGGCCGAGGACGCTGTGGCCGCCACAACCGAAG
>JBDQOY010000197.1:0-13751 GCA_040260935.1 Pirellulales bacterium
GTGCCCATGATCCTTCCGATCTCGTCATCGCTGACAAAGGTGCCCTGGCCCCGCAGGGTGAGGCTGGTGCCGGGTGACAGGAAGAGCATGTCGCCGTTGCCGAGCAGGCGTTCCGCGCCGCACTCGTCGAGCACAACCCGACTGTCGGTGCGGCTGGCGACCTGGAAGGCAATCCGCGCTGGCAAGTTGCTTTTGATCAGCCCTGTGATTACGTCGACCGTCGGCTTCTGGGTTGCGAGGATGAGATGAATGCCGACCGCACGGCTTTTCTGGGCAAGCCGAATGATGTACTGCTCGATCTCCTTGCCGGCCGTCATCATCATGTCGGCGATTTCATCGGCGATCATCACGATGTATGGCATCGTCGTGGGAATCGCGTCGGCCTCTTCCTGGCTTTCCGGCTGCACTCGCTTGAGGATCTCGGCTCTGCCGAGGGCGTTGTACTGGGAGAGGTGCCGGACACCAGCCCGAGCGAGGAGGGTGTAGCGTTGCTCCATCTTGTCGACCGCCCATGCGAGTATGGCCTCGGCCTTCTTCATGTCGGTGACGACGGGATGCATCAGGTGCGGCAGGGACTTGTACGGCGTCAGTTCGACCATCTTCGGGTCGATCATCAGCATTCGAACCTCATCGGGCCGGCGGGTCATCAGCATCGAGACAATAATGGAGTTGAGGCAGACGCTCTTGCCGGTACCGGTCCGTCCAGCGATCAACAGGTGCGGCATGCTCGCCAGATCGACGGCCATTGAGTTACCGGCCACGTCCTTGCCCAGGTAGAGCGGGATTTTCATGTTCTTGGTCTTGGCCTGGGTCTCCTCCATCACCTCGCGGAGTCGGACCATCTGCCGATCGGTATTCGGAACCTCGACCCCCACGGAGTTCTTGCCTGGAATCGGGGCGACGATGCGGACACTCGGGACCCGCAGGGCAATGGCCAGGTCGTCGGCAAGGTTGGTGATTTTGGCGAGCCGCAGACCAGCCTCCAGTTCGATTTCGTACTGGGAGATAACGGGGCCGGTCTCAATCTCAACCACGCGGACTTTGAACCCGAAGTTGGCAAAGGTCTTTTCCAGCACCTTGGCGCGTGACCGCACCTCAGCTTCCTGCTCGTCAAGGGCAAGGTTCTCCGGGGGCAGCAGGAGGTCGAGCGGGGGCAGTTCGTACAGGCCCGTCGGGTCGGCCGCGATGTCGAGTTCGAGCTGCTTCGTGCGGCGATTCTGCCGGTTTCGAATCGGAACCAACGGAGCCGATGGTGTGGCCTCGGGAGCCTCGTCGTCCCCGTCAAACTCGGCTTCCTCTTGCCCGACGTCCTCCTCCTCCCACGCCTCTTCCTCTTCTACCTCGTTCTCTTCTACCTCGTCCTCAGCGATGACCGGTGGCCTCCGGCGACGGATGCGGAGGGCAGGGGCGTCCTCCTCTCCATCGTCTTCATCACCTTCGTCAGCGTCAGCGTTATCCTCGGCATGGTCCCGCCGCCGACGCTGCCACCAGGTGGGCCCTGTCGCTTCGGCGTCGGTATCGAGAAGAGCAGTGCCGCGATCTGACCAGCTGCGGGTGACCAGCCGAATCGTTCGGTCGCCAAGGGCAGTCAGGAGGCTCACGAGCAGCCCGACGAGGCGGCTCACTGGGCCATCGGCGGCGATGTAGAGACCGACCGCACCGACTGCTGAGGCAATGATGGCGGCACCGGTACCGGCGAAATAGCGATCGGCAAGCCCGCCCGCCAGACTGCCAGCCTGTCCTCCGGGCCCCCAGATCGGGCGTGGAATGGCAGTTGGCAGAAAGAGCGTCAGCAGGGTTGCCAGGCCGAGGACGGCAAAGACCGCGCCAACGGTTCGCCAGGGGAGATCAGGATAGGTCCGCCCCCTGAATAGGCCAACGGTCAGGCTGGCAGACAGAACGAGGCCCAGCCAGCCGGCGAGGCCGACGCCCTGGTAGATAGCGGTGGCGACGGCGGCACCGAAGGGACCACAGGCATTGATGGGTTCCAGACGCGGCGGAAACCCGCGCCCGGCAGGTGGATCAGTTGGATCAAAGGTGAGCAATGCCACCGCAACAAAAGCCAACACGGGCAACAGGGCAACAGCCAGAAGATGCTGGCCCCGCCGGAGGGTCTGCCCCTGGGGGACATCCGGATCGATGATGTAGTCGCCGGTGGCAAGCCGCTGCGGGCGGCCTGCGGCAAAACGCTGATTGGCTGTGGCCATAACGGTCCCCGCGGGGGTTGGGTGAGACGTCTCCAACCAACTCTACCCGCCTCTTTCCTGTTGGTCGGGCGTCCGTCCAACCGCTGCCGGGCCGTCTTGAGCAGGCAGGGCCGGCTGTGCGGGTTAGGGGAAAGAGTCGGGGTCGGAATGGTCTCGTTTGGCATGGTAGGCTGCCAGCGTGATCACCGTTCCATTTGGCATTGCCGCCGGACTGGCGGCCGCCTTTTTTAGTTCTGTCTCCTACCTGGTCTCCCGGCACCACGGAACCCGCAGCTCCGGCGGAAGCCGACGGCTCCTGGTGATATCACATGTGCTGATGGGCTGTCTCTGTGCCCCCGTGGCTGTTGTGTTGATCCCAGCCGAGGCTTCTCCCGCAGTGATCGTGTCGCGGGCTGTCTGGCTGCCCTGCTTGATTTCGACCGGCGCGTACTTCGCGGGTACCTCCTGTGTCTTCCGACTGCTCACCCGGGCGGATGCCTCCCGCTTATCACCGCTGCTTGGCCTCAAAATTGTCGCTCTGGCTTTGATCGTCACGCTGGTGATGCGGCAGCCGCTTGGCAGCCAGCAGTGGCTGGCCGTCGGACTCTGCACCGCGGCGGCCATCGTGTTGCAACGGGGCGGGTCGGGCCTGCCCGCTCGTTCTCTCGGCCTGCTAGTGGTCGGCTGCTTCTGCTTTGCCGCGGCTGATCTCGGCATCGTCGCCCTGATCGATGGTCTACAAAAGCAGCTGCCGGTGTCGCGACTTCATGCTGGTACCCTGGCAATGACCATCACGTATGCCCTGGGCGGACTGATCGTGCTTCCGCTGGCCTTTGCGGAGGCCCGCCGCAGGCCCCTTACGTTTGATGATGTGCGAGCAGGGGGGCAGTATGCGGCTGCCTGGCTCACCGCGATGGTAGCCCTCTATGCCTGCATTGGAGCGGTCGGCGTGGTGCTGAGCACGATTTTACAATCAACCCGAGGACTTATCTCTGTGGTCATCGGGGCGGTACTCGCCCGGCGTGGCTGGCATGAACTGGAAAGCCGGGTAGACCGCAGCCTCTTCATACAACGGGTTATCGCCGCGGTTCTGATGTCAGCGGCGATTGCCGTCTACGTTACCGCCGGGCAGTAATGTTGATACGTGGTTTCCAAGGTTTTCTTTTTTGGGGGGTGCGTCCTAGACTGGGCCTCCGGGGCGGTCTCCGTTCGGGCAAAGGAAGTGGAGCATGAGCGCGTTCTTTTCGCGAGTCCTATCAAAGCACGCAAAGATGCGATCTGCCGGGCAGTGCGATACGGGCTTCACGCTCATTGAGCTGCTTGTCGTGATTGCGATCATTGGAGTGCTGATCAGCCTCTTGCTGCCATCGGTTCAGTCTGCTCGTGAGAGCGGCCGCCGGGCAGCCTGCATCAATCATCTGCGACAGATCGGCATCGCCCTGCACAACTACGAGGTCGGCTTCGGCTCCTTTCCAGTGGGCTGGCTCCCCGGGGGACAGCGGAAAGCCGAGTGGGGGTGGCCTGCCCACCTGCTCCCCATGCTGGAGGAGCAACAACTGCACGATCAACTTGGGGTGAGTGGACAGACGCTTCGGGATGCCATCGCTGATCCAACCACCCGCAGTCTGCTCGGGACCACCGTTGCCGGCTACCGCTGCCCGAGCGATCTGACCCCCGCATTGCTCCCTGGGGGCAACAACTTCGGGCCGCAATTCAACCGGCTGTTTGATTGCGATAACTGTCCGAGTGACTTTGAGCCCGCCACCTCAAACTACGTTGGCAACGGCGGCCTCACCGACCCGCTGCCCGTTATCGGATCGAATGGAAACGGTGTCTTCTGGTCTGGCTCTGTTGTGGAGCTCGAGGACATTACCGACGGCTTAAGCAAAACCTTTGCCGTTGGCGAGCGGCATGACCGCTGCCAGGCAGCCACATGGATTGGCGTGCGGAATCCCCCCGGACCGGACATGTGGGGAAGCTACTGGGTTCGCGCGCGGGTCAGCATCAAGCTCAACGATCCGCGGCCGATCGCTCCAACCAACACCTGCACGGAGGGCTTTAGTAGTGGCCACCCGGGTGGGGGCAACTTCCTCTACTGTGATGGCAGCGTGCACCCCCTGAATGACGACATCAGTTTTTCCAACGGTGGCGCAACGTTTAACAACGCAAGCCCTCCGTACGATGCGGCTATGCTTGGCGTTTATCAACACCTCGGAATCAGGAACGATGGCGTTGCGGTTGCTCCCTAGGAAATAATCCAGCCGTTGATAACAGTGGCCGAGGGCGACCCGCCGCGACATGATC
This sequence comes from Pirellulales bacterium, assembly GCA_040260935.1. Classification (GTDB taxonomy): domain Bacteria; phylum Planctomycetota; class Planctomycetia; order Pirellulales; family UBA1268; genus UBA1268. The sequence continues at coordinate 4,491 of JBDQOY010000197.1, forward strand.
TTTTGCAAGCTTTCAGGATGCCACGAGGTGAACCATGGCGAATGACGCAGGCGAGATCCTCGCCATTGTGCGAGCCATTGCTGCCGAACTTCTGCGGCGGTTGAAGGAATGGTTGGCGGAGCGGCCGCAGGTGCAGACCACACTGGTTGTTGCAGCCATGGCGTTCGCGCTGATCCTTGTTGTCAAACTCGCTGCTGGGTTCCTCTGGGCACCGGCCGGCATTCCGCTGGGCCGGGTCAGTGGCACGGTGACCCTTGACGGACGGCCGCTCAGGCGGGCGACGGTGGAGTACTCGCCGGCGGATGGGGCGCCAGCGTACGGTCTGACCGACTCGAGCGGGGCCTATACGCTCACCTATGTGCCCGGGAGGCCAGGGGCCCTCCTCGGTGAACAGACGGTCAGAATTACGACCTACGACTGGGTGACTCAGCGTGATGGGTCGAAGCAGGAGGTGCCTGAATTGGTGCCACGCCGCTACAACGCTGACTCGGTTCTTTCCATAACGGTTGAGCGGGGCTCCCAACGGCATGACTGGAAGCTTCGTTCGCAGTAGGCTGTCGATGCGACGCCATTAAAATGTCACCGCCAAAGCCATCGGAGTTCGAGTCAGCGTGCAGCAGTTCACCCACCCGTTGCGACAGGAACTCGGCCTGCTTGTCGGCGGTGTGACGGCGGTTATTTTTTTCCTTGGCGGCCCCAGTCTCCTTGCCGACCTGAGTAACCACTCGGTTGCGGCCGGTCTCTTTGCCTGGCTGTTCCTTGCCATTCTCTGGCTTGCCTTTGGCGTGGTGCGACACGCCGATGCCCTTGCTGTCCGGCTTGGTGAGCCCTACGGGACCGTGCTGCTGACGCTCGCCGTGATTGGCATCGAAGTGGCGATGATTGCCGCCGTGAGCCTGTCCGGAAAGGCCCATCCGGGGCTTGCCCGCGACACGATGTTTTCAGTCGTGATGATCGTCCTTACGGGAATGCTCGGCGGAACGCTGTTGGCTGGTGGGCTTCGACACAACCGTCAGGAATACAACTTGTCAGGCGCGAACGCCTATCTTGGAGTTTTGGTGCCATTGTCGGTGCTCACCCTTGTGATTCCGCGATTCACCGAGTCCGCACCTGGTGGAAACGTGTCGGTCTTTCAGGCAACGTTTCTGCTGGTGACCTCGGCTGGGCTCTACGGGATCTTTCTCTTGGTACAAACCGGGAGCCAGGCTAGTTCCTTTCTTGCGATCAATGCTGACGAGCACGAGCATGATGAACCACCGTACGCCACCGCAACGCATGCCGTGCTTTTAGTTGCGACGATGCTTCCCGTGGTGTTGCTGGCGAAAAATCTCGGAAAAGTGATCGATCATGCCAGTGACGTCCTTGCCGCCCCTCCGGCGCTCGGCGGATTCCTGGTGGCCTCGCTGGTGCTGGCACCAGAAGGGCTCAGTGCCCTCCAAGCAGCCCGGGCAAACCGATTGCAACGCACCATCAATATCCTTCTCGGATCTGCCACCAGCACGATTGGCATGACGGTGCCGGTTGTGCTCGCCATTGGCCTGGTTTCGGGGCGAACCCTGGAACTCGGGCTGGAGCCGACCGACATTGTGATGCTGGCCCTGACACTCATCACCAGCGTCATCACCCTGGGAACCGGCCGAACCACGTTGCTGCAAGGGGTGGTCCACCTGATCCTGTTTGCCGCCTACATCATGCTGATTTTCGATGGCTGACCAGTGGCGGCCGTGGGCCTTCCTGCGGCGTCTCAATGGCAACGGGTGATCCTGGTGCTGTCTCAAGAGCCGGTCTTCTGCGTCGTACTCAGGCTTTCGATGTAATCGAGCAGGCTGGCGAACTCGTGCACCGAAAAGGTGTTCAGGAGGCCTGCCGGCATCACCGAGGTTGGCAGGGTCATGCGTTCGTCGATTTCATCAATTGCAATTCTGTGTTCCTTGCCGGTTGCATCCCGAAGCACAAGGCCATCAGCCGACTCCTGCGTGACGAAACCGGTTAGCGTGGTGCCGGCATCGAGCAGGATCAGATTAGTTTTGAAGCCCTGGGCAATCGTTTTGTTGGGCATCAGGATTGCCTCGGCCAGCTGCGGCCGGCGATAGATGTTGGCGATCGAGCCGAGGTAGGGGCCCTTGGCAGCCTGTTCCTCTGAAACCGTATGGCACGTCACGCACTGGGCACGGGTGAAGAGCGCCTCGCCCAGCGGGGTATTGCCATCAGAATACTGGGTGACCGCGGCAATCGCGTCGAGCAGGGGAAGCCCGCCTATCTTCGCAGTGGTATCTTGCCCCGGCTTCTGAATGCCCAGTCGGCTTGCGGTGCTCTTCGCCAGTCGCTGAATCTGGGGATCGGGATCGGTGGTGGCGATCAGGATGCGATCGTTGATGGTCGGCAGTTGCGTCCAGAAGGCGGCCTGGAGCAGTGCTCGCTTGCCGGCAGCGTGCTGCCAGGCCCGTTGAATGGCCTGGAAACTCGCTTCCCGAGGCTCCACGCCACTGGTCTTCGTCTGGGCAATCTGCAGGAGGCCTGCTGCATACCACTCGCCGCCGGGTCCCTCAGCATCGCTGGCCAGCCGCTCTGCCAGCAGGTCAGCATGGTTCTGAAGGTTCGGTGAGGCCAGCAGGAGCCGGCGAGCAGCGTCCCGTTCCGGCCGAGCGGCGGCGTGCTGCTGAAGCGTAGCTACCGCATCGAGCACAGCCGGAAAGGCCTGGGGGTGGCTGCTCTGAAGCAGCAGCCGAAGCACGCCAAGCAGGGTCTCGGGCGCGGCGGCGGTGTCCCGTGCCGCAGCCACCAGCATTGGGACGGCCTCAGCGGGCAGATCGTTCTGCTCGGCCAGTTGCTGAATCAAGGTGGGCAGCATGCCAGCATCGGCCTTGGCGAGATTCAGCAAGACGGTAAGTCCCTGGTCGTTCCGGAGCCGGTTCCGCCCCAGGGCTTCAACAATCGCTGCGGCCTCGCTTGCCGACCTGTCGGGGGCGTCGAGCAATCCGTTGAGGGCCGCCAAGATCCGGGACGTTTCCTCCCAGGGCTCCGGCTGGTAGTAGGGGCCGCGGGTATCTGGTCGGGTGCTCCACGAATTGCCCTGCCAGGGTGCCTCCCGCTGGCCCAGTCGGGCCAGCACATTAATAAGCAGCACACGGCTGGCCGGTTCCTTGACCGACTCCAGCCGTTCCCGTACCGCCGTAACCACCTCAGGCTGATGCATTCGCATCAGCGCGAGGGCGGCCCCCTCCTGAACAGCTGGGCTGCCCTGATCAAACGCCCGCAGGGTGGCAGCGACCGCACCTAATTTTGCGAGTCCGCGAGTGGCGGTATGCCTGATCAACCGATCGGAGCTCTCCAGATGCACGGCGATGCTGTCGGCCACATCGGCTGCACCCTGCCGAACCGCCGTGACGATCGCCTCGAGCGTGGCCCGTGGGTCAGTGCTCGCCAGCCACCCTCTGAGGAGGTCCGCGGGGAGCGGACCACGCTGGCCTGCTGTTCGCAGGTCGACCCCCAGGTCACCACACGCCCGGATCAGCAGCGGCAGCAGAGGATCGTCCGGGGCTACTGTGGGTGCGAGTGCATCAACAATGGCGAGGCTGGTCGAGCTGGTGAGCCCCCGCTGCGACACGGCATAGAGTGCCACCACACGGTTGTCCAGCGGCAGGGATCGGTCGGCGAGGACCCCGAGAAGTGCCCGCTGCGTGTCCGGGTTCAGTGGACGGCGAAGCAGCATTCGCTGGGCCGCCACCCGCCGCACATGGCTCGGTGACCCACGGAGCAGTGCAATCAGGTCAGCGTCAGAGGCTGCCGCAAAATCCGGGACCGCTGAGGGCGTGAAGCCCGTTGGGGTCGCTCGGGCAATATAGCCGTGTTCGGGCCCTTCCCATTTGAAGGTCGCGGGGCCCTTCCAGGCAGCCTGATAGATCGCACTCCGTCCATCGACATCGATGTCGGTCGGTCGTGGCATCTTGAAGAACCGGGCTGGTTCACCGTTCTCCATGAACCCGGCACCCTGGCGGTTTACCGGATGGCGGAACGACCCTTCACGGCCCCAGTCACAGGTGTAGGCACCGTTGTTCCAGGCAGGGGGGATTCCTGGCTCGCTCAGAAAGCAGGCGCCACAGCCGGAACCACCACCGTAGTCCGCAAGCGGCGGCACGATTTCCTCAGCAAAATTCCGGAAGAGCCGCGGGTAGCCATGGTCTTCAAGTCCACTGAGGTGATGGAAGCGAACATTCCACCCACCGCCGTCATTGGTATTGTCGCGGGCAAACAGATCGAGGGTCGGACTGACCGAGATGCCATAGATATTGCGCGTGCCGTCGGCAAAGGTTTCGAGGCCGCTTCCGTCAGGCCGAAATCGGACCACCCCGCCACCCCGCATCTGCAGCGTCCGGCCGTCGCGTCCTGTGGCGTGCATAAAGCCAAAGTCACCACACGCAATGTAGATCCAGCCATCAACGCCCATCTCGAGACCATTGGTGGTGTGGTCGGCCGACCGCTTGTCGAACCCGAACGCGATGTCTGAGATCAGTCGGTCGGAGGCATCGGCAACGCCGTCATGATCGGTGTCGTAGAACACATCAACATGCGGTGGATGGAGGACGTAGAGACGATCGTGATCCCAGAGGATCCCTCGGGGGGAGTCGATATCGCGGATGAATTCCGTCACCTCATCGGCGTGACCATCCTGATCAGTGTCCCGCAGCCGCACCACCCGACCGCGATGGGGCTGCCTGCCCAACGATCCGTTGCCGTCCGACGACACGTAAAGGTCACCGTTGGGGGCCGCCGCGAGATAGGTGGGGTAGTTGGCCATCTGCCAAGGAGCAAAAAGCGACACCTCAAACCCGTCCGGCACAGCCACCTCAGCAAGTGTTGCGGCCTCCTCGGCGGGGGACAGCCGGTGGGCCGTTGGCCGAATATTCCCACCCTTGTCAAAGCGGGCTGAATCATGAGCAGTTGGGTGATCCTTCCCGGTCGCCGGTGCGAGCTGCAGCCTGTTCCCCGCAGCGTCAAAAAGTCGCAGTTCGAACAGGCTCGGCCACATGCCCCGCTGCTGCCTGAGAACATTCACCCGCACAAACCGCACATCTTCGGCGGAAAACAGATCTTTGCGAACGCCCCCGTCCGTATTGCCCGAGGCATCAAAGGCCAACGTCCAGGCAACGCCATCGGCTGATGTCTCAATGGTGTACTGCATCCATTGTTCGCGGATTTCCCACTCAAGTTCAGCGCCCGAAAGCGAGACAGGCTCAGCACATTCAAGCTGGAGCCAGTTGGGCATCTCTGGACCGGCCCCGCACCAGCGGGTCGAGGTCTTGCCATCGATGGCATCGCTGGCTGGGTGCGCAGGGACCTGCTGAACGGACTTCGCGGTTGCAGTCACCCGAATGCCAGGGAGGACGTTGCCAGGCCCCGCCGACCCACCGTCAGCCGACGGGTCTGGCTCGATGAGGTCGAGAACATTTGAGCCGGTATAGGGGTGGTGGTAGTGATCGTCATCAAGCTGGTGGCAGGCCCAGAGGAGGCCGCGGGTGACCATGTCGAGATACCGAGGATCTTGCACGTTGTGATTGAAGTGCCCAAGCGACGTGGAAAAACTTCGCACGCCGGCGATTTCATTGACCCAGGCCACAACTGCAGAATCGGTGACGTCTTCCCCATCCCGCTGATAGGTCTGCCTGCCGACGGCCAGCGGCTGCGCTGTATACATGATTTCGTTGTTGTAGAGTTCCTCGTTTCCCGTTACCCAATCGGATAATCCTTTGACGATTGGATGCGATCGCTCAACGAACGCAACGGCCACCGGAAGGTGCGGTCCATGCCTCACTGACATCAGGCCGACCTGCCGGCACCAGGCCTCGTGGTATTTGGCCGTGAATGTGGCGGGCGATCCACCGCGGCCGCGGAATGAATGCATGGCGCAGTGCAGATGCACGGCAGGAATGGTCTCGTGCGCGGCAAGAATGTTCCGCATCGTGGTGGCGTCGTCGTTGAGGGCGACGCACTCATCATGAATCACCACGTCATAGCCATCAGCCCAGGCGGGATCGCGAAAAATCGGCATCGGCAGGTTTGCCGTCACCCCAATGGGGTCGCTGGGATTGTTGCGATAGAAGACGACGTCCACTCGGACATTGGCCCGCGCCTGAATACCTTCAAAGAGGATCCGGTGTTGGGCCTCGTAATCGTGGCAGCAGCCACCGGTGACAAGCAGTGCCTTGAGGGGACGCGGTGCCGGGGCCGGGGCCGCCAGACCAACATCAACCGCTGGCTGCTCAGCTGCGTCTGCAGCCTGCCCAAGGGCGGCACCCACCAGCATCAGGCTTCGGAACCAGCAACGAAATCGCCCTCGCATCACGTCAACACTCCTCGAATGCCATCAAACCAGCCGGGGTGCCGGACACCGCCACGACGAAAGACAATAGCCTGAGGCAGACGATCGTTACAGACTGGCGGCCAGCATCGAGCGTCTGGGCGGGAAAGCCCACTGGGGCTCAATAGTCTGCGGTGTTGGTCGGGCTGGTAGACGGCCTTGTGAGAATCGCCGCAGCATCACCGACTCCAATCCGGCGGCAGCCCATGCGGAGATAGCCAACGCAGGTCTCCCAGTCCCGGATGCCGCCCGACGCCTTGACCCCGAGACGGTCTCCGACGGTGTCGAGCATGATCGCTACCGCCTCCGGCGTTGCGCCGGCTGAGCCAAAGCCGGTTGATGTTTTGACAAAATCGGCACCTGCTGCCTCGGCCAGGCGACAGCCCCGAGCGATCTCTGCCGGCGCGAGGAAGCACGTCTCAAGAATTACCTTCACCAGAACACGAGCAGGCCTCGCAACCGTCACTACTGCTGCAATGTCAGCCTGCACCGCATCGTTGTTACCTGCACGGAGCCCACCGATTGAGATGACCATGTCGAGTTCCCTTGCGCCGTCCGCGATCGCCGCTGCCGCCTCAGTCGCTTTTGTTGCGGCAAGGTGGCTGCCGTGCGGAAAGCCAACCACACTGGCGACAACCACAGGGCTGTCGCGAACCAGGGTAGCCGCCCGCCCAACATCAACGGGTCGCACGCAGAGGCAGCCAACACCCCGTGCCATGCACATCGCGGCGGCCTTTCGCAGGTCGGTTTCGGTCTGCTGTGGTTTGAGGACGGCATGATCGAGGCAGGCCGCCACTTGGGCGACGGTGGGCGTGAGGCTCATGGCACAGGCTTCTCCTCATTGACGCGTTGTTGCAGACGGGCCGCAACCAATGCCACCACGCCAACCCCCAGGCCGAACCCGACGCAGTCCGCGAGCCAGTCCCCTCCCTCTGCCTGCCGGGAAAACCAGGGCTGAGTCAATTCGTCGGCGGCAGCAAACAGAGCAAGCAAGATGAGTAGTGCTGTCACATTCCGCAAGGAGAGCCCTCGCGCGGAATGAATCACCGCGGCTGCAAGCGTTCCGAGCACCGTGTAGGCAAGTACATGCAGCACCTTGTCAGCACCGGGGTACCGCACCATGCCGCCCACGGAGGGTAGATGCGTTGCTACAATCAGGACCCCGGTGTAGAGCACGAGGCCCACGCCGAGCAGGCCAGACAGCCAGCGGACACCGCCAAGCCTGGCGGTCGCAGGCGTCGCGGACTGGTTGGTGGAACGGGGCATACGTGGCGTGTCATCCAAGGGCGTGCGTGTGAACCATGCAGAACACGAGGGGCCTGCGTCAGGATCGGCCGCGGAAGTTGGGGCGAAGCCGATAGCTGCCACTACCAAGCCGCCGAAGAATCCCGACCATGCTGCCATCAGGCCCGACGGCCGCGAGCGTCTCAGTCGTGACAGGTACCGGCAAGTCAATATGACGACCCCAGGTGGCCTCTTCCAGAGCAGCCTCGTCAAGCTGGTGACAGCCAAGGTGGCTGACCGCCACCAACGGCGGCTGCACAGCCGCACAAAACTCCGTCCGCAGATCAGCTGAAACGACAGCGGGTGGGAGGGGAATCGCGGCTGTCAGTTCGAAGGGCCCAACGGCGGTTCGGACGAGCCGCTCCATCACTGCGGTGGTGCCCAGTGCGGCAGCGAGGTCGCGGCCAATGGCGCGAATGAATGTTCCAGTGGAGCAGGTCACTTCACAATCAAGCCTTGGCCAGTCATAGCGTGTGATCGCAAGCTGTTCGATCCGGACCATTTTGGGCTCGAGTGCAAGCGGCTGGCCTTTCCGAGCAGACCGATAAGCCCGTTTGCCGTCCACTTTTTTGGCTGAGTACGCACACGGACGTTGCAGGATGTCGCCCCGCTGGTCCGCAGCGGCGGATTCAACCAGTTCCAATGCCGGCCGCACGGGGGCGTGCTCGATGCACACCTCTGTTTCCAGATCATCTGATGGGCTCGAGCGGCCAAGCTGAAACGTGACGGCATATTGCTTCGGGCACTGGTGCACAAAATCAACCAGTTTGGTTGCCCGGCCGATACAGACGACCATCACCCCGGTGGCCAACGGATCAAGCGTTCCCGCATGCCCGACGGCTTTGGTGCCAAGCAGCCGGGCAACACGGTCAACGACGTCCCGCGAGGTGACTCCCGCCGGCTTATCGATCACGACAACGCCGTCCTCAGGTGGCTGCTCTGCGGCCATCAGACAGCCTCAATCCCGGTAATCGGAAAACTGTAGAGATTGGCCACCTCAGCCGCCGGCTTGCCGGTCAAGGCGACCTGCTCGCGGAGCCTGGCGGGGGCAGCCACTGCCCCGGTCACGAGACGTTCAAACTTCAGATCAACCAGGCGGGCGGTTTCGGTTTGATCAGCTCTGGCATGGCCCAGCGGAAACATCACGAGGTCGCCACCCAGTGTCCCCAGCCGCTCGTGCTCGAGAATGACACTCGTAGGAATGCCCTCTGGATAGCGACTGTCGTAGGCGTTGCCACCGGGCACAACGTCAAGCCGCCGAATCACGTCCGCAACTGCCGGGTCCGTGATCGCGGCATCCGCATAGTCGTCCGGAAGGAGCATCAAGTCTTCCCAGCCCGGCCGGCGAAGGCCAGCGTTCGCTACCACTGCTGCCTTGAGGAGCGTGCGAGCCAGAATGTACGGCAGCGAGTGGTCGGCTGACTGCCGCGTCTGCGGCGTACGTTTGGCCGGGTCGGCGATGATGGAATAGGCCGGCTCATAGATGGCAACTTTGATCGCACGAATGGCCGCAAGGTCAGCCGCCAGACCGTCATGACGATTGAGGAGATCAATCAGTGCCTGGAGGGCGCCAGCCGATTGATGTTCGTAGAGACCGAGTTTGAAATGCATGCTGTGAA
>JBDQOY010000198.1:0-7232 GCA_040260935.1 Pirellulales bacterium
AGAGAATCCTGGGCCCGGCAACTGGCTGCTGCATCACAAGCCCGTCAGGATGACCGCATTGAGTGGGTTCGGGCGATGCTTGCCCTCCTTGACCCAGCCGACCGACTGTTGATGGAGATGGCGGTTGAAGGCAAGACGCTTGCCACGATTGCCCACGTCCTCGATTGCTCCGAGGGGACGGTCTCCCGACGACGGCAGCGAATCGAAAGGTCCCTACGAGAGGCCTACACACACACCCACACACCGTAGCATCCTTCACAGCCTGTCGATAGCCTGCCCTGCCGATCGATAGTGGTGGCTGCAAACCCGAAGGGTGAGCTCGCTTCCCGGCCTATCAGGCAAACACCACCGTCCGCCGACCATGCACAAAGACGCGGTCCTCAAGCACCAGCCGGACCGCGCGGGCCAGCACAAGCTTCTCAACGTCACGCCCCGCCTGGGCCATCTGCTCAGCTGAAAACCGGTGATCAACCGGAATGACGTCCTGGGCAATGATCGGGCCATCGTCGAGTTCAGCGGTCACAAAATGGGCCGTCGCCCCGATCACCTTCACGCCCCGCTCAAACGCCTGCCGATAGGGGCTGGCCCCGATGAACGCGGGCAGAAAGGAGTGGTGAATGTTGATCAGCCGACCGGCGTACCGCTGAACGAATCCCGCCGAAAGAATCCGCATGTAGCGGGCAAGCACGATCACCGCCGGCCCGTGCTGGTCAATGGCGGCCGCCAGCTGCTCCTCGTGCAGCTCCCGGCTGACTCCAGCGTGGGGCAGATAGGTAAACGGCTTGCCAAATCGTTGGACCAGCGGCCGCAGGGTTTCGTGGTTGCTCACCACCCCGACAATCTCAGCCGGCAGGTCACCGACGGCATCGAGCAGAAGGAGTTCACCGAGACAGTGCGGCTCTTGGGTGGCACAGAGCACAATTGGCTGCCGCCTTCGGCTGGCTACCCGCACGGTTGCGCCAGCCGGTAACACGTTGGTGAGGTCAGCCTGCAGCCGCTCCACGGCGCCCTCAACGTTGCCGGTAGCCGTCACCTCGGCCCGAAAGAAGAAGTGACCAGCCTCACCATCGACGAATTCCTGATTGCTCTCGATGTTGAAGCGATGCTCTGCCAGAACTCCCGTGATGCGATGAATCAGCCCGACCGCATCGGGGCAGTCAACAAGCACCACCTCACGGGGCGGTACCGGGGGAGTGTGATCCTGCGGTGCGGTCATCTCGTCTCCGGGACGAAAGAAATGCCGTCGGTCGGTACAGCCCACCGACCACCAAACTCGCGGCATCTGCACCGTACCACACTTTCGCAGTTCCAGCCGGCATCCCCGCGAACAGTCCCGCCGCCCGCATGGATACCGCGGACCTGCAAAAACGCACCTTTTTCCGCGCTCTCAGCGAACGAGCCCCAGGAGCCGACACCCAAGGGATCCATGCTTTCAGGGTATCTAGGCGGCGGCCCGTTGGGGCTGGCATTCCACCGTCTGCTCGCCCACCTCGGGGTCACCCGTCGGCTGCAAGGCGTGGCCAACCACCTCGCTGAGTGCCGCCTCAAGACGAGCCGCCACGGCGTCGCGGCCTGCCCACTGCCTCATGCAGCGGCGACTCGATCGGCCCAGTTCCGCATATGCGGCAGGGTCACTCACGGCCAACACGTAACTGGCACGAATCTGGTCTCGCAGCGAGGTCCAGACAATGCGGCCCCAGGTCGTCATCAACCGCTGGCGTTTTTCATGTGGCCATGCTGCCGGTTCAGGATGAGAGTCAATGACGAACCCCGACTCCGGTCCGAAGTAATCACTCATCGCTGAATGCGCAGGAGAGACTCCCGGCCGGGCAGCCGCCAGATGGTTCATCAGCGGCAGACAATTCCCCTCCGCCCGACAGGCTTGCAGATAGTACGTTGTCGCCTGCGTGAGCGTATGCAGCTGCTGTTCGTCGAGGAAGTCACAGATCACGACAACCTTGCAGCGGAATTCGATGCCGCGGTTGTAGATATGCCGAATCACATTATCGACGCTGGCCGCCCGTGACGTAATCAACTTGAGCACCAAGGTGACATCGTGCTGGTGCCCCAGCGCCAGCAGGAAGCCATTGATCAGATCAGGCCAGTTCTTCCGGCCGTCATCCGGATTGAATATGCTGGTGTAGACAACGCCTGACAGTTCAATCTGGGGCTCGCTCCGATAGGGCAAACGGAGCACGGGGCGGCCTCCCTTGGTGCGGGCGGAAACCCGGTGGGCCTTGTGTTTCCGGAGCCGCTCGGAGATGAAGGTCGTGAAGCGTTTTCCCAGCACCCGCCGCGCCAGACAACGCAGGCTTTCTTCCAGGTCACGGGCAACCTGCCGGCGGAGCGACTCGCGGCGGTGGAGTTGTCGCGGCAGCATGCTTAGCGGCCGGGGCTGCGGAAACTGAAAGGCTCGACAGGGGAGGGTGACCCGCTGCTGGGGCTGCCACAGGGGAAGCTGAAAATAGGCTTCGTCGACCGGCACCTGAACCATGCGAATGGGGCCACTCGCGCCTCCACGCCGCAACGCCTCATGGGTGAACGGCCCACTCACCAGCACCATGTCGCACCGGTCAGCCGTCTGGGGCCAGTTGTTCTGCGGATTCCCATCAAAGGCCTGGTTGGGAACGTCGGGGTACTCCCACGCCGGCACCGCCACATTGACTGCCCGCTTCGACAGCACCACATCCTGGAGGGGCAGAATACTGAAATGCAGCGGCACCTTTCCCGCTGCCAAGACCGCATCAACCATTGCCTCAAGGTCAGCCTTGGAATCAGGCACGACCCGAACTTCGCCATACCGCTCAAGCAGCGGCGCATATGCCTTGGCAACGAAATCGTGGGAATACCCGGGGGTTCCCAGATTCTGCCCCTCTGTTGAGCCGGTCATGTAGCAGAACAGCAACGTGACAATGTTCTGAGCCGGCAGGAGTGGCTGGTGGGTGCTGGGGTATGGAAGAATCTCGCGGGCCATAAGAGGAAATCCTTTCCTTTCGAGTTGGCCATCCGGGCCGACAAAAGAATGAACGCCAGAGCGGTGGTCAGTCCCATCGCGCGGAATGGCAGGGCGTCGGGGAGAGACCCTGCCGAGGTCGCCCTGACTTGCGGGCAATGATCACCCGGCTCTTGGGCATTGATTCATCAAGCGCACGACGCACATGGTCAGCATGAGGCGTTTTCAGCAGTTCGTGCCAGGTTCTGGTCCAACACTGAAGCAACGGACGCTCTGGCTCGTGCATGTCCTGATCGGCCGCCCAAAACAGAATCCACCAGATCGCCCAAAAGAAACACTTGGCCAGGCGTCGCTCGATCACCAAGCCGTGCTGCTGCAGCAGTGCCTCAAGTTCACCTGCTCGGAAGACCCGCAGGTGATTCGGGGTTTGCCAATACGACGGCGGAGCAACCTGTCGCTGAACGGCCTCGGCCCGTTCATCAGGAACACTGATGAGGTACAGGGCGTCCGGCTGACCAATTCGTACAAGTTCAGCAACAAATCGGTCTGGCGACTCGACATGCTCAAGGACTTCCATCGCAATCACCCGGCTAGCCACTCCATCAACCAATGGCAGCGGATCCGTATCGCTGGTGACTGCCTGCCAGGGCGACCGCAGCCGAGCACATTTTTCTTTGATTTTCTCGATTACCTGAGGACTGATATCAGTGGCGATCACTTCAGCCCCCTGGCGGGCGGCAAACATGGTTGCGCCTCCATTGCCGCACCCCACGTCAACACAGACGTCATGCTTCCCGAGCGCAAAGCCCGGAGCCAACTCTCCGGTTCTGCGGTCGTACCAGCCCTCGCGCTGGGAATCTTGGTAACCACATTCAAAACAGCTTGGCAGTCGCCTGGTCGGCTGACCGAGAAGATGTCGAATTAGCGTCTGCATACTCGCAAGGCTCCAAAGGGGGAAAGGACTCGTACGATTGATGACTCAAGCCACCAGAAACTCACGACCCGTGTCAGGCTGCTTCGGGCCACAACCAAAACGCTGGTGAACGCCCGGCGTAAGCCAGCAACTGCTCGCTGTCTTCGGCCAGAGACTGACGTAGCAGGCTGACCGTCGCCGGTGTCCACTCAACGGCCTGACTGAAGGGCCGCCGGAGTCCAAGCCGGCGAGCCAGGCTGTCTCGCCGGGCTGGTGGCAGGCGGTTCCAGAGACTGCGAAGCAGTTGCCGACTGCGGATGAACCGCATAGCAGCGGTGTCGTATTCCTTCGTTTCGCCTGAGTTGCTCCGCCGCGTGACATCTGTCAGCGGGACATTGGGATCAAGCCCCAAAAAACTGAAACAGCGACGCACCTCAGGCACGGGCTGTCGGGCCAAATCTTCCAACAGCACCACATGAATCTGCTGATCTGGAAAGAACCGCCGGTAGCGATTGATGAGATTCCAGTACCGGGTATCGGCGATCATGTTCGGCAATTTAGTGAGCGTGGCAGCGATGTCACGTTCTGCCGATACCCCAAAGAGATGCCCCATGTGATGCATCTGCCGAAAACTCGACTCCAACCGCCTCAAGGGATGACGGGCGATGAAAATGCATTTCAGGTGTGGAAACCGGGTCGCCAGACGAATGCTTGCCACGTCTCCGAACTGCTCGGTCGAATAGGTGGTACTTGCATCCCCGCGTAACACCCCAGCAGGCACCCCTTCAAACAGTGCCCCGTACCAGCCGGGCCCCTCTCCGAAGTGTTGGGCGAAGTACCCCGGTTCTTTGCGTGGAATGGCGATCTGTGGGTGCTGGCACAACAACTCACAGAGCGTTGTGGTGCCACACTTACTGAACCCTGGAATGACAAAGTCGAGGGCGACCATTGGTGTCTCAATGCGGGACAAACTATGCCAGCGAACCCCCTCGCTGGTGCGTGCCACCTTAGGGGGGTTTTTCTATGGGTACAAGGTCGGTTTCACGGTGGCCGAAACTTGAGTTTCCCCATTGATTTTTCCGCCTTTTTGCATCTTCCCCGTTGGGTCTGCCGGGAACACCTCCGCCGCACTCCCACCGCCTGCCGCAGTCGCGATTCCTTGTCCTCAGAACCAACTGCCTTCAAGCATGGTCTAGCCAAAGTCGCCAGCTGAAGTTCCCAAGGGTGCCATTCGGCTCACCATGTCCTGGAAGAAGTCGACCGGTTCTCGCCCCCTAGTCGGCACTCCTGCTTCCATGAACTCTCTCGTGCTTGCCTCGCCGTGTCGAGCGCGCGTAGGAATTGATTGACGCGACTTCCGCAGGTGGCCTGAGTGCTGGCCAGTGGTCGTGGCGTCGCAACAACACAACTGCTGTCGGAAGACGAGTCGAAGGAGCAGCCCGGTCGCCCCGGGAGGTTCTGCCACGCGTAAGCCGGCACGGGTAGAAGCCTTTGGGCCTTCACCCGTGCCGGCTTTTTTTATTGCCACCTGCTGGAGGGTCACTGCGATGAACGTCCTCGAAAAGCTTTTCCCAGTGCCGCTGCGAAGGTCGAAACGTTCACGTTCTGGAACGGACAAGCGGGCGGCCGCTCGTCGTCTTGTTCCACTTGAGCGACTGGAAGAGCGACTGCCACTGGCGGTGACGCCAGCCGGAGTTGACCCCATCACCCCAAACACCTTCTTCATCGACTCCGGCACGGGACTCAACTCGGAATATACGGCCTATCGGATCACCAACGACATGACCGCTCCCGGGCCAGCAGTTGACGTCTGGGTGCGGGCCACCAACTTCGGCGCCGGCACCATCGGGCTGGCCTCCCATGAAGACGGCATCTACCAGGTTGGCCCACTCGATAACGGCGAGAACGGCACCGCCTTTCTCTACTTTTCAGCCAGCGGGCCGCAGGCCACCCCTCAGGATTTCGATTTTGAAGTCTGGGATGGCAACCCATTGATGGGAGGAAGCCTGCTATTCACCGAGACGTACACCTACGCCGCTGTCCTTGAAACGCTCGAGGCAGAGCCCAACAAGATCGAAAGCGTGACCATCTCGCCAGCAGACCCAGCAGTCGGTGACATCCTGCAGATGACCGTCGTAGGACGTCTTGGCAACGGTGCAGACCGGGTGCTGTTTGCTCCGGCCACGACCGACGACTGGCTGGCAGATACCTTTGAGTTGCGGAGCACCGCCATTGAGATCTCGGGAGTTCCCGTGGCAGATGACGGGCTGTTCTATGGCAGCCTGCCTCCCGCGACCAACCAGCAGCCGTTCACGGCGGTCTATTCCTTCCTGATCACTGGGGGCACGACTGCTGCGACCCAGACTTCACCCTCGCAGTACACCCAGGACAACGGCCAAAGCTGGAAACACCACCGGCCGAGTTCAACCCCTTTCCCGGTGATCCCACCGCTGACCTATGAACTCTCCCTCACGAAGGATGACGGTCAGACGACCTACGCGCCCGGCACGACGACGACCTACACCATCGAGCTGACCAATACAGGTGGGGCCCCAGCCGAGGATGTCGTCGTGGCCGATGTGCTGCCACCGCAGCTGGCACCGACAACGGCGTGGTACGCCACCTACACCGACGCGACCGGCACGCTGCCGACCACACCGACGACCGGCGATATTGCCGGCACGGTCAGCCTCGGCGCAATCACCGGAAACGTGACGATCACAATCGTGGCCGACATTCTTTCAAGTGCCACCGGTGATCTCATCAACACGGTCACCGCAACAGCCCCGGGAGACACCCCGCTCACAGCGACTGACACAAACAGCTATGCCCCCATCATCGACCTGACCCTGGACAAGACGGCTGTCGGGCCGGTCATCGCTGGCCAGACCGTCACCTACCAGATCGCCATCGGTAACCTCGGACCGAGCGATGTCTTTGCCGCAGCAGTGACCGATCCGTTTGTGGGGGTCTTGAGTGGGGTGAGCTGGACCGCCGTCTTCACTGATGGATCTGGGAACACGTCCGGCTCGGGCAACATCGACGAACTGATCGACCTCGAATCGGGTGGTAACGCTGTCTACACCGTGACAGGACTGCTTGCGTCGTCCGCCACAGGCGACCTCGTGAATACGGCAACCGTCACCAGCCCCGAGGATACGGCGACCGACACGGTGACCGATCCGATCAGCCGCGACATCGATCTGACCCTCGACAAGCTGACAACCAGCCCCGTCATCGCCGGGCAGCTTGTCAGCTATCAGATCACCGTCGCCAACCTCGGTGACAGCGATGTCTTTGCCGCAGCAGTGACCGATCCGTTTGCGGGGGTGCTGTCTGGCGTCACCTGGACCGCTGTCTTTACTG
>JBDQOY010000199.1:0-10357 GCA_040260935.1 Pirellulales bacterium
AGATTGATAGTCGGCTCACGGTGACAGCCCACGTTGCCGACCTGACCGCGGCCAACATCACCAGCCTGCTGGCGGGCGTGACGCTGATTGTCGATGGCACCGACAACTTCGAGACCCGGTTTCTGCTCAATGATTTTGCCTGTCGGGAAACCATCCCCTGGATCTATGGCGGGGTGATTGGCGCCGAGGGACGGGTCATGACCGTGCTGCCGGGGGTAACGGCCTGCCTCCGCTGTCTGGTGCCAGAGCCGCCCGCGGCCGGCAGTCTGCCCACTTGCGATACCGCCGGCGTGATCGGTCCCGCCGTACTGGTCGTCGGGGGAGTGCAGGCCGCTGAAGCCCTCAAGCTACTCAGTGGCAATGCTGGACCACCGGCCAGCCGCCTGCTCGTCTGTGACCTCTGGGAGTCGGTCTGGCGGACCGTCGATCTGACACCACTGGCCGCCAACGGCTGCGACAGTTGTCGCCGTGGTGATCACCCCTGGCTGGAGGGCCGCAGCGGCGGCGAACCATCCGTCCTCTGCGGTCAGGACGCCGTCCAGTTTCCTCCGCAGGCGGGAACGGCCGCCGACCTGGCTGGCTTGGCCGACCGGCTCGGTGAACTGGCCGATGTCGTTGCCAATCGCTGGCTGATTCGGGCTCAGGTTGAGCAGGGCATCAGCCTCTCGGTCTTTGCCGATGGCCGGGTGATCGTGACCGGCACAAGAGAGCCCGCCAAAGCCAAGACTATCGTCGCCCGCTACGTCGGCACATAACGTACACCAGTCATGTGCTGTCATCCTGCACGCTCACTCAGCCGCTCCACTCCGCTACCCAAACCCGTTCATCACTCCTACGCAAGGCGATTCCTCATGGCGTGTCCATTCATTCGGGGTGCCCTCCTCTGGCTGCTCATTGCCAGCCCTGCCTGGGCGGCCTCACCGCACGACCGTCCTTCCAAGCCAAATATCGTCCTGATTCTCACGGATGACCTCGGCTGGCAGGATGTCGGCTGTTACGACATCGACCAGCCCTGCCCGATGGAAACGCCTCATATCGACGCGCTGGCCCAACAAGGCGTCATGTTCTGGCAGGCGTACGCTCCGGCACCAACCTGCGCACCGACCCGCTGTGCGATCATGAGTGGCGTCCACCCTGCCCGAGCCCAGAAGACCCATGTCGTCGGCGGTAACCCGCCACGTCCTCACCACAGAACCGGCCACGCCATGATGCCCCCGTGGTACTCAGGCCGTATGCCCGAGGACGAATTCACGCTCGCCAAGGCACTCACGCAGGACGGCTATGCAAGTGGCCACTGCGGCAAGTGGCACATGGCGATCAATCACAATGCCTTTCCCGACGCAGCCGATCAGGGCTTTGAGTGGTCCCGGCACGATCTGGGCGTTACCCGCAAGATGACCCCACACCGGCTGACAGGCTTCGCCACTGACAAGCAGGACGACCCATACCGGCTCGATGAGGCCGGGTTTCCGTTTGACCAGAACACCGCAGATGCCCTGCGCTTCATGCAGGAGCACAAGTCACGGCCGTTCTTCCTCTACTGCGCGACTTGGTTGGTCCATACCCCGATTCACACACGAAGCGAGAGGCTGCTGGAAAAATACTGCCGCAAACTTGGTGTTGAACCCGATCGTGAACACCCCGAAAAATGGGCCGAGCCAGGCCAGCGAAACCCCTTTTATTGCAGCATGGTCGAACAGCTCGATCACTATGTGGGGCAGTTGTTTGACTACCTCGATTCAACCCCCGACCCGCGTTGGCCCGGCCATTCACTCCGTGACAACACCTATGTCATCTTCACTTCTGACAACGGCGGCATGGAGAAACACCCTGGCGAAATCATCACCGACAACGAACCGCTCGACCGCGGCAAGATCTCGTTGATGGAAGGCGGCACCCGAGTACCCCTGATCATCACAGGGCCGGGCATTCCCGCAGGTGTGCAGTCAGATGTCATGGTCAACGGGCTCGACTTCTATCCGACGATCCTCTCGTGGGCTGGCAGCACGCCCCCGGCTGACAAACAACTGGATGGCGTCACGCTCGCGGGATTGCTGCAGGAGGATCCGACCGATCCGCGGCTGGTGACTGATGCCTCGGGCACGCCCCGGGACACCATGATCTGGCACTTTCCCAACAGCGTGGCCCTGGAAAGCACCATCCGCATCGGCGACTACAAACTCGTTCGCAACTACAACTTTGCCCACGAGCCTGACGCTGCACCGCTGGAGCTTTACCGGCTGTACGAAACGACTGCTGACGGCCGGCAGGTACGTGCCGACCTGGAAGAGGCAGACAACCTCGCCTCCACCGACCCGAAACGGGCAGCGGCAATGGACACCCGACTGACCGAACTGCTCGAGGAAATGGCAGCCAGCTATCCCTACAACAACCCAGCGTTCCGTGGTGCTGGCCCGGAAGCTCGGGAGGCACCTGAGGTCACTGAAGTAAGCCAGCAGGGCGAAACCGTCACCTTTCATTACCGTGAGCACGGGGCCCGCGTTCGCCGCGCTCAGTTGATCTATACCCGCAACGGCGGGGAGAAGCACGAGGAATGGTTCCGTGAGCCAGCCACCCTTACCACTGACGGCATAGTGATTGCCCGAATTCCTGCCGGGACAACCCACTACATTCTCAACCTGATTGATGAGAACAACTTTTTGGTCAGTTATCCGGAAGTTCCCGATGGCACAACCATCAGCCGAACGAAGGAGACGTTTGCAGCCCACGCGATTCCAGCGGTACCAGGCACCTGACAGCAGGGCCGGCCACCAGGAGCACCATTCACTGGAACATTTTGGGAGGGGGGTCGAATTGAGTGACAGCAGGTGCTGATCGATCAGGTGCGCGTCATGCTCTTGCCACGTTCCCTTCAGTGCTTACGATCGTCGCTCACATTTCAACGGAGAGGCTAGGAACCATGTGGCGAATATTTCTCTTCCTTGCTGCCTGCACGGTCCTCCTTGGCTGCTCAGGTGAGTCCCGAACCGCAGGTCCAACGGCCCAGATTCTTGACCGCTTCAGAACTGGAGAATTCATCCTCTATCGCCTGAACGGCGACCGTTATCCGAGTGAGCCGATCCCGGACGGTGCTGAACTGCTCCACGGCTGGGAAATTCTGAAGAGATATCCAGTCGCCTCCGCTCATGATCGAGCCCAACTCATCCAGGCGTTGGAGGACGGGCAGGCGGATGCTCGACGAAACCCAGAGCCCCCCGTCGACTGCTTCAATCCACGGCATGCGATCCGAACGATCGATGGGGAGACGACAACCGATCGACTCATCTGTTTTGAATGCCGAAATATCATGGTATGGACGAACGGTGAGATGACCGGCGGTAGTGCGACGTCGGCCAGCCCACAGGCTGTCTTCGACTCATACCTTGAGAACTCGAACGACAGCCGGTGACGCCGGACCAGGGCCGGGAATTCTCCCCGCTGTAGAGCAGATCAGGCGCCTTTGGCCTACTTCACAAACCCGCTTGCGAAGAGGTCGTTCACCGTCCTTTCAATCATAGAACCTCTCTCATTTTTTTTGCATCCGATCACCGAGTGCCTGCGAATGCTCTTACGGTGGGCTCCTCTGCCCGCAAACCCTGGCTTTTCACTCTCCTGAAAGGGAAACCCTCATGCATCGCTCAGCGTTCCACCTTGCCCTCGGGGCAGTTCTCGTCTTGCCTATCTCATCGACAGCTATGGCCGGCGAATGCCCGCTGGCCGCCGCCAAAAAAGCCCGAGCCAAGGCCCACGTTCAGACTGTGGCCTTGAAGGCTGAGTCAAAAGATATTGTCGATACCGCAGTCGGTGCAGGCAGTTTCAAAACGCTAGTAGCCGCCGTGCAAGCTGCCGGCCTTGTCGAAACACTGAAGGGCGAGGGCCCCTTTACCGTCTTCGCCCCCACTGACGAAGCCTTTGCCAAACTGCCGGCAGGCACCGTGGAAACGCTACTGAAGCCGGAGAACAAGTCGAAGTTGGTTGCCGTGCTCACGTATCATGTCGTGCCGGGTAAAGTCATGGCAGCTGATGTCGTCAAGCTCACCGAGGCTCCGACAGTTCAGGGTGCCAAGGCCAAGATCAAGGTCGTTGATGGGGCCGTGATGATCGATGGAGCAAAGGTCGTCAAGACCGACATCGAGACAAGCAATGGCGTGATTCACGTGATCGATGCGGTGATTCTGCCGCCAGATACCAAGTAATCGATGAACTGCGGGAAAAGCCGCCGGCGTAAGGTTTTCGGCGGGGTGGGTCTAGACCTGCCCCGCCGTTGATCTTTCTTGCTTCCCTACGACAGGCATTGGTGAGGTAGCATCACGCTCGTGAATAAAGATGCCCAAGAACGTTGAGGTTAGTTTTGCAAGACTTGATTCTCCCAAGAATTGCTGTCGGTGATCAGTCTGCTGTACCTGAATGCATCTCGCGGTATGGCAGCCTGATCTGGACACTTGTGCGGCGACGACTTGCGAACCGGCAAGACGTCGAGGATTTAGTGCAGGAGGTATTCATCGATCTGTGGCGGTCGGCTGACCGATTCGATCCGCAGGTGGCCGAGGAGATTACGTTCGTGGCGATGATTACGAGACGACGAGTTATCGACAGAGTTCGGCGAAGCACCGCAAAACAGCAGACGGTTTCTATCGATGATGCCACAGCGACGGACGTTGCCGACCCCGCAGATGGTGCCGCCGTGAGCCGACGGCTTGAGTTCGGCGAGGAAGCCCAACTTGCTGATGAGCACCTCAGTCGGCTGAAGCCCGAGGAACAGCAGGTACTTCGGCTCTCCATCTATGACAGCCTCTCGCACTCGGTTATTGCGAAGCAGACAGGGCTACCGCTCGGCACCGTCAAATCACACATCCGCCGCGGCCTGGACAGCCTGCGAAAGAAACTGGCTGGCCGCACTCGGTCAAACGGCAACTCTGGCCAGGGCCGAACCACGGCAGAAAGGAGTTCGTCATGAGCGGCTTCGACAAAACAGATGAAGACATTGCCTTGGTGGCAGCACCTGGAGCAGCCCCGGCTGACTGGGAGCTCGCAGCAGCAGCAGTAGAGCTCGCGTTTTTATCTCGCAGCGAGACCAAACTCGAGGGTTTGCCTGCCGATCTCACTGGTACGATTCACCGCAAGGCACCAGCCTACCTTGCACAGGCAGTCGAGCCGCGGCCGGAAGCTCGTGGCAAGGTTGAGGGAGCCGCTGACGAGATTCCCGATCGGTCGTGGCTCACCGCAGCAGGCTGGTGGACGGCCGCTTGTCTGGCGGGGCTACTCATCTGGCAGGGGCTCGGGATACCGCGAGATGTGGCCCCCAACACCGAAGTCAGCCCCGCCCTCACCCTCGCCCAATCGCGTAGCCAACTGCTGGACGACGCTCCAGATGTCGTGACCGTCGCCTGGACGAAGGCAAGTGACGATCCCTCGGTCGTTGCCAGCCAAGCCGACCAGGAAACAGCTGGGAGTCTGGGCGACGTGGTTTGGAGTTCCGCTCGTCAGCAGGGCTTCATGCGATTCCGTGGACTGGCGGTGAACGACCCGGCTGTCGCACAATACCAACTCTGGGTTTTCGACGCTGAGCGAAACGAAGCCCATCCGGTGGACGGTGGCGTTTTCGACGTTCCGGCCAGTGCCAAGGACGAGTTGGTCGTACGAATTGATCCACGCCTCCCGATCAACCAAGCCACGGCCTTCGCGATCACAGTCGAAAAACCGGGCGGCGTCGTGGTTTCAAGCCGCGAACGGCTTCCGCTCTTGGCCGCACTGCCATAAGGTGAAAAGGCAGGTAAGTAAAAAAGCTGTCTCGCCAAAGGCAACCCATGAGGAACAGTACTCATGAGATCCTTAATGACTGCCACTTAAGTTCTTAGCTCTGTTTTCGCCCAGTTTTAGTTGAAGCTTTACCAAGCTGGGTCGAAGCTGGCGGTCCTTGAATCATGGCTTGCGGACGTCCTCGTGGCAACGATTCGGAGGGGGCCTACCGCAGGGCGAAGGATGAGCTTCTAGCGTGACACCGCAGCGATCTATGATGGCAACTCGTTCACGCCACCCCGGATCGACTCGCTTCCATGACCGACATCGAAAACCCGAGCCAGTTCTACCTCGGTCGCGAACATGACCTCAGCAGTGGCCAGACTGCTGAGGCACCACTGTTGTACAACAGCAAAGACCTTACGACACACGCCGTCTGTGTCGGCATGACCGGCAGCGGTAAAACTGGGCTTTGCGTGTCGCTGCTGGAAGAGGCTGCACTCGACGGCGTGCCGGCGATCTGCATCGACCCCAAGGGTGACCTTGGGAACCTGCTTCTTGGCTTTCCAAATCTCCAGCCGCAAGACTTCCGCCCCTGGGTCGATCCAAGCGTCGCGGACCGCCAGGGAATCACGGCAGATGACCTTGCCCAGCAGACTGCCACGCTGTGGAAAAATGGTCTCGCCGAATGGGGCCAGCAGCCAGAACGGATCGAGCGGCTGAATAACTCGGTCGAGCGGCTGATCTTCACGCCCGGCGCAAGTCATGGCCTCCCGATGACAGTGCTGAAAAGCTTCAACGCCCCGCCTCAGGAGTTGAAGGACGATATTGACGCCTATCGGCAGCGGGTCGCTTCGAGCGTCACCGGCCTGCTGGCGCTCTTGGATATTGACGCTGATCCGATCCGCAGCCGCGAGCACATTTTCCTGTCGACACTCCTCACTCAGGCGTGGGACGAAGGCCGGAATCTCGACATACGTGACTTCATCCGCGAGATCCAAAACCCGCCGCTCAAAAAAGTCGGCGTGATGCCACTGGACGACTTCTTCCCAGAGAAGAAGCGGACCGATCTGGCGATGAAGATGAACAACCTGTTGGCCTCCCCGTCGTTTACCGGCTGGATGCACGGGCAGCCGCTCGACGTGCAGTCGCTGCTTTTCTCACCCGAGGGCAAACCGCGGCACTCGATCGTGTCGATCGCCCACCTCGATGACGCCCAGCGGATGTTCTTCGTAACGATCCTGCTGAATGAGGTACTCGCCTGGATGCGTACCCAGGCAGGCACGAGCAACCTGCGGGCATTGCTCTACATGGATGAAGTGTTTGGCTACTTCCCGCCGACCGCGAATCCACCCAGCAAGATGCCGATGCTCACCCTGCTGAAGCAGGCCCGAGCGTTTGGCCTGGGATGCGTTCTCGCCACGCAGAATCCGGTAGACCTTGATTACAAGGGCCTCTCAAATGCAGGCACGTGGTTCCTGGGCCGGTTGCAGACTGAACGTGACAAGTTGCGGGTGATCGAGGGTCTGGAGGGCGCGTCGACTGAGGCGGGATCATCGTTCGATAAGCAGAAGATGGAGGCGACCCTCGCCGGGGTTGGCTCACGGGTGTTCCTGATGAACAACGTTCACGAAGACTCCCCTCGCGTCTTCCACACCCGTTGGGCACTGTCCTACCTGTGCGGACCGCTGTCGCGAGAGCAGATCCGCGGGCTGATGGATCCATTACGGGAGAGGTTCACCCCGCCCGACGAGCCGGACAGGGGAACTGAGAAAGCCGACGCAGCGTATGGACATGAAACTGAAGCGGCGACGACAACCAAACAGACTGACGACGCGAAGTCAGTCAGCGAAGCATCAGAAAAGAAGATCGAGGCAGCCAAGGTTGCGCTCGGCAACCGCTCACGCGAACTCCTGCAGGGTGTGCTGGTGTCCCCGTTTGTTGTGCTCTTTGATCTGGGCTATCGAGTGCTCGACTACGTCCAAGCGAAACGCCGTGGAGGTGCGACCAAGCGCCGCGGCTCATCGGTCTTCACCGCAACCAGCCGGGCTGGAAAAAAGATGAACCGACTCATCAAGACCCGCGGGCAGTGGCGGCAAGCCTGGATTGAGCACGAGGTGGCGAAGGGACTCTCTGCCGATGAGGCCGAAGCAAAGGCACCGTTACTGCCCGCCTTTGTTTGGCTGGTAATTCTTGGCTGGCTGGTGCTGCTCATCATCGTGGTGGTGAGCATTGCTGCATGGCTGATGATGAGCAACTCGCCACCAGGCCTGCAAGCCTGATGGACTTGCCCAGTGCCTCCCAAGGCCCCACAGCCTGCCCCCCTTCGGTCAGACATACTTGACGGAACGAAACCCGCTCAATGCTCCAAGATTGTCGTTCCAACTGGCTCCGCTGCTTACCCTTTTGCCACCGCCCTCTGGTGGCACCGCCATGTTGCCACAGCCCACCACTACCAGCCTGCGGTGGCAGCCGCCATGATGCGTTGCTCCGTTGCCTCGGCCCGCGACAGTTCAGCGGTGACGCGTCCCTCCGACAGTACCAGTACCCGGTCAGAGAGCGTCAACAACTCCGGTAATTCACTCGATGTCAGCACCACAGCGAGACCGTCTCGGCAGAGCTGGTCGATCAGGGCATAGAGTTCAGCCTTCGCTCCCACATCAATCCCCCGAGTGGGATCGTCGAGCAGCAGCACCCGGGGCTGGGTGAGCAGCCAACGGCTAATGATGCATTTTTGTTGATTGCCTCCCGAAAGCCCGGTGATCGCTGCCCTGATTGACGGCGTCTTCACACCGGTCTGCTTGATCGGACCAGCCACCAGATCAGCCTCGGCATGACGACTCAACAACCCACCGCGCACCGCCTCTGAGAGACCGCAAAGGCTGACATTCCCGGCAACGTCGAGGTTGCCAAACAACCCCAAGCGTTTGCGGTCTTCAGTCACCATCGCCAGCCCCACTCGGCAGGCCTCCCGCGGGTGCCCGAACCGCACCTTCTGCCCACCGAGCCGAATCGTTCCAGACCAGTTCGCGGTGGTCGCTCCAAAGATCGTCTCCAAGACCTCCGTTCGCCCAGCACCCATCAGGCCAGCGATTCCGAGAATTTCCCCGGCGTGCACCGTGAAGGAAACATCCCGCAACCGATCGATCCGCCCTGGCTCGGATGCCGGCAGACAGAGCCCCTCAACCTCCAGCACGGGCGGGCCAGGCTGCCGGGACTGATGAAAGGCATGGCCAGCAATTTCTCGACCGACCATCCAGCCGGTCACCTCAGCGGGCGTGGTATCCCGGCGGGTGACCGTCCTGACGTGCTGGCCGTCCCGCAACACCGTGATCCGATCAGCAAGCCGGAAGACCTCATCCATCTTGTGGGAGATGTAGAGAATCGTACGGCCCTGTTCCCGCAGTCGTGTAATCGTCCGCTCAAGCCGGGCTGACTCGGCTTCTGTCAGGGCGCTGGTTGGCTCGTCCATGACGATGATCGAGGCGTCGAGTGAGAGCGCCTTGGCAATTTCCACCAATTGCTGATCACCAACCCGCAGGCTACCGGTTCGGCAGGCCGGATCGATTGTCGACTCGAGTGATTGGAGCAGGTCGGCAGCACGACGCCGGGAAGCCGCCTCATCCCGCAAGCCGAGTCGCGTTCGGGGCTCTCGGCCCAGCAGCACATTGGCGGCGACTGTGAGTTCCTCCACCAGGGCAAGCTCCTGATGAATGATGGCGATCCCTGCCGCCTCGGCGGCTCGCGTTCCGGAAAACTGCACCGCCACGCCATCGACTTCCAACTGCCCGGCATCAGGCCTCTCGACCCCTGAGAGAATTTTCATCAGGGTGCTTTTCCCAGCACCGTTTTCTCCGCAAATCGCATGGAGTTCTCCACGCTCAACCTCAAGCGTCACCCCATCAAGGGCGATGACCCCGGGAAATCGCTTGGTGATGCCCCGCATGGCAACGGCGATCGGAGCGCCACTGCTCATCGCGGCATCCCACCGGCAGCGGCTCGGGCCTGGCCCCGTCCAGCCGCCTGCTGTCGGCTTTCCCAGATACGCAGGGCAACCAAGAACACACCGGTCGTCACCCCAGTGACGATGCCAGCGCGGCCGCTCATCGTCATGCCGGTGAGGCTGCCAACGACCAGTGCGAGGATGGGAATCGTACAGAGTCCAAGGCTGCCCGGCAGCAGCCGCCGGTCCGGCCGGGGGCTACCACCTGCCTGCGCAAAGGTGACTGCCAGCACAACGACAATCCCGACGATGAGTCCTTCGTAGACATCCGCACCGGTCTTGATGAGCTTGGAAACCGCATCGATCACCACCCGCAAAAAGACTGCTCCCAACACCGTGCCGGGTACGGTGCCAACGCCACCAGACAGCGAGCATCCACCAACAACCGCTGCCGCAATCGCATTGAGTTCATGCCCCCGCCCCTGATTCACCGGTGCCGCAACTGCCTCGTTCGCAACATAGAAAAGCCCGGCCAGAGCGGCGGTCATCGCCCCGAAGCAATAGGCAAACCACTTGACATTATCGGTGCGAATTCCGGCAAGCCGCGCCGCCTGCTCATTGCCACCGAGCGCCTGCAGATGCCGCCCGAGGACCGTGCGGGCCAGCAGCAGCCAG
>JBDQOY010000200.1:0-24777 GCA_040260935.1 Pirellulales bacterium
CAACGGCGAGCCACTCGAGGGCCTGCCCACCGAGCCGGCGCCGATTGAGCCGGCGCCGGTCGATCCCGCACCGACTGACCCAACCCCCGTGGAGCCGGTCCCCAGTGATCCGGTCGTCCCCGAGGCATCCCTGTCAGCAAGCTTGAGTGTTGTCAGCGATTGGGGCTCGGGCTTTACCGGTGAGGTGACTGTTCGCAACGACAGCACCGCCGCCCTCGAGGGCTGGAATGTGTCGTTCGACTTTGCGGGTGAGATCAGTTCGGTCTGGAACGGTGAGATCCTCAGCCGCAACGGCTCGACCTATGTCGTTGGTGGTGTGAACTGGAATGCGGGCATCGCCGCCGGCAGTGCGGTCAGCTTCGGCTTCAGTGCCACGCCGGGTGGGGCCGCTGCGGTGCTCGAAAACGTGGTGGTTTCAGGCGTGAACAATGGCCCAGCCCCGGTTGAACCGGCGCCCGAGCCGGCGCCACTTCCGGCACCAACGCCCGAGCCAAGCCCAGAGCCTACGCCTGTGCCGACAGACGGTGAGGGCCGGGTCTTTGTCGTCAATCCAGCTGAGGCTGACATCGTTATCTTCAACTCGGCGGTCGATCAGCTCGACTTCGGTGAGATCTCGGTTCATAACCTGATCGTCGGCAAGACCGAGGCGGGTGAGGTGGCCATCATCAATCCGTGGGCCTGGACGCCGGAGTATCAGGTGCTCGTCGGGATTGGCTTCGACGATCTGACCCTGGAAAACTACGGCATTGTCGGCAACGAGCACCTGCGGCAAGACCTCGGCGGGGTGATCTCATGGGAACTCGGCGTCGGGCCACGCGAGGCGGGCACCGTCTATGTGCGATCGCATGAGTATGGCGTGCAGGAACGCGTGGAGAATTTTGACCCTGCCGTCAACAAGCTCAGTTTCCTCTACTTCGGCACCCGTGAGCGGCTGTCCGTTGAAGATACTGCCGACGGCGTGCTGATTTCCGTTGAGCCGACCGGCCAGAGCGTACTGCTGGCGGGTGTCGCCAAGGCCGATCTGGTACCGGCCAACATCGAGTTCCACCACGATCAGATCGTGGAGGATCAGCTTGAAGTTCCCTTTGGCTTCACCGTTGAACAGGTGGCCATGGTCAGTAGGGTCGACCTGCTCACCCCGTTGGCTCCTGAGGGTGCGATCACCGATGGAAACCAGACCAGCCCGGGCAGCGTCAATCCGCATGACGGCCATGACCATGATCACGGCACTGGCGACATGACCATGCCGATGGACCCGGTGGTGGTTGAGCCTGCTGCTCCTGAACCCACGCCGACTGATCCGGTGCCAACTGATCCGGTGGTCACTGATCCAGTGGTCACTGATCCAGACCCTGTGGTGACCGATCCGGTTGTCATTGATCCGGTGGTGGAGGATCCCGCGGCGACGGATCCGACCCCAAGCGACCCGGTTATGATCGACCCGGCTCCGGTCGATCCAACGCCGACTGACCCGGTCGCACCGGCCGACCCTTCGGCCCTGCCGATTGCCAGTCACGACAAGGTGCTGGCCGCCTACTTCCCGGAGTGGGGCATTTACGGCCGTGACTATCACCTGGCCGACGTGCCGGCTGATCAGCTCACGCACCTGATCTATGCCTTCGCTGATCTCACGGTCGATGGCGAGATGACGCTGTTCGACTCCTATGCGGCCACGGAAAAGCGGTTCAGTGCCGAGGAGAGCGTCACCGGAGAGGCCGACCTCTGGTACTACCCGCCAGAGGATCCCCGCAGCGAGCAGACGGTCTGGGGTAATTTCAATCAGTTGGCCCTGCTGAAGGAGCAGTATCCGCACCTGACGGTCAGCATTGCGGTTGGGGGCTGGACGCTGTCTGACCACTTCAGCACGGTCACCTCAACCCAGGCCGGCCGAGATACCTTCTCCGATTCGATTGTCGAATTCCTCACGACCTATCAGGTCTTTGATGGCATCGACTTCGACTGGGAGTATCCAGGCGGAGGCGGCGAGGCGGGCAACTCGGCTAGCCCTGATGACGGAGCCAACTATGCCCTGCTGTTGGCCGACGTGCGGGCGAAGCTTGACGATCTCGGCAGTGAGCTTGGCCGAACCTATGAGATCTCGGTCGCCTCACCGGCCGGGCTCGACAAGATTGCGAACTTCAATCTTGCCGGCCTGGCCCCGTCGGTCGACTTCTTCAACGTGATGACCTACGACTTCCACGGCACCTGGGAAGACACCACCGGCCATCAGGCCGCCTTCACCGGCGACCCGAACGGCTATGACATCGAGACGGCGGTCTACGCCTATCTCGATGCGGGGGTGGCCCCAGAGCAGATCGTGCTGGGGGCGCCGCTCTACACGCGGGCCTGGAGTGGCGTGGCCGATGGCGGCGACGGGGGCTACGACGAGGCTGCCAGTGGGGCTGCCCCTGGGACATTTGAAGCCGGCAATTACGACTACAAGGATCTGCTCAGCCAGATCAACGCCGGAGCCGGCTGGGAGCTCTACTGGGACGACAACGCCCAGGCGAGCTATCTCTATAACGCTGACCTCGACATCTTCAGCTCGTTCGAGACCACCACTTCAGTTGCGCTGAAAGCCGAGTGGGTGGAAGCGATGGGGCTGGGCGGGATGATGTTCTGGGATCTGTCCAATGACGCCACGGGATCGCCTGACAGCCTGATTTCCGCCGCCTTCCGCTCGATGGTGCTGGAGGATGACATCGCCGAGATCCAGGCTGACTCCAGCCTGCCCGACCCGATCATCATCGGGGGTGATGGCGAGATCGGCCCGCTGCCGCTGGGGGGCTGAGGGTGACTGCCGAATGAGGGTGGGCGTCCGGGGCCGGCACCGGCCTCGGACGCAACCACCTGAGGCAGGCCTGACTGGCTTTTTTTGTAAGGCCGTCAGCGGGGGGTACATTACAACAGTGATGGCCAAGAAACCCCCCGACAACCAGTGGTTTATCGAGCAGGTAGAGCAGCAGCAGTCTGCGCTCAAGGGCTTCATCCGGATGCTCGGCGTCCGCCCCGAGTCAGTCGATGACCTGGCCCAGGAAACCTTCGTCATCGCCTACAAAAAGCTGGAGATGTTTGAGCAGGGCACCAACTTCGGAGCCTGGCTGCGAACCATCGCCCGAAACCTTGTCCGTAACGAGATTCGCCGTCAGAGCCGCCGCCGGGTCCTGGCCACAGAGGTGGCTGAGTTTCTGCTCGACCGCGCTGACGAGAAGGCGACGCACCCGGCCGCTCAGGTGGAGCAGGCCGAGCAGCACCAGCAGCGGGTGGCTGCCCTGCGGGCCTGCCTGCGGAAGCTGCCCAAGCGGAGCCGTCGGATCGTGAAGCAGCGGTACTTCGAGCAGCTCTCGCTCGGTGTGATCGCCGGCTACGAAAACACAAACGCCAACAACATCAGTCAGATCCTGTTCCGGCTTCGGTCCTCACTGTTTAGTTGCATGAAGGAGCGGCTGGGGGATGCCAGTACCTAGCCGGAACCACCCCACGGTTTCTTCGTCCGTTCCCCAACACTCCGCTCGCTTTCAATTCCACGAACCAGTCCGATGAGTCACGATCCACACATCCCTGCTTCTGCTCACCGGGCCGACCCGTTTGGGGTTGAGCCGCAGGTGCTCGATCAGGCGATCGGACGAATTGTGGACGGTGAGCCGCTGCCCGGGGATGCCACGCTGGTTGCCGACATGCTGGTTCGCGACACCGCCGTGGTTGAACGGCTGGAGCAGCATCTTGTCGTCGATGCTTTGTTGCGAGACGAGGTGGGGTATGACGATGCGGCTTTCGTCGATGCGGTCCGGGTGATGATTGAGGCCGAGGCCACCCGCCCGGCGTTCGTGGGCCGGGTTCGGCAGGCGATTTTTGGCGGAACTGACCCCATCGCCGGTTCCACAGGGGCTGCTCCCGCACGGTGGAGTGGGCTGTCGCTCTCCGTCGTGCTGGCCTGCTCGCTGTTGGTGCTGAGCCTGCTTGCCAATGGCATCTGGAAGGCTGCCGCCATCGGGGAACCGGTGCTGGTTGAAGTGGCGGCCGTCGAGGGTACGTCAGCCTATGCGGTTGGTGACCGGCTCGATCTGCGTACGCTTGTTCTTCCTGATGGTGAGGTTGATCTGCTGCTGCGGTCGGGGGTGCGGCTTGAGTGTCAGGCGCCGCTGATGGCCCGATTTGAGCATCCGATGCGACTGCACCTCTCTCGGGGGCGAATCGATATCGATGTAGGGGAAAATGGTAGCGGATTCACCGTGGTCACCCCGGCTGGTGAAGTGGTTGATCTGGGCACCCGGTTCTCGGTGAATGCCTCTGCTGATGGTGAGGTGCGGGTGGCGGTCTTTTCGGGACAGGTGGAACTCAGGCACAAGCAGGCGGGGGCAGTCAACCTGGTCGATGGTGAGGCGGTGAGGCTGACGAAATCACAGGCTCCGCGTCGGCTTCAGAGTGTCGAGATTCGCAGCCGCAATCCTGGCGACCGCAAGGCGGTGGTGATCACAAACGTCAGTGACAATGTTGAGTCACCGAAGCACCGCCGCTTCTACGGTCTCGTGCCCTGTGGCATGCGGGACGGCGTGCAGGCCTTTCGAGACCGTCGAGAGGTCACCTGGAAGAGCGAGCCGGGCGATGTCTTTCCGGAGGACCTCGTTGGCGCCGATCTCGTGCAGACCTTCCAGGCAGAGCGATTCCGGCAGGACTTTGAACTGCAGTTTGGGATCTCGCAGCCAAGTCGAATCTACATTTTTTATGACGCCCGCTACAGCCCGCCCGACTGGCTGGCTCGAGACTTTGTGAACACCGGCCGCCGGATTCTTTCGACGGGATGGTCGCCCGCGCGGGTAACCCGTGGACTGCAGCCGGATGCCTGGGGGGCGCTGGCAATTCCGCATGATGTCTGGTGTCGTGACCTGGTACGACCAACAGCGGTGACGCTGGGCCCGGCGGTGCTGCCCGATCGTGACCGCAACGCGACGTCCGAGTTCGAGTCACTGGTGCCCTCGATGTACGGCATTGCCGTGCAGCCGATTACGCCTGCGGCGAACAACATCGGCACCAGCCAGCCGCGGTCGCAGCAGATCAAAGCGGTTCCGGTCGCGGCGCGGCGGTAGACGCCTCCCTGCCGGAACCGGGTGCGGCTGCCTTGGCTGAGGACTAACGCTCGGGCGTCAAAGCGGCAGCCACCAGTGTTCGATCGAGCGGCCACGCCATGCGATGGCCACTCAGTGACGCGGCATAGATGGCCGCGTTCATCTCGGTCAGGGTCAGCCCGGCGAACATGCCGGTCTCGGGCTCGCGGTCGGTCTCAATGGCGTCGATCAGGTCAGCCACCGCCAGCCGGCCCCAACTGGCCCGTTCGGCCGACCGGTCGACGCCCGCTTCCGAAAGCGTCTCGTCCAGGCCTTCGGGGCCAATCGGTGTCCACGGATAGGGGCGATTCATTCGCC
The DNA here is from genome assembly GCA_040260935.1 of Pirellulales bacterium. Lineage (GTDB taxonomy): Bacteria > Planctomycetota > Planctomycetia > Pirellulales > UBA1268 > UBA1268. Next base: position 5,424 of record JBDQOY010000200.1, read on the forward strand.
AGGCCGGGGCGGCTCGGAAGTAGGCCTGCGGTACATGGTCGGGCCGGATGTGAATCTCACCCTTGGTGCCGAGCAGGGTGATGCCAAAGTTCGGCTGCTTGAAGCCCGCCTCGCGGACGCTGGCAAAATGGCCGGTGCAGCCCTCAGCCAGGCCAAAGCTGGCGGCAATCGCATCGCCGGCGATCGGTGGCAGACCTTCCGGCCCAGGGGCCAAATCGTCGACGGTAATCGGCCGTCCCGCCGTTGCGACCGTGGCTGTGCACCACTGCGGAGCACCACCAAAATGGACCATCAGGTCGAGCACATGCGGCCCCAGTACCCAGAGGTCTTCACCACCACCACGGGTGTCTTCCTTGCCGCGGGCTCGCAGTTCGAGCAACTGGCCAATCTTTCCGTCGGCAATCAGGCCACTGACTGCCGCGATGGTCGGGCAGTGCCGGTTGACGAGCGCAAGCCCCAGTTTGGTGTCAGACTTGGTGCAGGCGGCCACCACGGCATCGGCCTCGGCCAGTGTCCGCACGAAGGGCTTCTCCATAAAGATGCCCCGGGCACCGGCGGCGACGGCGGCCAGGGCCATCTCGGCATGCTGGTCGATCTGCCGTGGGCAGATGGCGATGATGTCAGCCTTGGCGGTGCTGAGCATCGTCTGCCAATCGAGAAAACCGCTGCTCGCCGGCAGGCCGTGTCGGCTGAGCGTTTCTGCCAGACCCGCTTCGGTGTCGTCGGCTACCGCCACCACCTGGCAGCCGGGGAAGTCGATGAACAGCCGGTCAATGTCATGGCCCCAGCCGCCTGGGGCACTGCTGCCAATAACGGCGACCCGCATCTGCTCGCTCATGAGGGAATCCTTTGCCTGGTCGCTCTTGAAACGCCAAAGGGGGGCGGCAAGAAGGGGACGTCAAGAACTGTCTGATGACGTATGATCCTACACAGTTTTCAGGCGTCGCTCTTGAACCACGCTGCCACCAGAAAACCACAGCGCACCCATGAGCTGCAACCATTCCCACCATCATGGCCACGGGCATGCCCATGGCATGACGCCCGACCGGTTTGACCGGGCGATGGTGATTGGTGTGGGCCTGAATGCAGCATTTGTTGCGGTGGAGTTGGGGTTCGGTTTTTTCAGCGGCTCGCTCGCTTTGATTGCGGATGCGGGCCACAACGCCAGCGACGTGGTGGGGCTGCTGCTTGCCTGGGGCGCCAGCGTGCTGGCCCGGCGGCCACCGTCGCAGCGGTTCACCTTTGGCCTGCGGCGGGCGACAATCTATGCCGCCTTCGTCAACGCCGTACTGCTGCTGGCCGCCTGTGGGGCGATCCTCTGGGAGGCTGTCCGCCGCTTCAGTGAGCCCGCCCCGGTGATGGGGCTGACCATGGTGGTGGTGGCGGCGATTGGCGTGGTCATCAACACCGCCACGGCCCTCCTGTTCATGCGAGGCAGCCAGAGTGACGCCAACATCCGCGGGGCATTTCTGCACATGGCGGCCGACGCGGCGGTGTCGGTCGGCGTGGTGGTGGCTGGGGTTGCCATCATGATGACGAGTCTGGCCTGGATCGACCCCGTGGTCAGCATTGTGATCATGGCGGTCATCGTCTGGGGCACCTGGGATTTATTCACTGAGAGCATCGGGCTGGCGATGGACGCGGTGCCGCGGCGGATTGATGTGGCGAAGCTCACTGCGGCCCTCACTGGAATTGCCGGCGTGAGCGAGGTGCACGACCTGCACGTCTGGAGCACAAGCACGTCGGAGGTCATCCTGACGGCCCACCTCGTGGTGCCTGCCGGTGATGCCCAGGCAGCCCTGGCAGAGGCCCGGGAGGTGCTGGCCGAGCAGTTCACCATCCACCACGTGACGCTGCAGGTCGAAGCCGAGCAGGCGGCTGATGCCTGCCCGCAGCGGTCGGACAGCACGCTCTGAGCCACCTGCTGATGCCGCCCGAGTTCCCGCTTTGACGTCCTAGCGTTTCTTCGTCGTCAGCTCGAAGTTGGCCGCATCGGTGCCTTCAGCTGGCACGGTGAGCTTCAGCGTCGTCTGCCGGTTGTACTTCGGCGGAATCGTCTCTGGCGTGACCACCTGCTGCGTCTCGAGATCGATTGTTTCGGACGAAATTGACACCAGATGGTCGCCAACCGCGGCACCGGCAACGCCGTCAATGGTTTTGGCTTCGTAGCGGCCCTCTGCATCAGTTGTGGCAATTGACGGCCGACCGCTGTCGAGTGACGCTCCCTGCGGGGCGAACGAGACCGTCAGCCCGGCCACGGGTGCACCATTGACCGTGACAACGCCCGAGACCGGCTGATAGGCAAATCCATCACCCTGTTGCCCGCAGCCAGCCCCTGCCAGCGTGATGACGACGGCACCAAACCAAACCAGCCCACTCACCCGCTTCATCGAAGAAACCTTTTGCTGTTGAAGTCACTGCTGCCTTGGCCCGCCTGTGAAGAACATGAGCCTGCCAACGAATGGCTCAGTCAGGAATCACCTGGCCGTCGGCGATCTCGATCATCCAGCGGTATGCATTGATGTTGATCGACTCGTTCAGGAACGAAACCGAACCATCGACTTTGGCAACGTTGCAGCCGCCAAGATGATCAGAAGCAGAGAGCGTCCAAGGGTTCGAGCCGTTCACCGTGTTAATGATTTCGGTACTAGTACCCGGGCCGCGACCAACCGCCGTGTGTGGAGCTACACCAGACGGGTTAAGAGCCCGGGGGCCAGCCCACAGGCCAGCTGTATAGTTGGAGCCATTCCTCGGTGTACCGGTTCTTTCACCAAGCAGAATTGTGTTCGACGTGCCATCAGTGATGTGGCGGAATTTCAGCGAACTGTTCTCCCAGAACACCCCGCGATTCGCTGTCGTAGACCAGTTGGCAGAGTTGATTTGTTTATTTCCGAAACTTCCAAGGTAGTTCGATTTCGCATGGTTACTATACGAGATGCCCATCGGACTGGACGCATCACTTGGACAGAGATACCCATCCAAAACGGTTGCAGAAATTCCATTATTTGGGCTTGAATTCACTGTGTACTCGTGAGTGAAATCAATTCGGTCGAACAGCGAACCCTCTTCGACAAATGGTAAAATGAGGGTTCCCCAGCCCCAGTAATTTCCCTCAGGGAAATTCGTGAGGTCTGTTGGCTTCTGCCAGCCTGGTGGCAGGGTGCCATTGACGTCTTTGTAGTTGTGGCAGGCAAGTGCCAACTGCTTCATCTTGTTGTTGCAGCTGGTCCGCCGGGCCGCCTCACGAGCCTGCTGCACCGCCGGCAGCAGCAGGCCAACAAGGACGCCGATGATGGCGATGACAACGAGCAGTTCAATCAGGGTGAAGCCACGCCGAGGGCGTTGTGGCAGGAGTGGATTGGTGGGAACCATTGGGGGCTGTCTCCGACTGGTGAGAAGGAAAAACTAACGAGGAATGAGTTCGATGGGGCAAGCAGGCAGTAGCGGAGGGCCATGCTGCTGCGGCCGGGGCCGGACACCGGGATGCTTCCACGCCGCTGAGGCTGAGCCTCTGCGGAACAGTTGGTGAGCATCCTGTGTCAGCGAATTGCTTTGATGATCCAAAGATTGCGGATCGTTGCTGTGGTCGCTATGCAATTTGCGCAATCCCGGCTTTGCCACACCGTTTTTCTGCGATGTCGCTATGCAATTTGCGCAGTGCGGCGATATTATTCATTGCCGCCATGATCGGCTCAGGATCTGGCAGCGAGTCTTTGTTCGTTCTCTTTTACGTCGCGGGTCGGTTGCGTGGCAGTTACCTCTGGATCTGCGAGTCCGTTTCCGAGCGTGCCGTTGCTGGCAGGCCGGTTACGGACGACTGATCCAGCCGAGCAGAACGAGATATTCCGCCTGCTCTTCGAGTACGAAGCGGTGCAACTCAACCGCGGCCAACTTGGCCATGAAGTGCGATTTGCCGGGACTGATCGAGCCGCTCTCTATTCTGAAGACTACGGCGGCAGTTTGTATCAGCACGGCGCCATGCGTGGTGATCGACTCGGCCTGTGCCTGCCAATCGTGGACCACGATTCAACTTGGTCGGGGCAGTCGCTCGGCTCAGGGATCATGCCAATCTGCCGGTCAGGGCAGACGCTTCAAATGATGTTCCATCCGGGGCACACCCAGCTTGTTGTGATCGTGGACCGGCAGTTCTATGCGGAAAAATTGCAGCGAAGCCTCCTCGGTACGACAGCCAGCATCGAGGCGACTTTTGGGCACGGGGGCCAGCGTTTTTTGACCTGTGACACTGGCCGGATGGATCGTTGGCAGCAACGGCTCAGCTTGTTGCTGCAGACCACGGGCCCGGCACTCAGCCAGCAGAAGGCAGTCGCTTTTGAGCACGAACTGCTGACTGCTTTTCATTCCTTGATCGAAGGTGCAGGGCTACAGGATTTTTCGGGAGCCTCAGCCCGCCGGCTTGTCGAGCTTGCAACCGAACACGTGGATAGAGCTGAAAGACGTTCTGTCACGGTTGCCGATCTTTGTGTGGCCCTGGGCGTGAGCAGACGCACGCTGGAGTTGGCATTCAGGACAGTTGTCGGCCTGAGTCCACTCAAGTTCCTGACCCAGCGGCGGCTCACCCTCGCCTACTCCGATCTGCTCTTCGCATCAGTCGAGTCAGCCCAAGTCACCGATATCGCAATGACATACGGCTTTACCGAGCTAGGGCGGTTTGCCTCTACGTATCGGCAGGCGTTTGGAGAGTTACCCTCAGCAACATTGCGGAGGCGGGCCACCAGACCCCGCCGAGTGTTCGGGATGTAAGCTGAAGAAGAGCCTGCGTGCTGCTACTCGAGCCCCGACTCAATCCGCTGCATGTAGGCGATGCTCTCTTGGGCGAGCCGCTCAACACCGGGCGTGTAGTCAAACACTTCCACGCTCACCCAGCCGCTGTAGGCGGTGTCCTGCAACGCCTGAAAGATCGGTGCAAACTCGATCGCTCCAAAGCCGGGGCCCTGCAGGTTGACGTCGTTGGCATGAAAGTGCTCAAGATGAGCAGCACTGGCATGGATGATCTCGGGGATCGAGAGGTCTTCTGAGGCCATCGCCTTCACATCGAGGTGCAGCCTGACATGCGGCGAGCCGATTGCATCAATCAGCCGGCAGGTGTCGGCAGCAGTGGTGAGCACATCAGTTTCAATCGGTGCCAGTGGCTCAAGGGCCAGCACGGTGTCGGTCTCTTCCAGCACGGGCACCAGTCGGCCAAAGACCTCGCGGAGAAAACCATCGGCCTGCTCAGGCGTGACCCCCGGCAACAAGCTGCGTTGCTGCGGCGAACCAAAGACCAGAATCCGCCCACCGAGATCGCGGCAGAGCCGGGCCAGGTCGCCGAGGTAGGCAACGGTCCGGTCACGGACCGACTGGTCGGGGTCGGTCACATGAAACCCCTCCGTCTTAGCCAGCAGCCAGTGCAGGCCGATGCAGTCGAGCCCAGCCTGGGCAATGGTGCGGCGGAGCTCGCTCCGCTGATCCGCTGAGAGGCTGCGGGGGTCTGCACCGAGTGTGAACGGGGCAATCTCAATACCGGTGTAGCCACACTCGGCGGCAAACTCACAGGCACGTTTCAATGACCAGTCGCCAAAGGTTTCATTGCAGATGCCGTATTGCATGGTTGGGTATTCTCTCCAAGGAGTGGCTGCATGCAGCGTTGGGTGGCATTAGTCTTTCAGGCTGACGATTCGGCCGGTGCGGGCCGACTTGTAACAGGCCTCGATGATGGCCACTGCCTTCCGGCCCTCCCGGCCGTCGAGGGCGGGTCGCTGGCCGGCTGCGACGGCATCAAAGAAGCTGATGAAGTTGCGGGTGTGGCAGGAATAGTCGATCGCCATGGGATCAGCCGCGCCTCCTGAGGTGCTGCTGGCCCCGCTGAATCGTTCCCGGGTGGCATCATCATCAGGCTGGGCCTCGCGGAACTGCCAGGTGACCAGCTGTTCTTCTTCGATTTCAGCCGTGCCGCCCCGTCCCCCAAAGGTAAATCGTCGCAACTGGCCCGGGTAAAGGCTGGTCGCAGCCAGCAACTGGCCGAGGCCACCATTCTTGAGCCGCAAGACCGCCAGGCAGGTGTCCTCCACCTCAAGCTGTGCCGGATCATGCGCCTTGACCGCCGTGAAGGCGGCGACGCTTTCTACCGGGTTGGCCTCAGCCGGCAGGTCGTGCATGGCAGTTCCCGCAATCCACTGAAGAGCATCGACGCCATGAATGGACTGGTTCATCAGGGCCCCGCCCCCATCGAGGGCCAGCGTGCCCTGCCAGCGACCAGGACCGTAGTAGGCATCATCCCGCCACCAGGGCACGGCACTGGCCGCGACGGCTAGGTCACCAAACCTTCCGGCTGCAGCAGCGGCCTGAACTGTTTGAATGACAGGATTGAACCGTTGAGGGAAAATTGCCCCCAAAGCCACCCCCGCTTGGTCGGCGGCTGCAATCATCCGATCGATTCGCTTGGTGGTGATTTCGAGCGGTTTCTCGCAGATGACGTGAATGTCTTTGCGGATGGCCTTCAGGGCAGCGTCAAGGTGAGCGCCGGAGGGTGTCGCAATAGTGACGACATCAGGCTTCTCACGGCGAAGCATCTTCGCGGTGTCGGCATGCCAGGCGCAGCCAAACTGCTCGCTGAAGGCCCGGCCCTTGGCTTCCGTGCGGCAGGTGGCCGCAACCAGTTCAACGCCGGGAATATCGCCGATCGCCCGGGCGTGCATACCAGCGATTGCGCCAATACCAATGATTGCGACCCGCACGGTATCAATTCCTCCAGCAGGTTGTGGGAATGCTTCGACCGGCCGAGTCAGTTCGGCTGAACCAGCGGTTCAGTGGCCATGTGCTGGTGGTGTATTTCACGCCGTTCCGCTGATCGCCACAGCCAGCAGTCATCACTTGGGCCAATAGTTGGGTGAATAAAAGCAATCGACGCAGGCGTCGTGCAGGCGACGCAGTGTTGGCCAGCGGCAGTGGTCGCGGCTACCTGCTCGGGGTGAGCAGGGGCCCTCGTAGAGCGGCCCACCGGTTGGTGAGCCGTCAACGCCGACCAGGTCGTAGGCTGCTGGGGGTTGGGTCGGGTGGCAGGGTGGTGGTGGAACCAGTGGGCAGAGAATCCGCGGTTCACCGCATTGGTACAGCCGTTCGCGTGGCGCGTACCAGTCGCTCGGCGTGTCACTGCGGCCTGGCACCAGTTCCTCAAGCAGCGACTGAGCCGTGGCATCAGGGCTGACCTCAAAACCTGTCTGATTGGGATCAGCCGCTTCACCACGCTCAACCACATCTGGCGGGCTGCCTGAGACCGTAGGTTCCTCGGCAAGCAGGCCGGTGGGCGGCTGCATGGTCAGCAGCATAAGGGCGACCAGGGATCCGATTCGAAATGACAGGGTCTGCTGGTTGCTCAGGCTGGGCACCTCGACGCTCCTTCCGTCCGATGACTTCGCATTCTGACCGTTATTATCGGCAGAATCAGGCATCGTTCTGGCGAGATTATGCGTCGGCACTCTTTAGGGGTGACGGTAGCGAATCAGCCACTGCCTGAGAGCATCTGAGGGCGTTGCGGGCCCCGCCAGCGAGTTTTGGCTTCCCTGAAAACTACAATGAGTCAAAATAGGGAATCCACGGGCACCGGCAGGTGTGCCTTTTCCCACTCGACCACCTGCCTGAAGGCAGTGACCGGAATGGCTTCTTCCTTGTCCGCATCTCCGATTGAACTGCTCAGGCGGACCGGCACGCGGCTGGTGCTGGTTGCAACAGGGGGCGGATCGGAGGCGATCCCCCTGTTGCTGACTGAACCGGGCGCCAGCGATGTGGTGCTGGAGGCGTTGGTGCCCTACGCCCGTCCTGCCATCGACCACCTGTTGGGTGGACCACAAGAGTCGTACTGCAGCGACCGCACCGCCCGGCGACTGGCAGTGGCGGCCTGGCAGCGGGCCATGGATCTGGAGGCACCCGCCGAAGAGGCGGTGGGCCTTGCTGTCACCGCCAGCCTGCGATCACGACAGACCAAGCGGGGGGCACACCGGGTTCATGCAGCGGTGCACCACCTGTCGGGCACCAGCACGGCGACCCTCACACTGAAAAAGGGATCACGATCACGGAGCGAAGAGGAGCGACTGGCGGCCATGCTCAGCCTCGACCTGCTGCTCGAGACGATGGCTGCTGAGCTGGTGCCAGCCTGGCGGGCGGAACTCGACGCCCTGCTGCTTCCTGACGAGCATGTGGTTCGCGAAACCTGCCAGCCCCCGGAGGCCTGGCAGCAATTGTTCACCGGCAGTGCCGCTGCCGTTCGAGTGAGTGGACCTGATGGTGAAGCACCGGTTGTGATTCAGCCAGCCGGCAAAACGCGGTCGTTGGTGACTGGGCGGTTGCTCTTTAGTGGTTCGTTTGCCCCGCTGCACGAGGGCCACCTGGCTATGGCCCGGCTCGCTGAGGAAATTGCTGAGCGGCCGGTTGAGTGGGAACTGTCGGTGACCAACGTCGATAAGCCGATGCTCGACTACATCGAGATTGCAGACCGGGTGACGCAGTTCTCCAAGCGGCCGCTCTGGCTGTCACGGGCAGCGACGTTTGTCGAAAAAATCGAGCTCTTTCCCGAGTCGACCTTCATCATGGGGGCAGACACCTACCTACGGCTGGTCGATCTGCGGTATTACGGTGGCTCGCAGAAGCGGGCCGACGCTGCCGTACGAACCATCTGCCGAAAGACCCGCGGCCTGATTGTGTTTGGCCGCGAACATGATGGGATGTTTCAGAGCCCCGCTCAGGCCGACCTCCCACCGGCCTTGAAGGAGGTGACCTATTTCGTCTCCGAGCGGGAGTTTCGGATGGATGTCTCCAGCACCGCCATCCGTGCGGCAGCGAGTCAGCAGGAGAACGACTGATCGACGGGCTACGACCGCACGATCTTTGCCAGTCCAGCCCCGAGGCGATCAAGCGTCAGGCTGTGGTCGGTCGGGCCGATGTGCACTCGGATCAGGCTCAGGCCAGTCGTGTCGGCCAGCGCCTGGGTGAGGGCCGTGTCAAAGTCGCCCTCGGTGTGAACCTCGTAGCCTGTGCCGCCTCCGAGCAGCTCTGGCAGTAGTTGGTACTGCCAGGGGTTGATGTCATTGAAGGAGCCGTCGTGGATGAGCCGCTCGGTGCCGTAGCCGGCGTTGTCCAGCACGATCACCGTCAGCGGCAGTTTGTGCTTGACGACGGTGGAAAGTTCCATGCCGGTCATCTGGAAGGCACCGTCGCCAACTAGGGCCACCACGGTGAGATCAGGCCGGGCCATCTTTGCCCCCAACGCAGCCGGCACGGCAAAGCCCATCGAGGTGTAGTAGGCCGGTGATAGAAACTCGGTCTGCCCTTGAATCACCAGTTCACTTGAAGCAAAGAGGGCATCACCAACGTCGGCGATCACAATCGTCTTGTCGTCGAGTGATTCATCAAGCCGGCGGACAAGCCGGGTGGTGGTGATCGGCTGCTCGGGGGCCAAGTGAAAGTCGCCCCGCGCGGCAGCAGGTCCGGGAGGCAGCGTCTGCTTGTGGGCCTGGGGCCGCGCCTTGGCCAGCCCGTGGAGAAAGTCTTCCAGCAGCACATGGTGAAAGTGGTGATGGCTGATTCGCAGTTCTTCACTGGTGGCGAGGATGCTCTGGGCGAGATCGAGTTTGGCGGTGAAGATGCCAAGATTGACATCGGTCAGCATTGTTCCCAGCAGGATGACGCAGTCGCTCGTCTCGACGTATCGCGAGACCTCCTCACGGCCCATCGCCCCCTCGTAGAGCCCGATGTAGAGCGGGTGCACTTCGCTGATCACGCTCTTGGCAAGCATGGAGGCTGCCAAGGGAATGCCCGCCGCCTCAGCGAGTGCCAGGGTTTCTGCCTGAAGGCCATAGCGGTGCAGTTCCACGCCAGCCACGATCACCGGCTGGTTCGCCGCTTCGATTTTCGTGACCGCTTCGCGGATCGCTTCTGCCAGGACGGCTGGGTCGCTGGTGATCGTCGGGGGAACAAACGGGCGGGGGTTGGTGGGCACCACGTCGACCAGGTCGCGGGGCAGTTCGAGATAGACTGGCCGCTTGAGTCGATGCGCGGTATCGAGTGCGAAGTCGATGTCGCGGTAGGCGGTTGCCGGGTCTGCCAATTCGATGCTGGCGGCGCAGAGTTTGTCGAAAACTTCCAGTTGGGTGTTCCAGCCTCGTACCCGGTGGTGCAGCAGGGGGTTGTTGACCCGCTCCTTCAGGCCTGTCGCACCGGAGATCACCACAACCGGGCTTTGTTCGGCGTAGGCACCGGCCACGGAGTTTGCCAGGCTCAGTCCACCCACACCGTAGGTGACGCAGACAGCCCCCATGCCGTGCACGCGGGCATAGGCATCTGCGGCAAAGCCTGCGCAGTCTTCGCGGGTGCAGCTGATCAGGTCAAGTTCGCTGTGCTCCAGCATGCTGTAGAAGGCGAGCACATAGTCACCGGGGAGACCGAAGACATGGCCGATGCCGTAATCAGCGAGCCGCCTGATCAGATATTGACCGATCGACAGCCCTGCTTCCGACGGCTGGCGATCCATCACCGGCCGCCGCCCGGTGCGATGTTTGGCAGGTCGGCCAGCGGGACGAACGGGGGCAGACGATGAATCCATGGCAGCATTCCCCTGAGAACCTCTGGTGAGTAGTCGAGCGGTTCCCGCCGCCACAGTGACATCACCGTCGGTATTCTACTCTTGGGAAGGTGCCGATTTCTGCCCGTGACGTTTTTGCCACGTGGCCAGGAGGGCAAGCCAGAATCCGAGAAAGGCCCCGACACAGCCCAAGACGACCAGCGGTCGCCGGATGTCGTGATTGAAGGTATAGGCTCCGATCGCCTGAGCGATGCCCCAGACGGCTAGGGCCCCGAAGAGCCACCGAATCAGCCGGACTGCGCCGGGAGGAGTTGACCGAGGTAGCTCGGCAGGAGGTGACGAACGGTCGGCTGGTTCGCCCATTTCGCTTCAATCACGGCCGGGGACAGGTGGGCAGGCAAAAATCTGTTGCCGCGGTCTGTCCGCGGGTGGTTGCTGCTCTCTCAGTCTATCGGCTGAACGCCGGGAGGGCAGGAGGCCGAACGTGTGCAAAACCAACGGGCGGCGCAAAAAAAGGGCCCCCGGAACGGTCCAGATCCCAGGGGGGCGGAGAATCTGAACCGTTTCCGGGAGCGATTGGTCGGCTGTCGATCCGGAGCGGCTTCGGGTTCCGCGTGCCGAATCGCAGTCTCTGGCGAAACAGGACATCAGCAAGGGCGACATCCAACCCGCCAGATGGTGGGACGTTAGGGACGGTGGCTTCCGCGGGTCAAGGCAGATTCTGACAAAACTTGTGAGACCCACCAGAAGGCGAATTTTCACGGAGAAAGGCCGTGTGCGGCGGAAAAACCGGCAAGTTTCGCCGCTGCCTGATTCGCCCTGTTTCGCTATTCTTGCTCGTTCAGACGCCCCTCAGATTTTGATGGCGGTTGGGAACGCACGACAGCGGAGCCGACGCCAGCAGACGCACGGAGAACTTTCATGACCGCCAGCCAGTCGATCACCCCGCCCCAGATCCCGATTCCCGAGGCTGGTTCTCCCCCGACACCCACGGCCTGGGAGGCGGCCTTTTCAGTCGCACTTCCCTACGCAGATTTTCTCGAGCGTCACGCCACGCCAGACCAGCGAACGCGTTGGAAGGCGTTTCAGGAAAAGGTTTCGCTGACAGCGGCACAGCAGAAACTGCTGCAGGGATTTGTGCGGCGGATGCCCGTGCTCGTGCTTGCCGGTGCCTGGTGTGGCGACTGTGTCAATCAGTGTCCGATTTTCACCCGCTTCGCTGAGGCATCGCCGCAGATCGATCTCCGCTTTCTCGATCGTGATGCCCAGCCTGAGATTGCGGCCCACCTGACCGTCTGTGGCGGACAGCGAGTGCCGGTTGCGATGTTCCTCAGTGAAGACTTCCATCCGGTCGTCTTTCACGGTGACCGAACCCTGGCGGCCTATCGGCTCGCCGTCGCTGAGCAGTTGGGGGAGAGTTGTCCGACCGGGTTGGTTGTCCCGGCGGACGAAGCCGTCGCGGCGGTGGTTTCCGACTGGCTCGATGTGTTTGAGCGGGTGCAGTTGATTCTGCGGCTGTCGGGACGGCTGCGAAAGGTGCACCGCGACTGAACCAGCGAGCCCACCGCGTTTTCACCCTTCGCATGCCAGAAAGAGATGCAGCATGACTAGTCGAGAACGGTGGACGGTCTATCCGCTTCTGTTGCTCGCCATCGGCCTGGCGATGCGGTCAGCCCCGTCGCCAGAACTCTCAGCAGAGGTGCTCTCCGCCGCGCAGGTGCGGTGTCGGGAAATTGTGCTGGAAACCGACGAGGGCACCATCCTGATTCATATGGGCAAGGTGGTCGATGGCGGCGGCGGGCGGATCGAAATCAAGGATGCTGAGGGCGTTGAAGCAGTTTCCATTGGCACCCGCCCCGGTGACCGTGACGGACGTGTGGAGTTCTTCGATGCAGAGGGTGGCCTTCGCTCAACACTTGAGGCAGCAGACGGCGACAGGTGAGTCGACGGCGTCACGCGACATGCCTGAGCAAGCAGCAGTGAAGACCACTGGCTGAACGCAACCGCCAGATTGCAGGGAAACGGACCGACGGCCTTACCACTGGTCAGTCCGAAAGGCCGATGCAGGCAGGCCCGCGTGGTTGCCGAGGTTGCCGATTGCAGTTTCCTGCCAGGCAAAGCGGACGGCCTGAGGGGCCGGAACGCCGTCAGCCTGCACGACCACGGTGCTGCCACGGATGACGGCGTTGGCTGGTACGAACTGCTTGTCACCGCCAGCAATCATGAATTCCCGCAGCGGCTCGCCGTCAAGAGAGGTGAGGGTGGACTGATCGCAGGCAAACTGGAGGTGAACCTCGCTTCCCACAATTTTTATCGCCTCATACCGCGGGCCGGATGAAACAACGTCATCGCGACCGTAGGTTTTGGCCAGCGCCAGGTGGGCCAGTCGCTTGCCGACGTCCCGCTTGTTGCGGGGGTGAATGTCAGAGACCTCTCCGGTGATGTCCGACACGACTACCATGCCGCAGTTCGGAATGCGGTCGGTACAGGCTTGCTGGGCCTCCCAGAATCGCGGGAGCGATTCTGCAGTGAGGTTTGAGTTTCGCCGCTTCATTTTCTGAGAGTAGGGAAACGGAGCGATTTGAACGAAATAAAACGGCAGATCCTCTTGTTCGAAAACGGTCCGCCAGCCTTCGACTAGGGCTCGGGTGCGGTCGGTGTAGATGGTTGTGTCACCTTTTCCACAGTTCGACTCCCCTTGGTACCAGATGATGCCACGGAGCGACCACGGAGTGAGTGGATGGATCATACCGTTGTAGATGTCGCCATTTTTTGTGTTCGGGGACGCGAGTGACGGCACGCGGTCGAGGCCAACTTTGGGTGTCCAGGGCTCGATTGCGGTGCCTCCCCAGTTCGAACCGATCAGACCGACCGGAACGTCCAGTGCAGCGTGCAGGGATTTGCCGAAGTGGTAGCCAACCGCTGAAAACCCAGCGACTGATTCTGGTGAGCAGGCCTGCCACTCGCCGGGAACGTCGTCTTGAGGGGTTGCCTTCTTGATGTGCTGGCTCACATCGAAGAGCCGAATCTGGGGGCGATCCGCCACAGGGATCTCTTCACCGCCATGGCTGGTCTTGGTCATCGGCCATTCCATGTTGGACTGCCCGCTGCAGAGCCAGACTTCTCCAACAAGCACGTCCTCCACCACGATGCTGTTCGTCGCCGTGATGGTGAGTGCCTGGGGGACGGTGCTGGCAGCCCTGGCTGGAAGGGTGAGCTGCCAATGGCCGGCCTTGTCTGTTGTCGCTGTGGCTGAAGCATCACTGAAGCTGGCCGTGATCTGTTCGCCTGCATCGGCCCAGCCCCACAGTCGAATCGGCTTGCCCTGTTGAACGACCATGTGGTCACCAATCAGCGACGGCAGCCGGACGTCGGCATGCAGAGGGGCCGAGAGGCTCTGCAGGATGAGAACAATGCAGAAACAAAGAACAATAAGACGCAGAAGAAGTCGCATGGAAGCCTCTGGGAGGTCGTGAGAGAGAGCCTGAGGCGAGGGGCCGAGCAGGCTCTGGCAGGAAGAAACGCCAGCGGCAAGTACGCCCGGAGGGACTCGAACCCCCAACCCTCGGTTCCGAAGACCGATGCTCTATCCAATTGAGCTACGGACGCATATTCACCAGAGTCTAGCAGGCAAATCGGCCGAGGGCGACCGGGGAGATCGTGGCCCGGTTTGGCCTCGGCTGGGAAATGCGTCTTGGCCGTGCGGTGGGGCTAGGGGGTCTGATGCGTTCCCGACGGTTGCGCGTTGACCTCGGCGGGGGTGTGGGCGACATTACCGGTTCGGCAAACCCGCGGTGAATTGTTCTTCTTCCAGGCCAGATCCATGCCCGACGTCACTCTTCGTGTTCTGCACGGTGCCGACCGGGGAAGGGTCTACAGCCATGTGCCGACGCCGATCACGGTCGGCCGCGAAGAGGGCAACACCATCCAACTCAACGACGAACGAATTAGCCGCTATCACCTCAAGCTTCAGGCTGACAACAGCAAGATTGTCCTCACGGATCTCGACAGCACCAACGGGACCAAGGTCAACGGTGAGGAAATCCATGTGCGGATTCTGCGGGACGGCGACATGATTGCTCTGGGCAGGTCAGTGTTGCTGGTTGGTTCCCACAGCGACATCGACCGCCGTATTGTCGACATGGCCGCCCGCCTACCGGATGACGAAGGTGATCGGGCTCGGGCAATGCAACGCCGGATGGAGCGAGCCTCGGCCAATCAATCAGATATCATCGAGGATCTTGGCAAGGTGAAATTGCCGCTGTTGCCCGGCGGGCCGCCTCCCCTCCCCGAACACCTCAGTCCTGCGCAGTCAGCGGAACTGAGTGAACTGCTCGACTACGTGCAGGCCGTGCTGCGTGAGACGGCCGACGGGGCCGTCATGCGGCCCGGGCACGAAAAGGTTGAAATCGACTTTGCACCCTGGCAGGGGCTGCTTGACCTGCAGGCCCGCCTGGCTGAACTGTTACGGCAGGTCGCTGAGCCACCCGCTGATTGATCAGCAGCCCGATGCCGGCCTGATAAATTCTCCACCCGCGACGCCCACGGACGTGCCCGCCAATGGAACCAACTGCTGATCGCCCGTTCGCCCACCTCCATTGTCACAGCCACTACAGCCTGCTGGACGGCGCTAGTTCCATCGACAGGCTTGTTGGACGCGCCAGTGAACTGGGCATGTCGGCGCTGGCCATCACCGATCATGGCAATCTGCATGGGGCTTTGGAGTTCTACAATAAGGCAAAGAAGGCGGGGCTGAATCCGATCATCGGCTACGAGGCCTACATCGCGCCGGCGAGCCGCTTTCAGAAGGATGCCGGCAGCCAGAAGGAAGCCAGTTATCACCTCACGCTGCTGGCCCGGGATCGAACCGGGTTTGCCAACCTGCTGCAGTTGGCCACCAAGGCCTACCTTGAGGGCTTCTATTTCAAGCCTCGCATCGACCGGGAGATTCTGGAGGCTCACTCGGAGGGGCTGATCTGCCTGTCGGGGTGTCTCTCGGGCGAGTTCAGCCGGGCCCTGGTGGGGTCGTCCCGCGAACAGCGGGAGTCACTCGAGCAGGGGCGGCAGGTCGCTGGCTGGTTTCAGAAGGTTTTTGGTGACCGCTACTTCATCGAGGTGCAGGACAACGGCCTCGACATCCAGCGGCAGGTGACCGATGCCGCCATCGACATCTCACAAGAATTGGGCATTCCTCCTGTCGCGACCTGTGACTGCCACTATGTGAATCGGGAAGATGCTGAAGCGCAGGACATTCTCCTCTGCGTCAACACTGGTCGTTTTCGGAACGATGCCTCTCGGATGAAGATGGACTCAACGGAGTTCTATCTGAAGAGTCCCGCCGAAATGTACGACGCCTTTGTGGGCCACGATCGCGACTGGGTGGCTGGGGCGGTTGGTCGCAGCCAGGAAATTGCCGATTCGGTCTCGATCGAACTCGATCTCGGGAAGCGGCACTTTCCCGGGTTTGACCTGCCTGAGGGCCGCACGGCCGCAGACGAATTGCGGGATCTCTGCCTGCAGGGGTTGCGGGCTCGGTATGCCGACCTGCCGAAACGCTGGAAAGACGAGCCGGGAGGAGATCTGCATGCTGATGTGATGGAGCGGTTGGAGCGTGAACTGGGGGTGATTAATACCCTCGGTTTTGCCAGCTACTTTTTGATCGTCTGGGACTTTGTGCGGCATGCCCGTGACCGGGGTATTCCCGCGTCTGCTCGTGGAAGCGGCGTTGGGGCACTGGTGGCCTATGCCCTTTACATGTCTCACGTCTGCCCGCTGGAATACGACCTACTGTTTGAGCGGTTTCTCGACGTCAATCGGCTGGAAGCCCCTGATATCGACATCGACTTCTGCAAGGAGCGGCGGGGAGAAGTCATTGACTATGTCAAGCAGAAGTATGGCGAAGCCAACGTGGCGCAGATCGGCACCTTTGGAACGCTGGCCGCCCGCGCGGCGATCCGGGATGTCGGTCGGGCGCTCGGCATGGCTATCCCGCAGGTCGACAAGATTGTGTCGCTGGTGCCCGATCAGTTGGGTATTTCGCTTGCCGAGGCAACAGCGCCCGGGAGCCAACTGGCGGAGGCCTGCGAGGCCGACCCGCAGACGCAGGAACTTGTCGATCTGGCTGGACGGATTGAAGGTTTGGCCCGGAATGTCGGCACCCATGCGGCCGCAGTGGTGATCGCTGATCGGCCGTTGGTTGAGTATGTGCCGCTGCAGCGGGTAACCGGCAAAGAGGAAGTCATCACCCAGTGGTCGATGAATGATGTCGAGCGTGCCGGCTTGATGAAGATGGATTTTCTCGGTCTCCGGTATCTCACGATCGTCTCCAAAACGATTGAGATCATTGAGCGGACACGCGGCGAGCAGTTGGACCCGCTGCTGTTTCCCCTTGAGGACGCGGAGACCTTTGCGTTGCTCTGTCGAGGTGAGACCAAAGGCATCTTCCAGTTGGAAAGCGGTGGTATTCGCGATCTGCTGCAGCGGATGAAGCCCGACCATTTCCGGGACATTGTTGCCGTCAACGCCCTCTATCGGCCGGGTCCGCTCGAAGGCGGCATGGTTGACGACTATGTCGCGGTGAAGCACGGCCGACAGCAGGCTGAATACCCTCACCCGGTGATGAAGGACGTGCTTGAAGAGACCCATGGGGTGATGGTCTATCAAGAGCAGGTGATGCGAATCTTGGAGCGGCTCGGTGGCATTGAGCTGTCCAAGGCGTATACCTGCATCAAGGCGATCAGTAAGAAGAAGCATGAGATCATCACAGCCTTCCGCGAGCAGTTCTTGGAAGGCGCCCAGTCGCAGGGTCTGCCGAAAGGCGACGCAGCTGCTCTGTTTGGGTTGATTGAAAAATTCGCCGGGTACGGCTTCAACAAAAGCCATTCAACCGCCTACGCCCTGCTGGCTTGGCAGACGGCCTATCTAAAAACGCACTATCCGACCGAATTCATGGCTGCGTTGCTGACCGGTGACATTCCGGGCCGCAATTTCAAGAAGAAGGATTCGCTGGTCGAGCACATCGAGGATTGCCGGCGGATGAATATTCCGGTCGCTCCGCCAGATGTCAATCGATCTGATGTTGAGTTCACCGCCCGCGACGGCACCATTCTGTTTGGGCTGTCGGCAATCAAGGGCTGTGGCAGGCAGGCATCTGAGGCGATCGTTACGGAGCGGCTTGCTCATGGCGACTATCGCGATCTGTTCGATCTCTGCGGGCGGGTCGACGGATCAGTAGTCAATAAGACAGCCCTGGAGAATTTGACCAAAGCGGGAGCGCTCGACAGCCTGCTTGGCGAGGGCGATCATCGTGGCGGCTTGTTTGCCGGGATTGAACGGGCCGTGGCGGCGGGAGCGGCTCGAATGGCCGACCGGAAGAGTGGTCAGAAGAATCTCTTTGCGGCCTTTGAAGAGGCCGAGCCTGAAGTCGAAGAGCCAGTGGCGACGCTGCCCGATGTGTCGCCACTGACTGACATGGAGATGCGGTCATTCGAGAAAGAGGTGCTTGGGTATTACGTTCACAGCCATCCCCTGGCAGAATTCCGGGGGTTGCTCCAGGCGGTCTGCACGCACGGCTCGGGTGACGTCTCAAATGCTGAGCCAAAAAGTGAGGTGGTGATGGGAGGGCTTGTCGGTGCGCTCAAACTTTCCAACACCAAACAGCCACGGCCAGGCTCGACCTGCACCCGCTATGGCATGTTCGACCTAGAGGATATGGACGGGCTGGTCCGCAGTATCTGCTGGCCGGAGGAGTATGCTCGCCTGGGTGAGTTGCTCGTGCCGGATGCCGTTGTGGTGGTGGCCGGTTCTGTCGATCGGCGGGCCGGCAGTGAAGAGACCAACCTGATCATCAACGAGATTCTTCCCATTGCCGATGTCTGGAACCGGCCGGCTCGGGCGGTGCATATCAAGGTGATGGAGGCCGATCATGACCTGTCGATCCTCGACCGGCTCAAGGAAATTCTGTTGCGGCATGAAGGGCCGACGCCGATTCGGCTGGTCATCGAACTTCGGGATGGTCGCCGAGCCCTGCTCGATGTCGATGGCGTGAAGGTGACCTGGTCGGCTGGACTGCTGGCCGAACTGGAAGACCTCCTCAGCCCGGGAGCGGTGCGGGCCCAGGTTGGTATTTCCACAGGGCGTCGCGAAGACCGGCAGCCCCGCGGCCGTCGGAACGGGTTTCAGACCGCATCCTGAGGCCAATCACGGGCCGAATAGGGCTGGTTGAGGCCCAAAGTCGCATTGCGACGCGTTTTTTCGCCAACTACCCTTCTGGGCGGTCGGGTTCCCACCAGACTTCGTCGCCCCCCACTCTGCTTGAGGGTAAAGCCATGGCTCTGTCGTCCATCGTCACCACGCGATTACTGCGTGGTTTAAGCCTTAGTGCCCTGTTTTTTGCCGTCTGTCTGGGTGGATTACCCGGTGGCCTACGACAGGCTTGTGGGCAAAATAACAACCGTGGTGGGAACAACCAGCAAGGCGGCAACCAGCAGGGCGGCAACCAGCAGGGCGGCTTTAACTTAGGTGGGGGGACGGGAGGAGGCGGCGTAGTGGTTGATGCCCAGGGGGTGCTACGAGTGCTGCCGATGTTAGATTCTGCCTCGGTCAATCACGCGCGGAAGCGGGCAGCCGTTGCCAGCTTGCCGGGGGATCTGCAGAAGCCGTCGCCGCTACGAAAGGTGGCACTCCGCCGGCTGGAAGCGGCAATTTCCGAGGCCACGGCCAACGGGCAGCCACTTCCGGAGGTTCTGGAAAACCTCGCGGGCCTCACCCGCGTCCAGTACG